>JBFXFN010000023.1:0-34394 GCA_050179015.1 Methylacidiphilaceae bacterium | reverse complement strand
TCCGTGATTGACCAGCCAATCGACGAGATCGGTGGCCAGCAGGGCGGGATCGGAGGCGGCCTGCTCGCATCGCTCTCGGTGGACGACCACCCCGGGAATCAACGCCGCCACGATCTCCAAGCAGCCTAGGGCGGTGTCGGCGCTGTCGAAAAGGGCCTCCTTATCCTCCTGAAGATCACGATTGTAGGTGAGCGGAAGCCCTTTAAGCAGGATCAGCAGCGAGAGAAGGTTGCCGGAGAGACGAGCCGCCTTTCCTCGAACGAGTTCAAGTGCATCCGGGTTCTTTTTTTGAGGCATCAGACTCGATCCCGTAGTAAACGCCTCCGGAAGCGAGACGAACCCAAACTCGCTGGTCGACCAGAGAATCAAGTCTTCCGCCAAGCGGGAGAGATGGACACCCAGCAGGGCGAGAGCGGACAGGTATTCCACCACAAAGTCGCGGTCGCTCACCGCATCCATGGAATTGGGTGCCACTTGCGAGAAATGGAGGAGTTCCGCAACCCGCCGGCGATTGAGAGGAATCGTGCTTCCGGCAAGCGCGCCGCTTCCGAGGGGAAGCACATCTGCCCGTCGGCGTCCCTCGTAGAGGCGTTCGGAATCGCGGGCGAGCATCTCCACGTAAGCGAGCAGGTGGTGGGCAAGCAGCACCGGTTGCGCCCGCTGGAGATGGGTGTAGCCCGGAAGAAGGACGCTCGCGTCCCGTTCCGCCCAGTCGACGAGAACTCGCTGGACAGCTCGAATCGCCTCCCGGTCCGAGTCGATCTCATCCTTCACCCAGAGCCGCAAGGCCGTGGCAACCTGATCGTTCCGGCTGCGCCCCGTGTGCAGTTTTGCTCCTGCGGGAGTGCGAGCGATCAGGGACCGCTCGATATTCATGTGGAGATCTTCCCAGTCGGTCGACCAAGGGAAAGTGCCCTGCGCAATTTCTTCTTCGATCGCCCGCAGTCCGTGCACGATCTCTTCCCGCTCCTCGGCGCTGAGCAGTCCCGCTTCGTGCAACATGGTCGCATGAGCGATGCTCCCGCGGATGTCGTGCCGGTAGAGACGCCAATCGAAGCTGACCGATTCGGAAAACCGCCGGAGCAAGGCATCGGGCGTCGTTTGGAAACGCCCTCCCCAGGGTGGAATGGCGGAATTCATAAAGCGCGCTAGGCCGAGCGGCGCCGCTCTCCGCCGACCAGCGGATCCGGGGCTGCATCAAGGAGCGCTTTCATTTCGGCGTGGGCAAGGAGCCGGTATTGGCCAGCAGCAAGGGACCCAAGAACGAGAGGGCCGAATGCGACGCGGACCAGCCGAATGACCTTATAGTGGATGGACTGGAACATCAACCGGATTTGACGCTTGATTCCTTGATGAAGCACGACCCGAACGCGCCGGGAGCCAAGGAGTTGGAAGGAATCAAGGAGAGCGGTGCCCCCTTGGATTCGACATCCACGGAGGAGGGTAGCGATTCGGGCTGCGTCCAATGAGCGATCGCATTCCACCTCATAGACCTTCGGAATCTTATGACGCGGGTGAGCCAGCCGTTGGATCAGAAGACCGTCGCTCGTAAAGAGCAGCAGCCCCTCGCTCTCTCGGTCGAGCCTACCAATGTAGCGGAGAGTCCTCCAGCGCGGAGGCAGGAGGTCGTAAACGATCTGCCGCCCCCGGGGATCCGACGACGTGCAGAGGAATCCCCTCGGCTTGTGGAGAAGGACGGTTAGGGTGGAGGAGGGTCGCACTGGCCGGCCGTCCAGGCTAACTGCATCCCCCGGCTCGACTCTAAGGGCAAGACGGTTTTGAACGAGGCCGTTGACCATCACCCTGCCCCCTAGGATGAGCTGTTCCACTCCACGCCTGGATCCGAGACCGCAGCGGGCTAAGTATTGATTGAGGCGCACGGAAGTGCCTGGTGCTTCAGATAGATTTCTCCGTCCCTCCGGACCGCGTTCCACCCGCCGGCGAGAGAAAACTGCCTTACGCCCCGCTCTCCGTGAGCGAGACGGCGGACCGATTCGACATCGGCCAGAGAGAGGTCGGGCACGCCTCTGCGGCGCAGCCAGAGGTGGATCAACCGCCTCTGCCGGCCGAGGGGGGAGTTCCGAAGCTCCACGATCGAAAGGCTGTTTCCCTCAGCCCTTTCACGAACAAGCTCGTTCATCCACTCCTCCTCGGCCATTCGGACTCGGCAGAAGCGAAGCAGGGCACGGCGAACATGGGGAGAAAAGCGTCTTTCCAGAAAGGGGAGCAGCTCGTGCCGAATTCGATTTCGAATGTAGCGGCTCTCCTGGTTCGACCGATCTTCGCGCCAGGAGAGGCCGCGAACCCTTGCATATTCCCGCATCGCGCTTCGTTCGAGCCAGAGAAAAGGCCTGTGGAGGCGCAAGCCGTCGTAAGACTCGGTTTCCCGCATGCCTCGGGCATGGGAGCCTGCCCCGCGCAGCAACTGCAGAAGAAGAGTTTCAACTTGATCGTCCGCATGATGGGCCAGGGCGAGATCGCAGCATCCCTCCGAGCGGGAAGCTCGCGCAAAGAAGTCATACCGCTGCTTCCTCGCCATCGCTTCGGAACTTGGGCCATCCGAGGAGGCTTTCTCCTCCCGGAAGCTCAGCCCATAGAAGGAGGCGAGCCTCCCGACGAAGGCAGCGTCGTCCCCGCTTTCCGGACGCCATCCATGGTCCAGATGGAGCACGATCGGACGCTTCCTGCAGAGAACCAGCGCATCGAGAAGAACGCAGGAGTCGAGTCCTCCGGAAACCCCAACCAGAAGCCGCGAGGGGAGCTTCGCTACGGCAGAGCGAACGGCTTCAAGAACGGGAGAACGGAGGCTGGCCGAATGCACGGTCTTCGAGGAAAACATAGGGGGAGTCGACAAGCGGCGCAAGAAAACGCCCTGGTCCAATCCACGCCGGAAATTTCTAGCTGGAGGGTGGCGTCTCCTCCGCAAGCGAGAGGAGATAAGAGTAGGGGTAAATGCCCGTCGCATGCCCGTCTCCCCATGAAATTTGAAATGCATATCCGCCGACCGGCTGAATGGATCGGACGCGGAAGCTTTCTGGGGAGTAGGCGGTCGGCATGGGAGACATGGTCGTTGTCGCGGTGCTTTCTCCCTGGCAGATGGCACACGGACAGCTGCGCCGCAAACTCTCCAATCGGAGGAAGGTTTCTCTGCCGTCCTCCCATCGGATCGCCAGTTCCTCGCCGATGATCTGAACATCGGCCGGAGCGAGTGGGGAAGGCACAAGACGTTAGCCCGGGCGATGCCGGCGCTTCACCCTCAGTTGGACGAGGGAGCGGGCCAGAATGGCCGCCGTAGCCGCCTGCTCCTCTTCGCCAAGCTCCTTTTGACGCAAAGCCTGCTGCGCTCGCTCCACAGCTTCCGCAACCTTGGCCTCCTCGATCTCCTCTTCGTACAGGGCCATGTCCGCTAAAAGCGCAACGCGGTCTGCGGAGATCCGAGCAAATCCTTCGCCAACCGCAAGAACTTTCCGTTCCGCTCCCATGTGAAGGATGAGTTCTCCTGGCACAATGCGCGTGATCAGAGGCTCATGGTTCGGGAAGACGCCCATCTCCCCTTCCTCCCCGGGAAGGGTCACCATGTCTACGTCCTGCGCGAGACGCACCCCTTCCGGTGTGACGATTTGGACATGAAGTTGGCTCATTTGCCGCTGGCAACGACCTGGTCGATCGTTCCCTTCATGTAGAAATTGCCTTCCGGCACCTCGTCGTGCTTCCCGTCGAGAATTTCGCGGAATCCTCGAATGGTTTCGGCCACCGGCACATACTCTCCTCTCGTCCCAGTGAACACCTCGGCGACATGGAAGGGTTGGCTCAGGAAGCGTTGGATCTTCCGAGCGCGATAGACTATCTGTTTGTCCTCCGTGGAAAGCTCGTCCATCCCGAGGATCGCGATGATGTCCTGCAGATCTTTATAGCGTTGCAGGACGCGCTGCACCCCTCGGGCGACGCCGTAGTGCTCTTCTCCGACGATATCCGCGGTGAGCGCTTTGGAGGTGGAGGCAAGCGGATCGACCGCCGGGTAGATTCCCTGCTCGGCGATCGACCTCTCCAGAACGATCGTGGAATCCAGATGTGCGAATGTGTTCGCCGGCGCGGGATCGGTGAGGTCGTCGGCGGGGACGTAGACGGCTTGGAAGGAGGTAATCGAGCCCGTTTGGGTCGAGGTGATACGCTCCTGTAGCGCTCCCATTTCCGAGGCGAGAGTCGGTTGGTAGCCGACGGCGCTCGGCGTGCGTCCCAGCAAGGCCGACACTTCGGAGCCGGCCTGGGAAAATCGGAAGATGTTGTCGATGAAGAGAAGGACGTCTTGGTTCATCTCGTCCCGGAAATACTCTGCCATCGAAAGGGCGGAGAGACCGACCCGGAGCCGAGCTCCCGGCGGCTCGTTCATCTGTCCATAGACAAGCGCGACCTTGGATTCGGAAGGGTTTTCGAGGTTGATGACCTTGGCCTCGGCCATTTCGTTGTAGAGGTCGTTCCCCTCACGAGTTCTTTCGCCCACGCCCGCAAAAACGGAAAAGCCTCCGTGTGCCTTGGCAATGTTGTTGATCAACTCCATGATCACAACGGTCTTGCCGACGCCGGCTCCCCCAAAGGCGCCCGCCTTCCCGCCTCGAAGGAATGGGCAGATCAGGTCGATCACCTTGATCCCCGTTTCGAGAATCGTTGCCTTGGTGCTTTGGGCTGCAAGATCGGGTGCTTTACGGTGAATCGGGTATTGCTTTGTTGCACCGACCGGGCCCCGCTCATCGACCGGTTCTCCCAGTACGTTGAATACTCGCCCGAGAACCGCAGGTCCAACCGGTACGGAAATGGGTTGCCCCGTGTCCTCTGCTTCCATCCCTCGACGGAGCCCATCGGTGCTCGACATGGCCACAGCCCGAACCCATCCTTCGCCCAGATGCTGCTGCGTTTCGAGCGTGAGCTCGACGGGGTTCCCCTCCCTTTCGAAGCGGATCCGCAGGGCGTTGTAGATCGCCGGGACATTTTCTTCCGGAAATTCGAGGTCCACGACCGGACCAATTACTTGAACAATTCTGCCTGTGCTCATGAACGGTTTCTCCTCTCAGGTAGGGCTTCACTCGAGCGCTAGCTGCGCGGTGGCGATTTCCAGGAGTTCGCGGGTGATTCCTTCTTGGCGCGCCCTGTTGTACTCAAGGGTAAGGTCGGCGACGAGTTGCTTCGCATTTTCAGTCGCGTTCTTCATCGCGACCATCCGCGCGCTATGCTCCGAAGCGAGATTGTCGAGAATCGCCTGATAGACGTTCCAATCGACAAAAAATGGCAAAAGCGCATCGAGCAGTTCCTCGGGGGAGGGCTCGAAATTGTCCGGTGCCGCCGGGGCTGCCGCGGGCGCTGCCTGCGTTAGGATTTCCGGAGCCACAGGGACCAGCGACCGAATCTCGGTCGTCTGCACCAGCGCGTTGACGAAGTGGGAGTGGGCGATGTCGATCGCATCGATCTCCCCGGAGGAAAACTTCTGCAAGAGGAAGCGGCTGATTCGCTTGCTTTCCCGAAAGGTGAGGTTATCCCGCAACTCGAAATCCGCGGCCAAGAGAGGCTCTCCTGTCGGGTTCGGGAGGCTGGCGAGAAAGCTCCTCGCCTTCCGGCCGACGCTGACATAAACCCGATCCGGACCGTGCCGCCGCAAAAGCTCGCGGAATAGATTGGTGTTCAGAGAGCCGCAGAGGCCCTTATCGGTGGCGACGACGAGCACCGCGCGGCGCCGAACAGGACGGGGGTTAAGCAGCGGATGCCGAAGCTGGCCCGCTTGCGGAACGAGACTGTTGGTGATTTCTTCGAGAAGCTTTTGATACGGCCTACCTTCGAGCGCCCGGAGCTGGGCGCGCCGCATCTTGGAGGCGGCCACCATCTGCATCGCCTTCGTGATCTGGGCGGTGTTCTTCACCGACCGGATCCTCCGGCGAATTTCGCGAGTGCTGGCCATGGCGGAAGGACTGGATAAAAACGCGCGCTAGACGGTGAAAGTCTGGGCGAAGTTCTCGAATGCACCCTTTAGCGCCTTGGTGATCCCCTCGTCGAATGCACCCTTCTGACGAAGTTCTTCGAGCACCGCCGGATAACGGCTTTGGAGAAATTGGACGAGCTTCTCCTGAAAGGTTTTCAGCTTGGGTACCGGAACCGAGTCGAAGTAGTTGTTCTGCACTCCCCAGAGAGTGGCCGCCTGAATCTCGATCGGGACCGGGCTATATTGCGGTTGTTTGAAGATTTCCACGATCCGCGCGCCACGGTCGAGCTTGGCTTTCGTTGCGGGGTCTAGGTCGGAGGCGAATTGAGCAAAGGCCGCGAGCTCCCGGAATTGGGCCAGCTCGAGCTTCACCTTCCCAGCGACTTGTTTGATCGCTTTCAATTGCGCCGCCGATCCGACCCGCGAGACCGAAAGACCGACGCTGATCGCCGGCCGGATGCCCTGATAGAAAAGATCCGTCTCGAGATAAATCTGCCCGTCGGTGATGGAGATGACGTTGGTCGGAATATAGGCGGAAACGTCGCCGGCCTGGGTCTCGATGATCGGCAGCGCGGTCAAGCTTCCGTTGCCATAACGCTCACTGACGCGCGCCGCTCGCTCTAGAAGCCGAGAGTGGAGGTAAAAGACGTCGCCTGGATAGGCTTCGCGCCCAGAGGGGCGCTTGAGCACGAGGGAAAGCTGCCGATAGGCAACCGCGTGCTTCGAGAGATCGTCGAAGACGACCAGGGCATCCATCCCGTTCTCCATGAACCATTCTCCTATAGCCGCGCCTGCGAAGGGAGCGAGGTATTGGAGCGTCACCGGATCCGAAGCGGATGCCACGATCACGATGGCTTCGGAAAGCGCATTGTGCGAGTCGAGCACATCGAGGACGCGGGCCACGTTGGCATTCTTCTGGCCAACGGCGACATAGATCGAATAGAGAGGGCGATAATCGGGGTTTCCCTCGTTGGCGCGATTGAGCCGGGCCTGATTGAGGATCGTGTCGACCGCGATCGTGGTCTTCCCAGTCGCCCGATCGCCGATGATGAGCTCCCGCTGGCCGCGCCCGATGGGAATCATGCTGTCGATGGCTGCGATGCCCGTCTGGACAGGCTGAGTCACGGAGCGGCGCCGAATGATTCCGGGAGCGATCCTCTCCATAGGATAGAAAGCGGTCGACTCGATGGGTCCCTTCTGGTCAAGCGGTTGGCCCAAGGGACTGATCACCCGGCCGAGGAGCCCTTTCCCCACGGGAACCTGAAGCAGCTTCCCGGTCGAGCGCACCAGATCTCCTTCGCGAATCTGCGTGAACTCCCCGAGAATGACGCCACCGACCTCGGTCTCTTCGAGATTGAGGGCCAGGGCACGGATCGGCTGCCCGAAAGGATCTCGACGATCGGGGAACTCGAGAATCTCGTTCATGCCTACGTTGCCGAGGCCTTCGATCTTTACGACGCCGTCGCCTGTTTCCCGGACGGTGCCAACATCGGTTTTGGCGACTTCCCGCCGCAGGTCCGCGATGCGATTTTCTATCTCTTGGAGTAGGGTGCTCATCGTAGTGTGGTGAGATGGATTAGGTGGAGAAGGGGATGATGCTCAGCTTAGCGAAGCTTCCAATCTTTGCAACCTCTGGAAGATGGAACCATCCCAGACCGTGCTTCCTTTTTGGATGCGAATGCCTCCAATCAACTCGGGGCGCACCGAATAGCGCTTCTCCAGTGCAGCGCCGTACCGGCTTTCGAGCTCGGCGAAGAGGGAACGACCCTGATCGGGCAGCGGTGCGGCGCTCTCGATCGAGAGCGTGTTCTCGGCGATCCTGTAGGCGATCAACCGGCGAAGTCGCTGCAGGATGGGTAGATAGCCTCGTGGCTTCTGGTCGAGCAGCACCGTCACGACTTGGCGCACTCGCGCGGCATCCAAAGTCTCGCCGTCGAGACAGAGCCGGAATAGGACTTTTGCTTTGCGTCGCGCCTGTCGGGGGATTTTCACTGTGGAATTTCAATTCCTCTGCAAAGCGGAAGATGAAAGGGTGTCGTCACGGGATAGAGCGGGCAGCTGTGCCACGGTCTCCGCGCGAAGACGTTCCTGATCCTCGGGCGATAGAACTTTCCCCGAAACCTTCGCCGTGAGGGCGAGCACGAGCTCTCCCACCTCGCGACGAACGACGGCGCGGCTCTCCCGTTGTTCCTGCTCAGCGTGAGCCCGAGCCTTCGCCAGAATACGCTCGGACTCCTCCGCCGCTTCCTTGAGCAATCTCTCCCCTTGCTGCCTAGCGGTCTGCTCGGCTTCGGCAACGAGCCGGGAAGCCTGCTCGTTCGCTTTTAGCAGGATCTCCCGCCGCGCTTCTTCGGCAGCCGCGAGCTCCTTCTGGATGCGTTCGGCGTTTTGCAGACTTTCGGCGATGCGTGCCCGGCGCTCTTCGAGCAGGCGCAGAACCGGCCGATAGGCGAACCGGTTCAGGACCCAGAGCACGATGGCAAAGTTAATCGTCTGCGCGATAAACCTAGGCCAATCGATTCCGAGCTGAACGAGTGCGTCCCCCATGGATCCTTACCTTCCCACGACGAAGAAGACCAGAATCGCCAGTCCTTCCGAAAGCGCCATGCCGAGAAGCGCAGTCGTAAAGACGAGGCCGAACGATCCCGGATTGCGGCCGATCGCTCCAGCAGCGCCCAAGGCTGCGAGCCCGACGCCGATGGCGCCGCCGGTCGCCGCAAGACCCACAGCAATATTTCCACTCATTTCCGCAAGGAACATCATACGCGTTACTCTCCTAGGTTGTTATGGTAGCTAGTCTTTCTCTGGTTCGGTCTTCGGGCCGAAGCCGCGGCCCAAATGGATCTCACTTATGGGCCTCCTCGGAATGGGAGCAAAGGGTCCCTGTGAAAACGATTGCAAGCAGCGTGAAGATGAGGGCTTGGATCAGCGCTACGGCGAACTCGAAGAAGTAGAAGGGAACCGCTGCAAGCCCTCCCAACATTCCCGTCATCAGGACGAGCACCGACTCACCACCGTAGATGTTGCCGTAGAGCCGCATCGCCAGCGCGATCGCCCGAATGACGATCGAAAGCGCTTCCATGAGTCCCACGGCGAAAAAGAGGGCGGCGAGCGGGATCAGGATCCACCCCTTCATACCGCCTTTCACTCCGAAGATGTGAACGAGTAGGCCCACTGGACCACGATGATATCGGAGCGCCCAGTATAGGCTGATGACAAAGTAGATCGCGGCCATCGCGCTCGTCATGTTGGCATCGGAGGTCGGCGGACGCAGCAGGGAGATGTGGGGGTGATGGATGGAAAAGGGAAGAGGGAAGCCCGGGTTCGGCTCACCGAATCCAATGGTCCCTATCCCGGGGATAAGGCCCGTGAGGTTGGAAACGGCAATGAAGATGAAGTAGGTGGCAACAAGCGGGAAACACCAGTCGGCGACCTTGGGCTCGACAAGACCCCGGGTGAGGCGTTCCAGCCCCTCTACGGCCGCCTCGATTGCGTTCTGCAGGCCGGCCGGCACCATCTGGAGGCGGGCGGTGCCAAGACGGATAATCAGGAAAAGGAGCAAGAGAATCACCCAAGACTGCACGATCGAGGCCGTCACCGGCAGCGGCCCCACGTAAAACAGGATCGGAGCCGCCGGATGAACGAGCGGCACCTGCCCCGAAGGCTCGGCGGTCGCGAGATAAAACATTGAGCCTCCTCCTGTATTAGAGGACGCCCGCCGATGCAAAGAAAAAATAGAGGTAAAAGTTGAGGACGGGGAAGCCTCTGTCCACCGAGGCTTTTCACCTCGGAGCGGAAGGATCGAGCATGCCCAGCTCGACGACGACCAGACGTTGGATCAGGTCCAGGGAGACCCCTGTCGACTTTGAGACGGCGGCCAGGTAATGCCGCATGTAGCTTTCGGCGGTCAGGGCCTGCGACGTCGCGGCCAAGCGGTGCAGGGACTCCATGGCCTGCGATGCCTCGAGGGCGGAGAGATGGAGAACGTCTCGAAGCGCATCCTGAAGGGCGTTGAGAAGCCAGCCCCACATGGCGATCATCATCGCATTGCTGACACCACGGCGGATGTGAATGAGACCGACGGCCGCTTGCCACTCCCAATAGGCGATATCAAAGGGCCCCAGAAGAGTGCGGGTCCACCAGCGGCGCAGCGCCTTTTCGCGCTCGGCCCGCTCGCCCGAACCAAAGACCGCCGCGGTCTCGGGGTGTGCGAAAAGAAGGTCGTAGAATCCCTTGGCTACGGCATCTTCCAGAGACAAAAGACTCGGGGCGAGGCTGCCAATCCGTTTCTCATCGGCCTCGCTAAAGCGTACCGCAGCCGGAATCTGGGCTAGAATCGATGATGTGACCTCGGCAAGGGAGGCATCCACAGATTTTTACTACTCCTTTCCGAGAGCCGCGACCGCTGCGGCCTATCGCTGCTCGAGAACCTGTTGGATCCGCGCCGCCGCCTCGCGGGCTTCCAGGTGAATCAGTCCTACATTGGCCCCGAGCCGCCCGACGACTCCAAGGACAGCCTTCGGGCCCGCCGAGTAGATGTACATCTGACCCTGATCTCCGGAAACGCTCGTCTCCCGAAATTCCCCGCCTCCGAATGTTTCGCAGATGCGTCGTCCCAGCCCGATAGCCGTCGCTGCCATGGCAGCTAGACGATTGGCATCCCCTGCATTCAGCGAATGAGCGATGGGGAGCCCGTCCGTCGTAGCGACCAGCGCCGCGCTCAGTTCGGGCACGGCCGCCCGAAGTCGACTCAAAACGTTATTCAATTCCTCTGCAACAGCCATGTTCTTCTCCTCTATTTGGAATCCATATTCCCCCAGGGAATGCGGCAAGACCCCAAGGTCTTGAGGGCGATTATTGGAAGAGAGAGGATCTCCTTTGACAAGCGAAAAGCAAGTGTCCCCCGCCCGGCCCTTGAGGGAGGCCAGCCGCAGAGAACATGCGGGCTAGGCTCGTTCCACGAAGTCGAAGAGGCGCACCAGCAGTTCGGTGGCGCTTTCGAGATCGGTGGCATTGATCGGAACGGCAGCCACCGGATCCAAGTCAAGATACGATGCTACTTCTCTGCACTCCCAGCAGTTGGGCTGATCTTGATGTGTAACCCCAAGAACCAGAGGCACCGGGTTCCGAGAGAGGAGATAATCGTAGATGCGGCGCGCCTGGGGAAAATGAGTGGCATCCTTTCCGGAAACGAGCAGGAGCAGCCCCAGGGAGCCCTCGAGAAGGATTTCCCAAGCAAAATCGAAGCGATCCTGACCGGGAGCCCCGAAGAGGTGAATGGCGTATTGATCGAGCTGCAGTTGGCCGAAATCCATGGCGACGGTCGTCGTCCGCTTCGTCGTCGAGCAGGGGACGTCGGTGTTGATGACCGGAGACTGACTCAGGGTCCGGATAAGGGTGGTCTTGCCAGCACCCGAAGGGCCGGCCACAAGGATCTTAATAGCTGTCTCATTCATACATTTTTTCGAGCAAGCCGCGCAGTCCTGCAGCGATTCGCGCCAAGACGCCGGGCCGGGGTGTAGCGGGCTTTTGAGGGGAAGCAGCAAGTTCCGCCGAAGAGGGGTTCGGGGCCGGCGGAAGGAGTGAGCGAGGAGGTGCCGCTTTGGGAAGAGACGGCATGCCGGATGGCGACGACGCAATCGGGGCCGGAGGGGAAGGGGCTGCGGGAAGCTCCGGAATGGAGGCGGCACGAGCCGCTGACCCCATGGCCGGCGCAAGCGGCGGCTGAATCGGAACGATCACTCCCAGAAGGCGAAGCTTGAATAGCTCAAGCAGAACTTGAGGGAGCGGGATCCCAAGGACGTGGGCAATCTCATTCGCGGAAATCCCGGAACGAAGGAATCGTTCCGCGCTGACCCAGAAGGTGAGCAGGTCTTCCGTCAACCACGGAGTCGCCTGCGCAGCGGCGCGAAAACGGGCATCGGGGTGGGGGAGATAAGCAGCATAGCGCTCCGGAGATCGGAGTGCCGCAAGAGAGGAGAGAAGGATCTGTTCGACCGGGATGGACAATGGGCCCGTCCGCTCGCCCGTGGGATTTTCCTCGAAGAGAAAAAAGGCCCGTTCATTGATCGACAACCGCTGGATCACTGAATGTAACGCAAGCGCATCGGGAATGGGTCCGGCCCCTTCGAAAGCGGAAACGAGCTTCCCTGCCGACAAAAAGAATGAAAACCGCTCTCCCGTGAGCTTGTCCGCGATCTCTACTTTCCCTGTTCGATCGCGCAACAGGCGAAGAATCTCCGGGAAAGGGAGTTCGTTTAGATTCCCAGAGAGGGGCATGGAGATTGAATCGATTCAGGCGAATACCTGCTTTAGGAGAAGTCTAGCCTGAACCTAGCAACCGTTTCTCACAAGCTTTCTCCTACGATTGGCAGAACGGGCATAGCTGCTTCGTCCGCATCGGTTTTTTCGTCTATGTCATATCTCCGGCGGCTTCCCCGCTTGATTGCGGTTCACGACCCGTCACGAGTTCCAGGTAAACCCATCTTTTGACATTTGGCTGCCGCTCTCGCAAGCGGAAAGAAGGCGCATTCGACAGGATGAACTTTCCTCTTTCTGTCCGGTTCATTAGCCTCAGACGATGGAACTTTTGGAAGAAGAGGCGCGGGACGCCGTGCGACGCGCCCTGCAAGAGGATTTGAGCCAAGGGGACCTAACCTCCGCGGGCTTTCTCCCGAAAGGGGTCTGCTGCCGGGCAGAGATTGTCGCCAAAGAGAAGGGGGTCGTCTGCGGGCTGCCTGTGGTGCAGGCTGTCTTTGAGGAGATCTCTCGGAGGAGCCTACAGCTCAAATGGATGTGTGAAGAGGCCGATGTCGTGGAAGCGGGAACGACGGTCCTCTCCCTGTCGGGTCCGGCAGCACTGGTTTTGGCCGGGGAGAGGACCGCACTCAACTTCCTCCAGCATCTCTCGGGCATTGCCTCTTTTACCAGGCGATTCGTCGAAGAGATCGCCGGAACGGGCGCTCGGCTGCTCGACACCAGGAAAACGCTTGCTGGATTGCGATCCCTCGAAAAATACGCCGTCCTCTGTGGAGGGGGAGCCAATCATCGCCTTTCGCTCGGAGATCATGTACTGGTGAAAGAAAATCATCTGGTCCTCCTCAAGGCGGCCTACCCAGACTCGTGGGTAAAAGAGCTGGGATTGCGGGCGGAAAGGATCCGCCGCATTCGTCCGCTCGTCCGCGTCGAAGTGGAGGCACAAAGCTTGGAGGAGGCGGCTGAGCTGCGCGTCCTCCCGCTCGACCTGCTCCTGCTGGACAACATGACCGTAGAGGAGTTACGTAAAGCTGTAGAGATGGTGGACGGACGCATCCAGCTCGAGGCTTCGGGCGGAGTCACCTTGGAAAACGTCCGTGCGATCGCAGAGACGGGCGTCGACTTCATCTCTGTGGGGGCATTGACCCACAGCGCGAAGGCGATGGATTTTTCCTTGGACGTTGCGATAGAGTAGGCCCTCCGACGGTCGTTACGGCATTCATGGACTCTTCTTCTCGGCGAGCAGTGGAGGAGCAGGGCGGGCCGATCGAATGCCGTGTCCGAGTGCCGGCGACAACCACGAACTTCGGACCCGGCTTCGATGCATTCGGTGCCGCTCTGCGCCTGTACAACTGGATCGTGCTGGACGTCAAAGGCGGGGAACCCGTCGGCCTACTCCAACCCATGGTGCAAGAGGCTGCGGAGGCGTTTGCCAAGGCCGCGGGCGCACCGAACCTGCCGTTCGAATGCAACATTTCCGGCGATGTGCCCAGCGCCAGAGGTTTGGGGAGCAGCGCCGCAATACGCGTGGGAGTCTTGGTGGGATTGAACGAGGTTAGTGGACGGCCGCTCTCACGCGAACAACTGGTGGTGTTGGGCAGCGAACTCGAGGGCCACCCTGACAATGTGGCGGCCGCAATCCTCGGAGGATTTACGATCTGCACCAGCGGCGGTCAGACGCGGGTGCCGTTGGGAAAGAGGCTGGAATTCGTGGCCTATGTCCCCGAGATGGAGATGGAAACCGAATGGGCCCGCTCGGTCCTGCCTCAAGCCGTTTCGCTTCGGGATGCGGTTTGGAACCTGCAGCGAGCAGCAAGGATCGCCGCTGCCGTCTGCTTACGTCGATACGAAGAATTGCGCGGGCTCTTCGAGGACCGGTGGCATGAGCCTGTTCGCGTCAAACCAATCACGGGATGGGAAGCGATACGAAAGAGCGCCTACAAAGCCGGCGCGATCGGGTTCTATCTTAGCGGAGCGGGCTCGACCCTGATGGCGCTTGCGGCCGGGCACGGAGCGGAGGTGGCGGAGGCGATGACGTACGCCGCGTCCGAGGCCGGGTTGACAGGAAGTTGCCTGCGATTGCGTGCGGACAATCGGGGAGCGAAGGCCTGGCTGCGCCGCCCATCCGTCGCTGCATGCAATCCGACATGCCGGAATGGAGGGAGAAATCATGATTCTTAGCTGGCCGCGTCGAGTCGGGCTCCTCGTGACGGCGATTGGGCTTCTTTCTTGGCGAGCTTGCTTCGGCCAGGATGAGGAATTTCTCCGGCAAGTCCCGGAGGAGCCGATGGAGACGAACCCCGCGGAAAGGGAGCGGCCGGCCGAAAAGGGTCCTGGAGATCGAACTGGGGAACGGATTCAACATGGAAAGTATCTCGTGGAGGCCCTCGCTCTTTGCGGCGAGTGCCACACACCCCGCAATGAACGAGGAGATCTGCTCCGCAATAAATGGTTGCAGGGAGGATTCGTGCCCGGACTCAGTCCGGAAAGCCCCGGCTCGCTCGTGCGCGAGGCGCCTCCCATCGCCGGGCTGCCGGAAGGTTGGAGCCAGGCGGACATGGTCCAATTCTTGGAGACCGGAATGACCCCAACCGGCAAATATCCGCGGCTACCTATGCCCCCCTATCGAATGAGCCACGCGGATGCCCTGGCCATCACGCTCTACCTAGAAGGGCTCAAAAACAAACAAGGGGTCCCTTCCACCGGAGACCAGCCGTAGGAGAAAGTCACTAACGCGGGCTGGAGTTATTGGGCTAGGGCGCAGACGTGGGCGTGAATGCAGCGGGCCAGGGCGTCGAGATGATAGCCGCCTTCCAAAACCGAGACGATTTTGCCGCGGCTATGCCGATCGGCGATTTCTCGAATGACGGTAGTCATTTCCGCAAAACCTTCTTCGCTGAGCATCAAGTTGCCTAACGGGTCGTCCCGATGGCCGTCGAATCCGGCCGAGACGAGGACGAGGTTGGGTTGAAAGGCATCGGCGGCCGGCACCAGCTTTTCCCGGAAGACGCTCCTGTAGTCAGCATCGTTCGATCCAGCCCTCATCGGCAGATTCAAGGTAAATCCCTCGCCCTCCCCTTTGCCTCGCTCCGAGGCTTGCCCCGTTCCCGGATAGAGGGGATGCTCATGGAGACTGACGTAAAAGACGGACGGGTCCTCCTCGAAGATCTCTTGCGTCCCGTTACCATGGTGTAGATCCCAGTCGACGATCAAGATGCGCCGGTAACCATGTTCCCTCTGCGCATAACGGGCCGCAACGGCCACCGTGTTGAAGAGGCAGAAGCCCATGGGAGCACCGGGACGGGCATGATGGCCCGGTGGCCGGACGAGGACAAAAGCATTGGCCGCTTCCTCCGAAGACACTTGGTCGATCGCGGTCGCAGCCGCTCCGACCGCCAAGAGCGCGGTGGCAAACGAGTGCGGACCGGCGTAGGTATCTCCCTCGTCCAGAAGGACTAATCCGGCCTGCGAAGCGCGCTCGACCCGCCGGATGTACGCCTCCGTATGGACGGTGCGCAGGAGATCGATTGTCCCCGTTCCTGGATCGACCCAGCGAATCGCCTTCGGGAGGGAGGAGTGCAGGCGCGGGAGAGTCGCCGTGATCCTCTCCGGGCTTTCCGGATGGCCGCGGGGGGTGCGGTGACGAGCAAAATCAGGATGCGTGACAAGGAGGGTAGGAAGCGGCATAAGTCGATTGAACCCCTTGGCTTCCTCCGCGGAGGAGACGAAAGACCTGATTTTGACCATCTTTAGCCGCAAGGAGACGAGAGAGCCAAGGGAATTGTGCGGGGGTCGGAAAACAGGAAAAGACGAGCCGCATCAATCCGGTGATTGACTTCACAAGGAGCCCGTTGGGATAGAAAGGTAAATGACACAGAATGGACAGAAGGAGATCAGCCTGGGGCACTCTCCGGATTCGGACGATGCCTTCATGTTTTATGCCTTGGTCGCAGGAAAGCTTCCGGATGGCAATTTCCGTTTTCGCCAGGAAGTGACGGACATCGAGAGCCTTAACGAGTTGGCCGAGAGGGAAGCCATCGATCTGACAGCCGTTTCGATCCATGCTTATGGTTTCCTGCGGCAAAAGTACTGGCTCCTGCCTTGTGGGGGAAGCATGGGAGAAGGCTATGGGCCGCGAGTGGTTGCTCTCAGAAACAGGACGCGGGAAGAGCTCGCTCGCGCCCGCATCGTCATACCCGGCCGGAAAACCAGCGCGGTGATGGCCTTGAGCTTCTACCTCGGAGTCCGTCCCGAAGAGCTTTCTCTCATCGTTCGTCCCTTTGATCGTATCTTGGAAGCCGTTCGTGCAGGAGAAGCGGAAGCCGGCTTGGTCATTCATGAAGGACAACTCACCTACGAGGACCAGGGGCTTAGCCTCTGTGTGGATCTCGGCCAGTGGTGGAAAACGGAGACAGGCCTCCCCCTTCCCTTGGGAGGGAACGCGGTGCGAAAAGGCCTGGGGATCGCTCTAGCCAGAGAATGCGCGAGACTGCTTCGGGAGAGTATCCGGTGGGGCTTGCAGCATCGACAGGAAGCACTGGAGTACGCAGCGGGTTTTGCCCGTGGACTGAGTCCGGAAAAGCTCGATGAGTTTGTAGAGATGTACGCGAACGAACGAACGTTCGATTACGGCCCCGAAGGCCGGCAGGCAATCGAGGAGTTCCTGCGGCGGGGAAAGGAGTTGGGAATGCTGCCTGCGAACGGCGGAGTCGACTGGCTGCCGGAATAGCATGCAGAGGAGAAGGCAGGGCGCATTCGAGGAAGATTCGGTCTCGCTCCGTTTCGCGAAAGACCGCTGCCTTTTCTGCGCGGGATGTGCTATAGATTGATAAAGGCTCGTTTCAGAGCTTTTAAGGACAGGCTTTCTCGCAAAGGTAGCCCGCTCGACCATGAGACCAAGAGATAATGCGGAACCATTGCATATTGCGGGTCGGGATTTTGCCTCGCGGCTACTCATCGGGACCGGAAAATTCGGCTCGCATGCGCTCATGGCGGAAGCCCTTGAGGAAAGCGGCACGCAGATCGTAACCGTCGCCTTGCGACGAGCAGAAATAGGACAAGCCCGACCAGAGGAGGACATCCTCTCCTACCTCGATCGGGAACGATATCTCATCGTGCCGAACACGAGCGGGGCAGCCAACGCGGAAGAGGCGTTGCGACTAGCGCGTCTCGGTGCCGCCGCCGGGCTGCCACGCTGGGTAAAGCTCGAGATTCATCCGGAAAGCCGCTACCTTCTGCCCGATCCGGTGGAAACCCTCCTCGCAGCCGAACTACTCGTCCGGGAGGGATTCGTCGTGCTCGCCTACATCAACGCCGATCCGGTCCTGGCGAAGAGGCTGGAAGAGGTAGGGGTCGGAGCCGTCATGCCGCTTGGCTCTCCGATCGGCTCGATGCGCGGCTTGGAGACTCGAGCCCAGTTGGAAATCATCGTCGAGCAGGCGGGGATTCCGGTCATCGTCGATGCCGGCCTGGGCGCCCCCTCCCATGCGACCGCTGCGATGGAGCTTGGCGCCGACGGGGTCCTGGTCAACACTGCAATCGCGATCGCCGAGGATCCGTGCGCCCTGGCACGGGCATTCCGGATGGCCGTCGAAGCTGGGCGCATCGCCTACCGATCCGGCCGGCCACAACGTCAAGCTCACGCCGTCCCGACGAGCCCCCTAACCGCTTTTCTCTGATTTAACCGGCATATCTCACAAGCCTTCTCCTGCGGCTGGCAAGCCTTCATGTGGGATGCCGCCGATGCGTGGCACGACCGGAGCCGAAACGGAAGGCATAGGCCCTAGTGAGCTCCGCACCTAGAAAGAAGATCTGAGCGGAATAATAGATCCAGAGAAGAAGTATCAGGAGGGATCCCACGGCGCCGTAGAGGGAAGCGATCGAACTGTGACTCAAAAAGAAGCCCAAGCCGGAACGACCGGCTTCAAACATCAGGGCGGTGCCGATTCCCCCGAAAAAAGCCTCCTTCCACGTCACGGGCCCTTGGGGCAGGACGCGGAAGAGAACTGCGAAAAGAAGCACGACCACCAAGAAAGAAGTGAGCACTCGCGCGACCTCGTAAAAGGCGGGATACCAAGGAAAGGCGCTCGAGAGGGGTTGAGACAGGGCATCCATGGTGGTGACCGCGAGCGGGGCGACGAGCAGCAGCATGCCCACTACCGCGACCATCGCGAAGGAAACGGCGCGGTCCCAGAACAGCGCAAGAAGAGGGCCGTGAGTCCTTTCGCCAACCCCCCATATCGTGTTGAGGGAGTCTCGCAACTCGACGAAGACGCCGGAAGCACCAAAAAGCAGAGAAATGGTCGCGGACAGAGCCGCCGGCGTGCCGGGATGGGGGGGCCACGCGGTGGTCAGAAGCATTTGAACGGCCGATGCCATGGGCGCCCCCCCCAAGTCATGGAGCGCCTGGGCGAGGTAGGACTGCGCCTCTTTCATGCTGAACAAGATGCTCGTGAACGAGAGGAGGAAGAGGATCATCGGCGCGATCGAAAAGATCGTGTAGCAGGCGAGAGCCGCTCCCATCTTGGGAGCCTTGTGGCGAAGCCAGCCCTTTAAGGCGTCCCCGAAGAGAAACGAGGCGCGCAGGCAAAAGCGGCGCGTCCGTCGAAGCAGCTTGCCGAACAATGGGGAGCGCGCGCTCGAATGCGGAAAGAAAAAGTAGTGCACGGCGTTTCCCTGTTGACCCTCAGTGCCAGCTTATAGGCAATTGGCGAAATCCGTCCAACCTCGAAACAGAGGGAAAGGGCGTCTTTATGTGTGCCTTGGATGCGAAGTCTGCGACATCCGCCGGTGAGGGAGGCACAAGGACCGCTTCTACCCACCGTGCCGCACCGGATCCTCGAAGCGGGTGTAATGCGCATTGAAGCGAATCGCAATCTTGTCGGTCGGCCCATTCCGCTGCTTTGCCACGTGGAGAGAATAGGGGATCTCCGTCGGGGAGACTTCCCCTTCCGAATCGAGGCGATGGAGCAGCAAGACCACGTCGGCATCTTGCTCGATCGCGCCCGACTCGCGCAGATGATGAAGGGCGGGCTCCGCCTTCCCTTCTTCGACACGCCGATTGAGCTGGGCTAAGACGATCACAGGGATATCGAGCTCCTTAGCGAGTCCCTTCAAACCCCTTGAAATCTCTGCAATCTCAACTTGGCGGTTTTCCCGAGCTTGCGGGGAATCGGAGCGAAGAAGCTGAAGATAATCGACGATCAACAGCTCGATTTTGTATTGATCCTTCATACGCCGAGCTTTGGCCCGCAGTTGGTGGATCGTGAGACCGCCGGAATCATCAAGATAGAGGGGCCACTCCTGCGCGTCGGCCGAGATGCGTCGCAGCTTTTCGAGCCCCGAATCATCGAGTTCGCCTCGTCGGATCTTATGGAGGCTTTCACTAGCGACGGAAGCTAGAAGTCGAAGCATGATCTGAGCGTTCGTCATTTCCAGAGAAAAGAAGCCGACCGGGTGTCCTGGCTGCACCCAGGCGTCCTTTTCGACATCATACCGTTGCCGAATGGCCTGCCGCGCAAGGCTGAGTCCGAGCGCGGTTTTTCCGACTCCCGGACGAGCGGCGAGGACAACCATGTCGCCTTTCTGCCATCCGGTAGTAAGAGCGTCGAGCTCGTAGAATCCGGTTGGAATGCCGAAAAGCTTGCCCTTACGCCGATGGAAGGAGTCGACGAGGTCGAGGGCCCGTCGAAGTTCAACCGAGACAGGAACGCTTGATCGGGTCAGGGAGAGGTTGGTGACACGAAAGATCTCTCGCTCCGCATGATCGAGCACGGCGGAGGTCGCATGAGGTTCATCGACAATGCGCTGAACGATGTTGCTGCAAGCTCGATAGAGATGACGAAGAAGGCTTTTGTCTTTAACCAGCTGCAGGTAGGTGCCAATGTTGAGATGGCTGGAAAAGGACGCCGTCAGTTCGGCAAGGATAGCGGGACTCCCCACTTCGGCGGCCAGCTTGTTGTCGACAAGACTCTGATGAACGGTGAGCACGTCGATCGCTTGGTGGCGCGCATCCAGCATTCGGAAGTGATCGAAAAGAATGCGGTGAGCAGGGACAAAGAAATCCTCGGAAGAGACATATTCGAAAACTTGGTTAAGGACGAGATCCGGGTAAAGGAGTACGGAACCGAGGATGGCCCGCTCGGCCTCCGCGCTGTAGAGAACGGTCGGCAGAGGAGGATCGGACAGTGTTCCTTGGGCAACAGGCTTAGCGCGCGACACGGGGCGAGAATAACCGAAAGAGACGGGGAGACCGAGAAGGAAACTCAATTCTTGAAACGTTCTCGGAACGGAAACGGCTGCTAGGAGAGCGATGCGTTGGCCGAAGGCATACGATGTGATCGTGGTCGGGGGTGGGCATGCGGGCGTGGAAGCCGCCTTGGCCGCCGCTCGAATGGGGTGCGAGACACTCCTTTTGACCCTCCAGCTCGATGCGATCGGTCAGATGTCCTGTAATCCCTCCATTGGCGGCGTGGCAAAGGGCATCCTGGTTCGGGAGATCGACGCGCTGGGAGGCGTGATGGCGCAGAACGCGGACGCGACCGGCATTCAATTTCGGATGCTCAACCGCCGGAAGGGTCCGAGCGTCCAAGCGCCCCGGGCTCAATGCGACAAGAAAGCTTACCAGTTTCGGCTGAAAGCGATCTGCGAATCGATGCCGAACTTGGACATCCAGCAGGGAGCGGTCTCCAATTTGGTCATAGAAGATGATGCTGTAGCAGGTCTTATTACAGATCTTGGAGTCGAATTCCTTGGAAAGGCAATTGTCATCACCACGGGGACTTTCCTTCGCGGGCTGGTTCATGTGGGCTCAGAGCAGCGGCCTGGAGGAAGAGCGGGCGAAGGGAGCAGTCGGTTATCGGTCGAGCTCAAGAGGCTGGGATTTGAAGTCGGCCGTTTGAAGACAGGCACTCCGCCCCGCGTGAACGGACGAACCATCCATTTCGGAGCCTGTTCCGAACAGCAGGGAGAATCGCCTCCTCCCACGTTTTCCGTCTTTCCCGAGGAGCTGGAAGGAGTGGAAGAGCTTTTCACTCTCAACCGCTGGGATGGACAATTGTTCCACGTGGAACAACGGCCGTGCTGGATTACATACACGACACCGCAGACGCATCAGATCATCCGGGACAACCTTCACCTCTCTGCTATGTACTCGGGTCAAATCGAGGGTGTGGGACCACGGTATTGTCCTTCGATCGAGGACAAGGTGGTCCGCTTTGCTGAGCGCGAGCGACACCAGATCTTCCTCGAACCCGAAGGGAAACACACCGAGGAGTTCTACGTCAACGGATGCTCGACGAGCCTCCCCTTTTCGGTCCAGTGCGCTTTCCTCCGGACTATCCCCGGTTTGGAAAAAGCCCATGTCCTGCGGCCCGGTTACGCCGTAGAATATGACTATTGCCCCGCCACCCAGCTCCTTCCGTCCCTGGAAACCAAGCGAATCGCGCGGCTCTTCTTCGCGGGACAGATCAATGGAACTTCCGGTTACGAAGAGGCAGCGGCACAAGGCATTATCGCAGGAATCAATGCTGCCCAGGCTGTGCGCGGGAAGCCGCCGATCGTCTTGCGACGAGACCAAGCCTACATCGGGGTTCTGATTGACGATCTGGTCACTCGTCCCATCCGGGAGCCGTACCGAATGTTTACGGCCCGCGCAGAGCACCGGCTCGTCTTGCGCCAGGACAACGCCGATGTCCGTCTGTGCGAGATCGGGTCCGCAGTAGGATCGCTTTCGCCGCAGCGCCGGAAAAAGTGGCTTGCGAAAAAGAAGCAAATCGAAGAACTCATGGGGGCTTTGACGAAAGTCAAAAAGGAGGGGTGCTCGCTCTCGGGATGGCTTCGGCGGCCCGATTTTAGCTGGATGGATCTGCCAGACCCGTTTCGAAACGCGGCGCCTGAGATTGCAGCGCATATTGAATGCGAAATCAAGTACGCAGGATACATCGCTCGGGAACGGGAGCAGATCGAGAGGGCTAGGTCCATGGAAGAAGTCGCTCTGCCTAGCTGGATCGACTTCCGAAAAGTCGTTGGGCTCAAAGAAGAGGCACGAGAAAAGTTGGAGCAAATCCGCCCGGCAACCTTGGGCCAGGCAGGGCGGATTCCGGGAGTAAACCCAGCCGACCTCGCCGTCCTCCTGGTGGCACTCAAAAAGGGAGACCCTAACCGGACGCCCGGTGGCGTGGAAAGCCTTTCCGGAAGCAGACCATGAGTGCGGCAACGCGCTATCGCCTCCTTCTCGACGCTTTGCGGCAGCGCGTCCGGGAGATCTCCCCGACCGAGGCCCTTCGCTGGATGCAGGAAGAGAGAGGAGAAGAAATCTGCATCGACTTGCGCCATCCGCGCCATTGGGCCGCCGGCCACCTGCCAAGGGCCATTCATCTGGAGTTCGGCCGATTTCCGAGCGAGATCGAGTCGAAGATTCCGAGCAGCGATACGCCGATCCTCTGCTATAGCCGCGCCGGGAGTCGCTCCCTCATTGCCGTGGACCTTCTCCTGCAAATGGGCTTTTCGATTGCCTACTCTCTGGCCGGGGGATGGGAAGCCTGGCAAAAGGCGGGTCTTCCCTCTGAAGTTGGAAGCCTTCCCGCCTGTCGGCCCCCTGACGAGCGTCTGGCTGGAATCGCTCAGCTTCCTCATCTCATCGATTCGATTCGACATCTGTCCACAGGATACATCTCAACGGTAACGCCCTTTATCCGCAAAGAAGATCGCGCGGTAATGGAGTTTCTCTGCATCGAGCCCAAAACCATGGAGCAGATTGTCCTTTCTGCTGCCTCCGACGACGCAATTGTGGCTCGACTCAAGGGAAAGCTCGGACCCTCATGGCCAAGCGATCACGCGATCCGCGAGTTCAACGTCCGGGTTCTCCACCGACACAAATCGCTCGAGGCTCTGAACAACCAGTAGGAGCGGCGCTCGGGAGTGCTACCCTTGCCTCGGGCACCCAAACTCTCGCTTGCGGGGTACACATGAGGGAAGATGGGATGCCCGATCCTACTCTCAGCGAAGACTCCGAGAACCACTCCGGCCTCTCGCGCGCTCCTCTCCTGGGACCCGCCTTGGTTTTCGCCGCCGGATGCTCCTGGGGGGCCGGACGGATCGCTTTCTTCTGGCCCAGCCTTGCAACCGTCCTTCTGCTGGGGGCTCTCTGGCTTCGATGCCGCACAGCGCCACAGTCTCTGCTCCCATTTCTTGGAGCGATCTTCTTCCTCGGTGCTGGCGCCGCCTCCTTTTACAAGGGATGGAGACCAGCGGATGACCTACACTATCTTCCCCAGGCAAAGTTTGACGCGGACTGCTGGTGGGCGGGAACGATCTGCACTGTTCCTATGGAAAAGGAGCGCGAAGGAGACCGGGACGCGATGGCTATCCTGGCCATTCGCCGGGCCTGGGTTTCCGGGATCTGGCGATCGGCATCTGGACGGGTGCTCCTCGAGGTTCGGTCCGCGCCCCCCGGTGGACTGCGGCTCTCCCAAGGGCTGTGGGTCCGTGGAGCTCTGCGATCACCGGGAAAGCCGCGCAATCCGGGAGATCCGGACTGGCAGGAAATCCTGGCCGGCCGCCGTATCGCTTACCGTCTGAAGGCTTCTTGGAATGACATCCGTGCCCTCGATCCGGGAAGCTGGGTGGGACGGCAGGTCGCCGCGGCAAGGGCGTGGGCCTCCCATCTATTGCAGAAAGGCATAGAAAGCGACCGCGAAACCGTCGCCCTTCTCACCGGAATGATTTACGGCCAGACCGGCGGCCTGCCTGCCAAGACCGAGGAAGAATTTCGGCTCGCTGGGGCCTATCACGTCTTCGCCGTAAGCGGACAAAATGTCGGCGCCTTTCTGGCCGTAGGCCTCGCCTTGTTCGAGGCAGGCAGGGTTTCTCGATGGAGATGGGGCTGGCTCCTCTTACCCGCTGTCGCCTTCTACGCACTGCTTTCCGGCGCTTCCGCCAGCGTTGGCAGGGCGGCCCTTCTCGCCGGGCTGGTCATGGCCGCCTGGTTGCTCCGCCGCCCGGTCAGTCTCTTGAACCTTTGGGCAGCTTCCCTTCTCTTCTTCCTAAGCCTGGAACCACTCTCTGTTACGGATGTGGGCCTTCAGCTCTCCTTCGGCGTTGTCCTGGCGCTCCTGTTGCTGAGCGGCCCTCTCGCGCGATGGATCGCAGCCCCTTTTTCACCCGATCCCTTCATCCCCCGCAGCCTTCTTCCCTGCACCGGGCGCATCTTCGAAAGGTTGGGCAAGGGATTCGGCCTCCTTCTAGGCTCGTCCCTGGCAGCCTCTCTCGGTGCCCTCCCCTTCGAAATCGTCCATTTTCACTTCGTGAGCTTTGTCGGTCCCTTCGCTAACCTGCTCGTCGTTCCCCTTGCGGAGCTCGTCGTCACGGTCGGAACGCTTTCTCTCTGCTTCGGCACCCTCTGGTCCCTTCTGGGGACTCTCCTCAACAACGCCAACTGGCTCTTCGCGCGCACCTTGCTCGCTACGGTCACTGTCGCCGCTCACCTGCCTGCCGCGGGCATCGCCGTGGGCGATCCACGATCCCTGCTCTGCGGGTCACCCGGCCTCCGCCTCCTCTTTCCGGCGATCCCCGTCGGCTCGTGCTGCCTGGTGCGGTGGCACGGGAAAGTGCTCCTGGTCGAAGGAGGGGAAAGAGGAACCCTCTTCCAGAGAATCGAACCAATCCGGCGCTTCTACGGGTGGAACTGGCTGGATGCGGCGATTCGGAGAGAGAGGAGAACTTGGCAGCTCGCCCGAGGAGCCCCCTGGGGCGCGAGCGGAGCCTTCGCACCCTTCGAGCAATTCTCCCCGGCGAACGGCATTCGCCTTCGGCAGGTTCCCCTTCCCTCCCGAAAAGGGGAGGGGGGCGACGGCGGCTCAGCTCTGCTTTTCCAAGCAGAGGGGATACCACTCCTCGCTCTTTGCCTGGAAGCGTCTCTCGGAACGCCGAGCAGACAACAACAGGGCTCCATGGATCTCTTCTTCGAGCGGAGGGGGCCAGCTTCTGGACAGCCGGCGGCTCCTCCCGTGAGGAGTGAAAGCTTATGGCTCTCCTTGACGCCGGCCGGCGCCTCACTTGCGGAACTCGACCCGCAGGGAAAAGCGGATCGGGGACAGAGTCTGGGAAAGTCAGCCATAGAAGTCGTCCTGGTGCCAGGTCGAGCCGAGTTCCGACCCTATCGCCGCCGCCCGCTCTCCTACCCCATCGGCCTCGCCCAAGAAGAAGGGGCTACGAGCCAAACCCCTTCCTCTCCCGAAGCATGCATCCAGGAGGAGAGGGGGTCAAATCCCCCTGCATGGAGCAGCCGGGAGAAGCCGTTTGGAGAAAAGCGATAGCTCGAAAACAGATGAAGGGGAGATCCCGCCGCGACGCAGAGAGAGGAACCGTCTTCGAGGACCAGTTCTCGATCCCTTTTCCACCGCACCGTTGCCTCATACCGAATCCATCCGTTCCCCTCTGCAGGCTTCATCTCATAACCCTCCACCAGCTCCCGTAATCCCCAGTCGCGCAGCAGCTCCGTCAACCAGAGGCGGGTCGAGGGGTTCGCGTACTGCGGTAGGATGCGCTCTGCCGAGGCCCAATGGCTTTGCGGGCTCTCATCCGGTGCGGGCAGAAGATTTACTCCCAGAAGCAGGCGATCTTCCGGGCCGACCTGCGCCCGCACGCTTTCCAGAAAAGAGAGGGGAGATAGATTGGGAATCAATCCGAAGGCGGTGATCAGACGAGGCTGCACCCCCTGTACGGCTAGCCGGTCCAGGAGGTCCGGGAGGAGGACATCGGCCAGGACGAGTTGCAGTGCTCCTCCTCGCTTGCGTCCCAGGTTGCCCGCTTCGAGTAGCAGGGAGAGGCTTCCATCGACGCAGATCCAGTCGGGCCTCCAGGATCGGGCTCGGAGCGCCTCGTAGAGGAGCAGATCCTTTTCCGCGGTTCCGCAGCCGAGGGAGATCAACTGGCCGGGGCATTCCGAGAGGAGCGCCGCCGCCCCCCTCGCGGCACGAAGGTAAAGAGCCTTGCCTTGGTCGGTCGAAAACGGAGAATAGCGCCGGAAGAGCGCCATCCAGAGATTGGCCTGCCGGGCCGTTGCATAATGGAAAGGCGGGGCGATTTCGCCTCGCTCGAGAGAGGCACGCTTCGCTGCGAGCCAAGTCGACGGAAGATGCGAGTCGGCGACGCTGAGATGAGTGAATCCATTTTTCATGGCGCTTTACCATTTTCTATAAGAAGCTGCGCAGGAGGATGGAACAATCGCAACGCAAAAAGGTGGCGCTTGTGACTGGGGCCGGACGCGGCCTCGGAGCGGCGCTGGCTCGAAAGTTAGGTCAGGATGCCTGGTCGGTTGCGGTTCATTTTCACTCGAGCAAAGTAGGCGCACACGAGGTCGTCGAACAGATCCGGGCGGCAGGTGGGGATGCGGAGGCATTCGGCGCGGATTTGAGACGCCAGACCGAAGCCCAACAGCTTCTAAAACAGGTCGAGAACCGTTTCGGCGGTCTACGGCTTCTGATCAACAATTCGGGCATCTACTCGCCGGTCGGACTTCTCGAAACCGGCGAAGAGGATTGGCATCTTGGGTGGCAGACGACGGCGACCGCGATGCTCTTTACCACCCTGGCCGCTCTTCCTCTGCTCCGGACTTCCGGGTTCGGAAGGATCGTGAACATCGGCGATTCGGCCTGCGACCGGCTCGGCGCAAGGGAGATGGCGTTGGGCTATCACCTCGGAAAGGTGGGAGTCTATCTACTGTCTCGCTCTTTTGCCAGGGAGGAGGCCCGCCACGGGGTCACCGTAAACGTCGTTTCCCCGGGTTATCTTGAGGAGAGCATCCATCTCCCGCCACCTTCGAAGATCCCCGCCGGCCGCTTCGGAACCTATGAGGATATTTGGCACGCGATCCGGTTTCTCATCGACGAGGAAAACGGCTACGTGACCGGTTCTCACATCATCGTCAGCGGCGGATGGAATCTCCGATAGGATGCGTTATGTTCACCGGCATCGTCGAAGCGGTGGGGAAAGTCACCGCGAAACCTGAGGCAGGTGACTCCGTCCTCTGGATTGAGGGCGGGCAGATCGCAGAGACCCTCAAACCAAGCGACAGCCTAGCCGTCAACGGCTGTTGTCTCACCGTGACGCAGAGGGAAGCGACCTCTCTCCGTTTCGATATCCTGGAAGAAACCCGGCAGCGAACCAACCTGGATAGATTGGAGGATGGGGATCTCGTGAACCTCGAACGTCCCCTTTCCGTAGGCGACCGATTCGGGGGCCATTTCGTGACCGGACACGTGGATGGACAGGTACGTCTCCTCGAGATCCGGAAGCGGGGCCCCGAACACGAGCTCTGGATGGAACGCCCCAAGGAGTGGGAAGCTCTGATTGTTTCGAAGGGGAGCATTGCGCTCGACGGGATCAGTCTAACCATCGGCCTCACCCGGGAGGATCGATTCTCGGTCTGGATTACTCCCTTTACCTGGCTGGCAACCAATTTGCAGGCAAGAAACCCGGGCGACCTCCTCAACCTGGAGGTCGATCTCCTCGCCCGCTATATTGCGGCTCAGATGGGGAAATCCCTCTCCGACCGCCTCTGACCGGAGATTTTGCTACCCTGCCACAAGCCAGCGAAGGAGTCCTTTTTGCACGTGGAGGCGATTTTCCGCCTGGTCAAAGATGTCGTGAGCCCTTTCCTCGAAGAGCGAGCCGTCGATCTCCTTCCCTCGATAGGCGGGCAGGCAATGGAGAACCAGCGCATCGGCATTGGCTTGGCCCACAAGCGGCCGGTTGAGCTGATAGGGAGAAAAGGCCCTTTCTCGAAGAGCACTCTCCTCCTCCCTACCCATAGAGGTCCAGACATCGGTGTAGAGAAGGTCAGCGCCTTGAACGGCCTCTGCGGCCGATTCCGTCTGTACGACCCAAGGATTCTCCACGTCGCAAAAGAAGGCGCGGGGAGATCCAAAACGGAGATGAAACCGGAAAACGGGCGCAGCCAGCGCCCAGGATCTCGCTACGTTGCAAGAGGCATCGCCCAGAAAAGCCACAGTCTTGCCCGCAATGGCGCCGCGCTTCTCCTCGAAGGTGAAGATATCGGCCAAGACTTGGCAGGGATGCTCCTGATCGGTCAGGGCATTCACGGTGGGAATCCCGCTGCTCCGGGCGAAAGCGACGATCTCCTCTTGAGCAAATGTTCGAATGACGGCTCCCTGGACCATCCGGCCCAGCACGCGCGCCGTATCCTCCATCGGCTCTCCTCGGCTCAACTGAAGCTCCGCTGCGCTAAGAAAGACGGCGGAGCCCCCGAGTTGACGGACCGCAATCTCGAACGAGACTCGCGTTCGCGTTGAGGGCTTGCGGAAGAGGAGCGCCCAAACCTGGCCTCGCAGAGGCAGATCTTTCCCATTCCTCTTTCCCCCGATCCTCTTTTCATGAGCCACCTGTTCGAAAATAGCGCGGCCACTAGCTTCGCTCAGGTCGGCGACGGAAAGGAGATGACGGAGGTGGGCGGGGGAAGTCATGGTCGGGTCAGCGATCCGGGGCAAATCGCAACTTTCGTCCCCCATCGACCGATGGCCGGCCGTTCGCAACCTGTCGTGCGTCCCGCCGAGCCCGCAGACCTTCGGAGCCGTAAAGAGCCTTCGTCTTCCGACGGCGTGCTTTCAAGTCGTTGCCTCCTCTTCCCGGTTGGCCTCATCAAGAATCGCGATCGCCTCCGAGACTTCTTCCGAAGATACGTTGAGCGGGGGGAGAAGACGGACGACGTTTTCCGCTGCGGGGGCGACCAGAAGCCCCCGCTCCAATAACTCGAGAGCGACGGATCGGGCGTCCCGCCGGACATGCACCCCCAACAATCCTCCCACTCCCGCAACCGATCGGATCAATCCACGACCTGTAGAAACCACCTTTTCCAGCCCTATGCGTAGCTGTTCCCCCTTCTCCCGAATCTGCCCGCCGATCCCCTGCTCCTCCATGTGATGGAGGACAGCGAAGGCAACCGCGCAAGCCAGGGGCGAGCCGCCGAAAGTCGACGCATGGGAACCCGGGCCGAGCAGGTCTGCATAGGGCTCCCGAATCCAGGTGGCCGCGATGGGATAGCCGCCCGCCAGTCCCTTAGACATGGCAACCCCATCCGGTAGGAAATTAGACTCCTTCTCGCAACGTTCGACCAGACGCTGAAAAGCCAAAAAACGGCCCGAACGAAACGCGCCCGTTTGCACCTCGTCCAAAAGGAGGAGAAGACCATGACGATCGCAGATCTCGCGCAAGCCTTCCAAATACGAGCCGGTAGCGGCACGAACTCCTCCTTCGCCTTGGATCGGCTCGACGAGAATCGCCGCCGTTGCCGGTCCGATCGCCCGCTCGATCGCGGCCAAATCCAGAAAGGGGACATGACGAAAACCAGGTATGGGTGGGCCGAATCCCCGGCTCACCTTATCCTGTCCGGTGGCCGCCATCGCCGCCAATGTGCGCCCGTGAAAGGAACCCTGGGCCGTCAAAATTTCGAAAGCGCCGCGCGACTCGCCGAAGCGCCTGGCAAGCTTGAAAAGACATTCGTTTGCTTCTGCTCCGCTATTGGAGAAGAACACCTTTCCGGCGCCGATCCATCGTACGATGGTCTCTGCAAGCCGCGCCCCCATCGGGTGATAATAGAGATTGGAGCAGTGAATCAGCCGGCCGACCTGCTCCTCCAACGCCCTCCCGACGATCGGGCTCGCGTGCCCCAAGACGTTCACGGCGATCCCACCGCAAAAGTCGAGGTAACGACGATCTTCGGCATCCCAAAGATAGGAGCCTTTCCCCCGCACAAAGACCACGGGGAAGCGGGCGTACGAGGGCACGACATATCGGCGATAGCCCTCCAAGGTCTCTGTGGTCGCGGAATTCGGTCTGCGGCTGATCATGAGAAGAAATCGAACCAATGCGGAAACACCGTAGCGGAGCCGCGATTCACAGGACAAGTTCCGTGCCAACCCCGGAGTCGGTGAATACTTCCAGGAGAAGCGCATGGGGGATTCGTCCATCCAGGAGGTGGACCTTTCCGACTCCCGCCCGGAGCGCCGTCAAGGCCGACTGGACCTTGGGCAACATGCCACCCTGCAGCACCCCTCGATCCTGAAGCACGGCTATGTCCTTTGGAGTCAAAACCGAGATTGTCGATTTTGGATCTTGCGGATCCCGCAGCACACCATTGACGTCCGTCAAGTAGACCAGCTTTTCCGCTCGCAATGCACCGGCCAAGCAGCCTGCAGCGGTGTCGGCGTTGACGTTGTACAGGCACCCATCCTCGCCTTTTCCGAGGGGAGAAACGACCGGGATGACACGCTCGGTCAGCAGCGATTCGATCGATTTCCCTTCCACGGACGTCGGCTCTCCGACGAATCCCAGAGAGTTCTTCGTCACATGGGAGCTTGGCATGCCAAAGGGTTTCACTCGGAAAACCCCTTGGCCAAGAACTTGCCGCGCCCTCCCGCCCAGGTTTTCCAGCATCCCCACGATCGCGGGACCCACTTCCTCACAGAGCACCCGTTCGATGACCTGCATCGTGGCGGCATCGGTAACCCGCAGACCGTCTAGGAATACGGAGGAGATTCCCGCCTCCTTCAGCGCACGGCCGATCGCAGGTCCGCCTCCATGAATCAGCACCACTTGGATTCCGACAGCCTCGAGCAACACGATGTCGCGCAGGGTGTGGCGCACCAGATCGGCATCATCCATGGCCGCACCGCCATACTTCACCACGAAGCGCGCATTACGAAAGCGCTGCACGTAGGGCAACGCCTCGAGAAAAATCTTAGCCTTATCTGCGGCTGTCATAGAGTCCCTTGAAGGACGGCGCGAGACTACGGTAGTAACGGAGCCCCCTCCTCACAAGAAAAAGCAGCCTCTATTCCCCCTTATTGAGCCGAACGTACCGTTCCGTGAGATCCGTCGTCAGGAGCCGAAAATGACCGGAGCCGATTCCCAGGTCGATGAGAATTGTGAATTGTGGCAAGCGGACGGCCTCCCGCAAAAGCCGCATCGGGGTAGGAGCACGCATCCCGGCGGAAACCGCCTGCAGCCCGTTATAGAAAATATCGATGCGGCTTCCGTCCACATTGGCGCCGGAATAGCCGACGGCAGCCAAGAGCCGGCCCCAATTGGGATCTTCTCCATGCCACGAGCATTTCACGAGCAGCGAGCGAGCCACGGCCCGCGCCGCGAGTTCTGCATCGCGGTCATCGGAAGCTCCCTGAACTAAGACCTCCACTACCTTGGTGATGCCTTCGCCGTCTTCCACGATCATGCGGGCCAATCGGCCCATGAGAAGGGAAAGCGCGAACTGAAAGAGCCGAAATTCTCCGCTCTCCGGAGTCAATGTAGGATTGCGGGCCAGGCCGTTGGCAAACACCAGAACGGTATCGTTGGTCGAACAGTCCCCGTCGATGCTGATGCGATTGAAGCTTTCGGCCGCCGCCTGGCGGGCGGCACCGGCTAAAGCTTCTTGCGAAACATCCGCATCGGTGGTGATCACGCAGAGCATCGTAGCGAGATGAGGATCAATCATACCCGCACCCTTTGCGATGCCGCCCAGAAACAACTCCTGCTCTCCCAAGCCGACCCTCAGTCCCGTTTTCTTGGGATAAGTGTCCGTCGTCAGAATCCCTAAAGCCGCATCATCCCCGCCCCGAGGGCTTAGCTGCTCAAGGGCCTGATCGATACCCCTTCGGACCTTCCCCATCGGCAACGGAGTGCCGATACGGCCGGTAGAGCAGACGAAAACCTCTTCGGGCGGACAGCCGAGTCCAGAGGCCACCCTGTTGACCATCTCGCTTGCGTTGGCCATTCCAGCCGGACCGGTGGAGGCGTTCGCATTGCCGGAGTTGATCACCACCGCGCGGCCGACACCCAGAGCGGCATGACGCCGCGAAACCATCACGGGCGCTGCGGGAACCCGGTTCTCGGTGAAGAGTCCCACGACGCGCGCGGCCCGCTCAGAGCAGATCAGCGATAGATCCTTTTCCCCTTTCCCCTTGATTCCACATGCCACCCCGCATGCGAGAAACCCTCGTGGCGTCGTTACGCTTCCCTCCTCGACCGGTGCGATATCTTCCTTCACCGCAAGAGCCCTTCGCCTTCGGGAAGCCCGAGGCGCAGATTCATCGCCTGCACCGCTTGGCCAGCCGCGCCTTTCCCCAGGTTGTCGATCGCACAAAATAGCAGGAGGAGACGGCGGTCCGCATCACATTGCAAACCGATCTCTGCTCGGTTCGTGCGGACGACGTCGCGGAGGGCGGGAAGGGTCCCGAGGGGCAAGACGCGAATGAAGGAGTCGGCTCGATAGGACGAGACATAATGCGCCAGTGCCTCTTCCGGATCGATACCGGCTCGTAGCGGACAGACGATCGTTGAAAGAATGCCCCGGGCGAGGGGAATCAGGTGGGGAACAAAGGCAAGATGCACCTTCCGGCCCGCCAATAGGTCGAGTTCCTGCTCCATTTCGTCCACGTGGCGGTGCCGGGGCACTCCGTACGGGCGGGCATTTTCGCTCATCTCGCTGAATAGCAGGGGAACTTCCGGTCTCCTCCCCGCACCGGACGTTCCGCTGAGCGACGTCGCCACGATCATCTCCTCCTCGCGCAGCCAATCGGCGGCAAGGGCGGGATAGAGGGCCAAGAGAATGCTTGTTGGATAGCAGCCCGGCACCGCAAGCAGGTCGGCCCGGCGAACTTTTTCCCGATGCAACTCTGGAAGAGCATAAACCGCCTCGGAAAGTAACGTCGGCGCGGGATGAGACCAACCGTAGTCAGCCTCATAATGTTTCGGATTGCGCAAACGAAAATCCGCGCTCAGATCGATAACGATCCTACCCGCTTCTCGAAGAGGCAGGGCGTATTCTGCGGCAGCCCCGTGCGGCAGAGCCAAAAAAACCACCTCTGCTTCGCACAGGCGAGAAATCTCCGGCTCTTCGAAAACGAGCCGGCTGGCCGCGTCCGGAAGCCCCGAGATCACCTTGTCCGCCCGCTCTCCCCTGTGGGTACGGGAAGTCAAGAGCGCCAGACAGACTTTCGGGTGCCGAGAAAGAAGGCGAACGAGCTCCTCTCCCGCATAGCCCGCCGCACCGACTACGGCAATTCGGTACGAACCCATGATGCTACCGGCTTCAGAAAAAGGCGGGCAAACCGCTCTCGAGCAAGCGCGCCTATCAAAAACCAGCCTGCTTTAGCGTTTCGAAAATTGAAACCGTTTGCGCGCGCCGGGTTGGCCGGACTTCTTCCTCTCCTTCATGCGAGGGTCTCGAGTGAGGAGAGAGGCTGCCTTCAATTTCGGCCGCATCTCCGGCTGCCATCGAACCAGTGCCCGGCTCAAAGCTAGGCTCAGGGCTTGAGCCTGACCGGTCAAGCCTCCGCCCCGTACTCGGGCTTCGAAGTCGAACTTCTTGAGGGTTTCGCTGATCTCAAGCGGCTTATAGACTGCCAGCCGTTGGGCGGCATCTGGGAAATAATCCTCAAGCTGTCTCTGATTCACCTGAAACATTCCCGTCCCCGAAAGCAGCCTCACGGAGGCAACCGCCGTTTTTCGCCGTCCCGTTGCCTGCCATTCCCCTTGCGTTGTCATAACGTTGTCAGAAATTAGGTGCGGTTACCGGCCGCTGAGCAGCATGAGGATGATCCTCTCCTGCGTAGACGTGAAGCTTTTGGAATGTTCTCCGCCCCAATCGATTGTGAGGGATCATTCCTTTGACGGCATGCTCGATCAGAAAAGCCGGCTTCTTTCGCCGAACATCCTTCACGGAATCGGATTTGTGACCTCCGATGAAGCCCGAATACCTCATATAAGTTTTCGCCACGTCCTTTTTCCCGGTAAAAATGGCCCGTCCGGCATTGACGATGACAACATGATCACCTGTGTCGACGTGGGGCGTATAGTCGGGCTTGTGCTTGCCACGAAGCAGAACCGCCGCGCGCGCGGCTACCCGCCCCACAGGCTGATCTGCTGCATCAATTAGATACCAGGAACGCCGGATTTCGGCGGGTTTCGCACTAAAAGTTTTCACGGGAGGTTTGACCATAAAGAAGGCCAAAACCTTTGTCAAGACCGCTGTCGTAGACAAGTGAAGTGACCGCCGCGAGGACAAATGAAATGACCGCTTGGGTTAGTGGAGCTGGATGGTTCATGAGGCTGGGGCGTGAACCGATTCAGCGAAGAGGAAGGATTACGGGTCATG
>JBFXFN010000022.1:33102-35076 GCA_050179015.1 Methylacidiphilaceae bacterium | reverse complement strand
GCCGGGGTAGACGGGTAGGGGTGGCTCGGAAACTCCTCTCCATTACCCCCGAAACGAAGGGGGAGGGTATTCGCGGGGGGCGACTTGCGTCCCGGAGATTCGATCGACGAACCGGTAGTAGAGCCAGAAAGCCGCCGGTAGGCTTAGCGCCAGCCCGACCCAATGGACCACCGAGGGGATCTTGCTTCCCGAGAGGGCCAGCGGCCATAGGGCAACGACCGCAGCTGCGATCCGACACCCATGACGGAAAGTGGCCCTTGCCAAGTTTACCGGTTCGCCTTCGGAGGTGAAGACGCGAAGGTTTAGCCAGATCTTTCCTTGGGCGCCGCCGTGGGAACTTCTCTCCAGCAGGGCGAAGTAGGCCCAGGGGCCGACCAGGAAGGCGGCCGGCAGAGCGATGGATCGGAAGGTGGGAATGGCCGCATGGTGGCCGGACAGGTAATAGGCTGCGGCAAATCCTTCTAGTTGAAAAAGGACGAGGGCCGAGAAGTAGGCGCCGAACGCATCGATTAGGTCGGCGGTGAGCCTCCGCCGCCAGTAGTGCTGAACCATGCCATCTCCCCGTTGACCCGCGTTTTCCATGCTTGAGCAAGCTTATCCGCCTGCGCCGCCTCTTGCTAGAGCGGATTTTTGCTCTCTTTCAGCGGAATGGATTGAGAATGACGACGCCCTCGACCTCGCGGCCATGGTCCATGTCTTCCGACATAAGCTCGCGGCAACCCAGGGCGCGGGCGGCGGCGATGATCGCGCTGTCCCAAAAGGAAAAGCCGTGCACGGCCTTGATCTCCAGGGCGCCTTTCAGCACCGCCAGATTATTGTCCTGCACTGGGAAGCGCAGCCATGTCCCGATCAGGTCCGCCGCGAGCTTGTGCGGCAAGGCATCGGCGCGTGTGGTGCGGGTCGCCTGCACGTAAAATTCCTGAAGCACCTGCACGGACAGCCCGCAATCGCCTTCGTCCAGCAGTTCGATGGCGCGGGCGCGCTTAGCGCTCTCCTCCGGCGCGCGGCTAATCGAATAGAGCAGGATATTAGTATCGAGGAAACGTCGCGTGCTCACCGTCCGCGCTCGTGAAGCTCGTCCCGCCCAAGGCGGTCCGCCGCCCGGAAGGACTGAATGGAGTCCCGCAGCCGCGCCTCGTCCCGCTTCAATCGCTCGGTTTCGCTTTCGCCCGAGGCCATCTCGATCAAAAATTGCCGGACCAGCGCCGAGACGGAAGTATCCATCTCTGCCGCACGCATCCGGGCACGCCGATATGTCTCGTCGTCGAGTGCAACTGTGATGTTCTTCACGTTTACACAATATTGAAGGCCTTGGTCCCTGTCAAAGCGCTTCTCCAACCGAGAGGCCCCGCGCTTCGAGACGCCGGACCTGCAGATTGAGATCAATGCACCGGTTCAACGGCGTCGAGCGGTGAATCAGCTCGGCCATGCCCGCCGCGCGTGCCGCCGCAATGTTGGAGGCTTTAGGCTATCTTCCGCAACCCAAGCGTGGAAGTAATTGGTGCCGAACGCCAACGCCTTAAAGCTTTGCCTACATTTGCCCTTGTGCCCTCTTGAGTCGGAAGACGGAAATAAAGAAAAACTTTGGCATATACAAGCGACAGGGTAAACGCCCAGAAAAGTCAAGCCAAAACCGGCTGCTTTAGGTCCTACAGAAAGATGCTTAAGTCGTTCGTACACCGTAAGAATGACGAAAAATCTGCGGAAGAGCGGTTAATTCCTCTCTTTTCTGCAGCGGGAAGCGGGCTCCATCCGTCCAAGAGGGAAACCCTCCCGGAAACCGCCCGTTTCGGCTTCTTCCGGCCTGCGCCGTCCAGCAGCCTCCGGTAAAGGACGAGATAGTCTTCGGCCATGCGGGCCGAGGAGAAACGCTCGACCGCCAGTTCCCGCACGCGCCGCCGGTCGAGCGCGCCGATCGCCCGGACCGCCGGCGCACCTCCTCCAGCTCCATGACCTGATAGACGAGCGGATCGG
>JBFXFN010000022.1:0-33002 GCA_050179015.1 Methylacidiphilaceae bacterium | reverse complement strand
CGGATCGGTACGCAGCGATCGTGGAGCGCATGGGACGAGCCGGGCCGAACTTCGGGAATCTCCGCTCGCAAAGAGCGTCACCTCGTGACCGGCCCGAACCAGCTCTTCGGTCAGGTAGGAGACCACCCGTTCCGTCCCCCCGTAACGCGGGGGAGGCACTGCCTCCGCAAGAGGTGCAATCTGGGCAATTCGCATACGAATCGCTCGGGTTGCGCCAGAACAAAGACTAGCTTCTGGTGCGGGAAGGGTTCCCGCCCAGAACGCGGAAAACTATTCGTCGATGCACCAGCGCGCAAGCCCTTTGTTCTTCCGACCACGCCGCCCGTGGCCGAGCCCGTAATCGTCTCGATCGTCGGGTGGGAATGAGCTTGCGGGCGCCGTACTCGGGGAGAGAAACTCTGCGAGTATGACTTGCCGAAGCGATGGCTGGATTTGCGAAATGAAGCCGGCTCCCGAAAAACGCCGTCGCGCTCTTCTCTCCGGGCGGCAATCGATGCCTGCGCTCGAAAGCCGCCCCCTGCGGTTCCTAGTTGGGGCAGCCGTAGCTGGCTACCTTTGGGCGGTGCAGACGGCAAGGGCGGAAGAAGCCGCCCCGGCTCCGGAACGACGCGTCGTGCGTTTCAACGCTCTCTCCGCCCTTGAGGCAAAGGAGGGGCCCCATCCGAAGGATGTCTGGGTTTATGGGCGCTTTAGGGCTCGCACGCCGGTTTCCGGAGGAGTCTTTCTTGCGAGGGTAGAGGGAGAGAATTTCGGTTTCCAGCGGGCCGTTTTTCGAGCCAAGATACCTCTGCCGGAGATTCGGAGGGGGACCAAGGTTGCGATTCCCAAGACCCAACCGGCGAAGCTGATCGAGGTCGCTAAGGTCGACGGAATCATCGCTCTCCTGACGCTCGCGGAGGTACCGATGATTAAATCGCAGAAGAGAGACGTACGTCGATCCCAAGCAAGCGAAGCGGGTACTTCGAGCGGCTACCCGCCGCAAAGACTTGTCCCCTTCCACAAACTCAAGTCCATCGCCAAGAAGGAAGGCGTCCACCCGCAGAACCTCTGGACCTGGGGAAAGTTTAGCGCCTTCTCGAATCTCCGCGAGGGGGTCGTTACCGCAATGCCGGCGGGGCTGAAAACCCGGCGCACGGTCGAATCATTGGCCATCGGCTGGGGCGAACGGCTCCAGCGAGTCATTTTCCATTTCCACGAGCCGAGGGCGATCCGGAAGGGCGCCCTGATCGATGTTCCGAAAGAAAATCCTGCCCGGGTGAAGCGAATCTTCCTCTCCCGTGGAGTCCTTGTCTGGCTCGACGTCGATCCTCCGGCTCCCGCTGCGCTCCCCGACCAGTTGGAATCGGACTGAGAACACGTTCCCGCCGGCGTCGCGGTTCCCGCAGAGCCGTCTGCGGCTGCAGCGCTTTCGGGGGAAGAGGTCCGGCGGTAGCGGCCCGTCGGTCGCTGCGTTTTCCTCCGGTTACGACAAAAAATGGCGTGCCGGAGCGGCTTGTGACGGCGGATCGGATGACCCCGATGTTGTCGCCCGAGGAGATGCGGGATCGGGTGGCCGAGAACGACTTGGTCTATTTTGTGATCCAGGCGCTGGAATGGCTGGACTTGCGCGACCTGCTTCAGACGCTCGCCCCAGTGGCCGGCGTAAGACCGGCTACGCCCGGCGTTCGCAGCTCTGTTCCGAAGTGGCGGACAGGGAGGGATTCGAACCCTCGGGCCGCTATGAACGGCCACACGCTTTCCAGGCGTGCCCAATCAACCACTCTGGCACCTGTCCTAGAGATACCAGACGAGAGAACTTCGGCCTTTGGCCGATAGCAAGAAGAATTTGGACCGCTGGTCAGAACATTCCTGGGCTGCCCATCGAGGAACCGCCGTAAGCTCCTGCTCCCGCTTGCTCCGGCCCCTTCTGAAGATCGGAGAACCGGACGAAGCCGCGCATTCCCCGGGTCGTCTCCACGCGGGCATAGCCGCCGGACGATTCGAGAATCTTCACGCGCGTTCCTTTATCGAGGTAGGTATCAGGAACTTCCTGACCGGGACCCTGGTAGTAAAAGGGGGCTGTGTCTTTTGTGACCGAGTCGTATCCTCCCGCTACGGTCGCGCAACCCGAAAGGCTCAGGGCGAGCGCGCAGGCCAGAACGGCAAAGATCGCAACATGCGGCAGGATGCGAGGGAAACGGAGATTCACGAAGGAAGAAACTCCCTCGGGTCGGTGATCCGCCCCGTCAGGGCGGAAGCGGCAACGGTGTAGGGGGATGCGAGGTAGACCTTGGACTCTTTGTGACCCATGCGGCCGGGAAAGTTCCGGTTGGTCGTCGAAATGCAGACCATGGGTCGATCGAGCCGCCCGAAAGTGTCCATTGGGCCGCCGAGGCAGGCCGCGCAAGATGCATTTTCCGTGAGGCGGACGCCGGCGGATGAGAGGATCTCCCAGAGGCTTTTCCCATCGATTTTGCTGCGGTGGAGCTCCGAAACGACATTGGGAGTGGCGGGAACGGCGAAGGTCTCCACAGCCACCCTCCTGCCGTTGAGGATCTGCGCAAAAGCGTGGAAATCGGAAAACTTTCCGCCCGTGCAGGAGCCGAGGTAGGCTCGGTCGATGCGAACGGAGGAGAGCCGCCCCGCCAGCTCCCGGTTGCCGGGATTGGGCGGTTGGGCGACGGTGGGCTCAAGCGCGGAAAGATCAATGGTATGCTCGGCAAGGAAACGGGCGTCCCGGTCCGGCTCGACGGGTTCAAACTCTGAGGGCGTCCCATTCCGCCGGCAGCTTTCCTGCACGAAGGCCAAGGTTTTTTCATCGGCGGGGAAAACGCCGTTTTTCCCGCCCGCCTCGATGGCCATATTGGCTATGGTCATCCGGTCTTCCAGAGAGAGGCTTGCGACGCCCTCGCCGTCAAACTGCATGGCGCAGTAGGTCGCTCCGTCAAACCCGATCCGACCGATGATGTCGAGAATGGCGTCCTTCGCCATCACTCCCTTGGGGAGTTCACCCTCCAAACGAAATCGCAGGGTAGGGGGAACCTTGAGGAGAAGCTTGCCCGCACCCAAGACAAAGCCGGCGTCGGTGTTTCCGATGCCCGTGGCGAAGAGGTTGAAGGCTCCCGCGGTGCAGGTGTGGCTGTCGGTGCCCAAAAAGATCTCCCCGGGCCGGACGTGGCCGCGTTCCGGCGCGGCGGCATGGCAGACCCCTCCATAGCGGTCGCCATACTGGCGGGCCAGAGGGCCACGGGAAGAGTCGAAATGCCAGTGCCCCTTCGGATCATCGATCACGTCATAGAAGTAGGGCAATTGCTGGGCGCGGGCGAATGCGCGGAGCTGGTCGACGTTGCGGTTCGATTGGGAATCCGAGGTGAATATGTAGTGATCGGGAATGATCACGACCTTGCGCGGATCCCAGACCCGGGCCGATTCGCCGAACTCCCGCTGAAAGACGCCGATCGTTCCGGGGCCGCAAATGTCGTGAGTAAGCAGCAGATCGACGTTTACCCAGATGTTGTCTCCGGGGGAAACGGTCTTCTTTGCGCTGGCTCGGGCCAGAAGCTTTTCGGTGAGGGTCATGATCGAGTGGGGTAGTTTACCTCGCTACCCTGGTGCCTGTCAAAGAAGCGAATGGGATCCGCGACAGCCTTTCGATTCGAGGGCGCGCAGCAGTTCGGACAGGACGGGCTCAATCGAGATCGGCTCCGGTGCCGCAACGCGGACGGAGATCTCCGGATCTTTGAGCCCATGCCCGGTCAGGGTGATGACGATGCGGCTGCCGGGGGGGATGCGGCCCCGCTCGGTCTCCTTTCGCAGCCCGGCTACTCCCGCCGCCGAGGCGGGCTCGACGAAAATCCCTTCGCGGCGAGCGAGGAATTGATACGCATCCAGGATCTCTTCATCGGTGACCGAGGCGATCCATCCACCCGACTCGGCCGCCGCGGCGACCGCTCCCTTCCAGCTCGCCGGGTTTCCGATGCGGATCGCCGAGGCCACGGTTTGCGGGTCGGGGATGACTCGGCCCTCGACAATCGGGGCGGCTCCCGCCGCCTGAAAACCGACCATCCGCGGCAGCCGCGCAATCTTGCCCGCTTGTGCGTATTCGCGGTAGCCCTTCCAATAGGCCGTGATGTTGCCGGCGTTGCCCACGGGCAAGAAGTGGAAGTCCGGGCCGTCGCCAAGGACATCGGAGACCTCGAAGGCGGCCGTCTTTTGCCCTTCGATCCGGAAGGGGTTGACGGAGTTGACTAGTTCGATCTCCGGTCGCTGGAGAACCAGTTCTTGCGCCATCCGCATCGAGTTGTCGAAGGAGCCGGTAATCGAAACGATCGTGGCTCCATGCATCGCGGCTTGGGCGAGCTTCCCCTTGGCGATGCTCCCTTCGGGAAGGAGCACGATGCAGCGAAGGCCGGTTCGGGCCGCGTAGGCAGCCGCCGAGGCGGCCGTATTGCCGGTGCTTGCGCAGAGGCAGGTGCTGGCTTTGCGGGAGAGCGCCTGGGCAAACGCCACCGCCATGCCTCGATCCTTGAAGGAGCCGGTCGGGTTCAGTCCCTCGCACTTAAAGAAAATGTCCAGGTTCCCGGGGAGAATTTCGCGCAACGCGACCGAGGGGACGAGGGGGGTGTTGCCTTCCAAGAGCGTGACCCTGGGAGCATCTTCGCACAGAGGCAGCCGATCCCGATACGCCGTGATGACGCCCGTCCACGGTTTCATGAGTGCCGCTCCTCTTCTCGATCGAGATCCTCCACGCGTAAGAGAATAGCCGGTCTTTTCACGGCGGGAAGTGTTTCGATGATCCGGCAGGCCTGTTGGACGTCGGCTTCCTGGGACTGATGGAGCAGAATGATGAGTGGGACAGTTTCGCCTCGATGCCCTTCCGGCTGGATCACCGAAGAAATGCTGATGTTCCGGGCGGCGAAGACCCGCGCGATCTCCGCCAGGACTCCGGAACGATCTGCCACAAGAAATCGGACGTAATACCGGGAAAGGATCTTTGCCATCGGTCGCAGTGAGAGCGGTGCTCCTCGATTGGTGGGAGACGGAATGGCCGGTGCGGTGGCTTCTCTCCGGGCGAGAGAGGCAAGGTCGCTCAAGACCGCGCTGGCGGTTGGATCCCCGCCCGCTCCCCGGCCATAGAAGAGGGTTTCGCCGACCACGTCTCCCCGGACGGCGACGGCGTTGAAGACGCCGGTGACCGAGCTCAAGAGATGGCCTTTTTGAAGGAGGGTGGGGTGGACGCGCACTTCGATTTCGCTGGTCTTCGGGTGGCTTCGGAGGATCGCCAGCAGCTTCAGGGTGTATCCGAGCTCCTGAGCGAAATGAAGGTCGAGGGGGTCGACGCTCTGAATGCCCTCGGTATGAACTTCGTGCAGAGCGGGCCAGAAGCCGTAGGCGAGGGCCGAGAGAATCACGGCCTTGTGAGCCGTATCGTGACCCGCTACGTCGAGGGTTTCGTCGGCTTCTGCATAACCCAGCTCCTTCGCTTCCCGAAGAGCCTCCTGATAAGGGAGGCCGCGGGAGCTCATCGCGGAGAGCAGATAGTTGCAGGTTCCGTTTATGATGCCGTGGAGCGAAAGGATCTCGTTGGCGATCAATCCCTCCCTTAACGCCAGGAGCAGAGGGATGCCTCCGGCGACACTGGCCTCGAAGAGAAGCCGCTTGCCCCGCTCGGCGGCGAATGCGGTCAGCTCCCGTCCCCGTTCGGCTAGGAGCGCCTTGTTCGCGGTCACCACATCTTTCCCGTGGGAAAGGCTCTCCCGGATGAGATCGGCTGCGGCGGTAGTACCTCCGATGAGTTCGACTACGACGTCCAGCGAGGGGTCGCGCGCCAGCTCCCTCCAGTCGTCGACAATCTGCGCCTCGGGAACGCCTGCCAATCTGGCGCGTTCGCGGTTTGTCTCGGCAACCCTTTCAATGCGAATGGTCTTGCCGCAGCGTCCGGCCAGGAGATCTTCTTGAGCCCGGAGATTTTTCCAGACGCTCGCCCCGACGGTCCCCAGTCCGACCAGGCCGATCCGCAGCGCGTTCATGGCTGACCGGTTGGAAAGGACGATTCCGAAGGATCGGCCCTGAGCGCGATCTGCTTTTCAAGCTTTCGAAGGCGGTGCCAGAGATCGGGAAGCCGAAGATAGAGGGCTTCCAGTTGAAGGGTTTCGTTCGCGGGCCGCCCATGGCGGCCGGAGAGAATCGCCCCGGCTGGAACATCCTTGGTGATCCCCGATTGCGCGGTGACAATGGCTCCGTCGCCGATGCGGAGATGACCCGCAAGTCCGACCTGGCCTGCCAGCGTGACGCGCGAGCCCAGAATCGTGCTGCCGGAAATGCCCGTTTGCGCGACGATCAAGCAGTGAGGGCCAAGAATCACGTTGTGTGCGATCTGTACGAGGTTGTCGATCTTGCACCCCTCTTGGATCCAGGTTTTGCCGAACCGTCCTCGATCGATGGTGGTGTTCGCGCCAATCTCCACGTCATCATCGACCTGGACCGTTCCGGTCTGTGGAATCTTCCGGTGTCGACCGTCGGCAAACTCGTAGCCGAACCCGTCGGAGCCGATCACCGCCCCGGAATGCAGGATCACCCGGTTGCCGATCACGCACCGTTCGCGAATGACGACACGAGGGTAGAGCAGGCACTCTTGCCCGAGGGTGGTTTCGGTACCGATAAAACAGCCGGCACCGACGACGGTTCGCGCACCGACGCGGACTCCGGCTTCGATGACCGCCTGTGGGCCGACATGGACTCCTTCGTCGATAAGGGCCTCGGGCGAAACCACCGCCGTCGGATGGACTCCCGGTGCATGGGCAATCGGCTGAGGAGCGAAGAGCTCGATAACTTTTGAAAAGGCCAGGGATGGCGAATCGACCCGAACCAGGGCGCAGGGGAAGTCTCCGGAAAGATCGCGATTCACCAGGAGCGCCGATGCCTTCGTCTGGTAGGCGGCCTTTTCGTATCGTGGATTGGCGTAGAAGGAGATCTCCCCCTCTTCCGCAGACTCCAGGCTGGCTGCTCCCCGAATAACGATCTTTGTCTCTCCGAGGAGTTCGCCGTTTACCAACTTAGCTAGTTCTCCCAGCAGGAAAGACGCCACGCAGAGCCTCGGTCATGGATTGGCGGATGCCGCTTTGGGAGCCGTGCCTTTGGTCGCGTTGATCGCGCGTACCACTTCGTCTGTAAGGTCGGGAAGGTCCTGGGTGTAGAGGAGCACGGGCGTACCGTTCAGGCTTCGGCCGGTCTTGTCGAGAACCAGGGTGTATTTTCCCTTCGCTCCTACCTCGACGACTACCTTGCTGATCTCGTCGATAAGACTTTGCCGGATCCGTTGGGATCGCTCTTCGAGCTCTCGACCGCGGGTCGAGCGGAATTCCTGAATCGCCCGCTGCAGGTTCTGCACCTCTTGCACTTTGCTCTGAAAGGCCTTCAATCTTTCCTGCCGCGCCGCTTCGGAAAGGGTCTTGTCCTGGGCGCCGTCCTGAAGCTTCTGTGCCTCTTCGGCGAGCTTCCGATAGTCGTTGGTTCGTTCCTGGTCTTCCTTCTTGAACGTGGCGACCCGGGCTTGAAGTTCTCCCTCCGCGTCCTTGGTCTTGTAGTACTCGCTAAACGCCTTTTGGAAGTCGAAGGTAGCGATTTTCAGTTGTTGCGCACCGGCGAGCGATGCGGAAAGAAACAGAGCCGATAAGAAGAGCAGTCCAGATTTCATGTCGCGTTCTGCAAACTAGTTAAAAGGAGTAACCGACGTCAAAATAAAATCGTCCGGTCCGGTTGAGCCAGGAAGTAGTGATGTAGGGAATGGCGTAATCGAGGCGCAGCGGACCGATCGGCAGGTAGAGACGCAGGCCGAGTCCCGCATCGGCGACGATTTGCATCCCTTCACCAGCGATCATGTAGGGAACGTTCTGCGTGGGGTTGGGGCCGAACAGCGAACCCGCATTAAACCCGATATCGGTAAAGGCCGCCAGCCGAACGCGGTCGACCATGGGAAACGTAAGCTCGAGGTTGGTGAAGGCCATCGTCTGGCCTCCAATCGGAAAATCTTCTGGAAGGAAATTCGGGCCGACCAGCGCATAGTCAAACCCACGAAGGTTCCGCGGGCCGCCGAGGAAGTAGCTGTCGAAAAGCGGGACGAAGGAGCTGTTGCCGTACGGCTGTACAAAGCCGGCGTTGAGATGGGACCAGAAGATGACATCCCAGGGAAGATTCTCGTAATGCGAGACATTGATCTGAGCTTTGTAGATGTTCGTTTGCCCTAGGAGAGGTCCTCCGGCACCCAGGACGTTGAAGTCGACCATGGTTCCATGGCGAGTGATGGTGACGCTGTCGCGGCTGTCATAGATGAGGTCCACGGAAACGTCGCTCTGCGTGCGGGAGCCTTTGTTTTGCGCAAAAACAGGAACCTGCTCGATCTGGGGCAGCATGCCCCAGAGGGTGTAGTCGGTTAGATCGTAGCGGCCCGTGAGCATCACCCATTGGGTCAGACGCTTTGTCGCCCGCAGGTCGAAGCCCATGTTCGTCATGTTGAAGCCCTGGTAGTATTGCATGTAGCTGTACTGGTTGAAGAAGAGGTCGCCGCCGACCGCTATGGGCTTGTCCATGAACCAGGGCTCGGTGAACGACATGAGAAAGGTCTCCATGTAGAGGCCCAACTGCGCGCGAACCCGGAATTTCTGCCCGGCTCCCGTGAAGGAGGGAGGATTGGCAATGTCGAAGTTGCCCTGGTTGAGCTCGACGAAGCCCATGATGCTTTCGATCGTGCTGTAGCCGAGCCCGAAGCTCAGGTTGCCGGTGTGCTTTTCCTGGAGGGTGATCACCATGTTCTTCCGGTTGGGAATGTTGGTGTCCTGTGGATTGATCTCCACCTTTTCGAAATAGCCGAGGTTTTCGAGCCTCTTGCGGCTCGCGTCGACCTGGACGCTATTGTAGACGTCGCCTGGCTGAACCGCTAGCTCGCGCCGAATTACCTTGTCCTTGGTCACTGTATTGCCCTGGATGACGATCTTGTCCACATAAGCCTGGTTCCCTTCGGCGATCTTGAAGAGCAGGTCGATCTTCCCGCTCTCCACGTTGGGTAGACGCTCCGGACGGATCTCCGCGTCGATGTATCCGCGCTGACCGTAGTAATCGCGCAGGGTCTTAAGGTCGTCGTCGAGGCCTTTCGGAGAAAAGACCGAACCCTCGCTCATCTTGATCGAAGAGAGGATGTCCGCATTGGAGTAGAGCTGGTTGCCGGAAAGTTGAATCGTGCCGACATGATATTGGACCCCTTCGTGGATCGCGATGCTGATGGTCGTCTGGTCCTTGGTGGGATGCTCGATCTTGATGTCGCGGATGCTCATGTCGATGTAGCCGTGATTCTGGTAGAACTCCTTGAGTTTCCGTAAATCCTCCTGGAACTGCTCCTCCTTGAGCAGGCCGGACTTATTGAAAAAGGAGAGCAAATTCTTCTTCTTGGTCTTGAATTGCTTCTGCAGCTCCTTGGCGGGAAAGCTATTATTGCCAACGAATTTCATCAGGGTGATGAATCTCTTCTCCCCTTCCGCGATCAGCATGGTCACCACGGCTCGTCCGAACTCCTCGTTCACATCGATCTTGTAGTTCACTTGCGCATTGCCGAAACCATGGTCCTGGTAATACTCCTTGATCTTTTCTGCATCGGCCGAAATCTGGAACTCGCTCAGAGGATCGCCGACCTTTGCCTTCATTCGGTGCTTGATCGTCTCGATTTTGACTCCTTGCGCTCCCTTGATCACAATCTCCTTGATCAGCGGCTTGGGCTGGACGACGACGAGCACCTTGACGCCCTCCCCCATCGGTTCGCTTGTAATGCGCAGGTTGGTAAAGAGTCCGGTGGCGTAAAGGTTACGGACATCTTCCTCGACCGTGGTCGCGACATAAGGCTGTCCGACCGTCGTGTGCATGTTGGAGAGGATCATGCTCCGGTTCACCGACTTCGGCCCCACGTAGACGACCTCGATTTCCTTCACGGGAGGTCCGGGCGCTTGCGCTCCCGATGCGCTCGGAGGAGCGATCGTCTTTTTCGGCCGCTTTCTTGGGGTCTCTGGGGAGGGGACGGCCTGCTCCTCCGAGGGAGTGACCGGTTGCGCGAGCGGCGGCGGGGCTTCCTCGGAGGGGAGCGGAGGAGGGGCGAGGCGGGGGGCGCTGGGAACGACGGGCGCGGCCGGCTCGGACTCGGAGGGGGTTGCAGCGGGTGCCTGGGTTTCCGTCGGTAGAGAAGGGGCAGCCGTCGGAGGCTGGTCCAGGAGAGCTGGAGGACCTTGAGGAACGGTTTCTAGCGGAAGAAGCGGTTGGCCGCCTGCGCCATCTTGGGGCGTGGAAGGACTCGTTTCCCCGCCAGCCGATGTTGTTGTCGCCGCGTGAGCTTCATGGCCGCACGCCCAGAATGCGATGGTGAGTGCCAGGGAAGCCAGCAACGAGCAGCGGCCGCGCAACCACCGAAGCGGGAACCGTGTTGCTCGTTTCACGCGCTGGCGTCGTTTGGCCGGATGGGATGCTCTTCCTCGTCGCTTTGTCCACAAGAACCGGGGACTACTCGGCAGCCTCGGGGGAGGCATTTGCCCGGTCCGACGGGGGAGAAGACTTCGATTTTTTGGCGACCGGTTTTTTTCGCGTCTCGCTCTTCGTCTTGATCTCCTTCCCCTTGGCTTTTTCTGCCGGAGGAACGAGCTCGATCTGCAATTGGGCTGGCACATCGGGATGGAGGTCCACGGAAAGCCTGTAGTCCCGCAACTCCTTTAGAGGTCGATCCATTCGAATCTTCTTCCGATCGATCTCGATCCCTTCTTCCTTGAGACGATCGGCGACGTTCTGGGCCGTGACGGCACCGAATACCTTCTCCTGCTCTTCGGAACCCGAGGCCAGCGTAAAGACCAGTTTGAGCTTTTGCAGGCGGGAGGCCAGCTCTTGGGCGGCCTGGAACTCGGCCGCCTCTCTCTCCGCCCGCCGCTTGCGCAAGAGCTCGATATGGTGCTTTGTCGCCATCGTCGCAATGGTCGCCATGCGTTTGGGCAGTAAAAAGTTGCGCGCATAGCCGCTCTTTACTCTAACCAAGTCTCCTTCCGCTCCGAGCCCGTCGATTCTTGTGTGCAGAAGCACTTCTACCTGCATTGCTATTTTCTCCTTCGGTTGATTCTCAGAATGGTCTTCGCGCCGCTCTCCACGGCTCTCGATCAACGATCGTTTCCTGAGCGGTTAGCGGGGGAAAGGGCGGAAATCCGCGCCTAAAAGGGAACGTCGTCCGCCTCGCCCGCACCCTCCTCGGTCGGCCGAGAGGGCGCTCCGCCCTCGTGCGGCCGTTCCACTGTTTCCTGTGTTTCTCCAGACGAAGGGGGCGCTCCCGACGACTTGCCCCGGCCTAGAAATTGAATCCGTTCCGCGCGGACCCGGAGCCGGTTCCGCTTCTCCCCCTCCCGGGTTTCCCATTGATCGAACTGCAGCCTGCCCTCGACGAAGACCGGCGAGCCGCGCTGCAGAAACTCCTTGGCCGTTTCCGCTTGGCGCCCCCAGGCAACGACGTCGACAAAGCAGGTCTCCTCCTTGACCTGTCCGTCTTGGCCGCGGATGGAGGTATTGACGGCAAGCGAGAGATCCCCGACGGCGGTCCCCTTGGGGGTATAGCGCACCTCGGGATCGCGGGTTAAATTGCCCAGCAGAAAGACACGGTTAAGGTCTGCCATGGGGAGGAGCTCGGTTTAGGCCGGCGAGCCGGCCGGCTCGGGGGCATGCTTCTTCCTAAGGTAGAATTGACGAAGCAGGAAGGAATGGGCCTCCTGGGCTTCCGCGAGCGCGGCGATGCGGCTCGGCTCCAGCGAAAAGATCAAGTTGACGTAGAAGCCGAACTCGACCTGCTGGGCCACCCGCTCGAAGCGGCGTCGATCCATTTTCTGGCAGCCGAGCACCTCTCCTCCTTCGGATCGAATCGTCGACTCGAGCGCGTCGATCGCTTCCTTCACGTTTTCGTCCTTCCCTTGAACATTCAAGATATACAATCCGTCGTAAACTGCTTTCATGGTTGGTTCGATCGCCTTTCTTCGAAGACGCTGTGGTTGGTTATGCGTTAAACCGGCTCATCGCTACCGCAATGCCGTACTCCTGACAACACTCAAATGCATCGGCGGCCCGCTCGACCATGGCTTCGAGCAGGGGCAGTTCGTCGTCGAGAAAAGGTGCGAGGACGAAATTCGCCAGGTCGGCTCCACTCGGCAAGGGGCCAATCCCGCACCGGAGCCTGCCAAAAGCCTCCGTGCCGATGGCGGAAGCGATGGAAAGCAGCCCCCGGTGGCCGCCGGAAGAGCCTTCCGGACGCAGGCGAAGCCTGCCGAGCGGGAGGGCAATATCGTCTACGATCACAAGGAGGTCCTCGGGATTTTTCCTCAGTCGTTGTAAGAACTTACGCACGACCACCCCGCTTTCGTTCATATAACAGAGCGGAGAGACGAAGATCGCTCGCTTGCCTTCGGCGACATAGGCCGGACCCCAGCTCTCCGGGCGCCAGGAGAGCTTTTGGCGTCGGACGATGGCCTTCAACACGCGAAGACCGGCGTTGTGACGTGTGCCATCGTACTCTGGGCCGGGGTTGCCCAATCCGAAAATCAGAGAAAACACCTTCTCGCGTTCTCGGTTGGGCCACGAGGCCAATGCCGGGCTCAGCAATTCCCGGCCCGGTGCTTCGACCCGGGTCTGCTCTGTTCAAGCCCCGCTGAATCAGGCTGCTCCTAGGATTCTTCCTTCGCTTCCTCGGCTTCCTTCCGCTCCCGCACGAGTTCCGGTTCCTTCGCTTCTTGCGTCAAAGGAATCTCTTCGGTTTGCGGGGCTGTGATCGTGAAGAGCACATGATCTTTCGGAGTGAGAAATTCCACGCCGGCAGGCGGGACGATGTCTCCGACATGGATTGACTGACCGACGCCAAGCGCCTCGATGTCGACCGGGATCGCCTCAGGAAGATCGTGGGGCAGGCAACTGATGCGCAGATGGCGGATCGGAGCCTGCAGCAGCCCTCCGCCGGTACGTACTCCAACCGGCTCGCCAACCGGATGTACCTCGACCTCCGTATGGATCTTCTCGTCGGCGGAAAGCTCGTGAAGATCGACATGCAAAATGCGGTCGGTCAGCGGATGTTCCTGAATGGCCTGCAGAAAAGCGAGCTTCTGCTGCGAGTTCTCGGCGTCCTTGACTTGGAGATCGATCAACACCTTCTCCGTTCCTCTCCCGTGCAGGGCTTCCACGAGCTCCCTTGCGCTGATTTCCAACGCCACATGGCCTTTTCTCCCGTAGAGCACCGCGGGAACTTTGCCTTCTGCCCGCAGGCGGCGCACCCGGTGTCTTCCGACCGCCGAGCGCTGTTGGGCCTTGAGCGAAACTGTACGCGCCATACCTGAACCTCCGATTCGGTTGAAAAAAGAGCGAGTAACACAGAATGGCAAGCGGCGCACGACAATTCTTGATTCTTCGCTTTGCACGGGATGGACCCCGCCTCGTTTTGCTCGAATGGGGCGGGACGGCATGTTAGTTATGAAGTAACAATGCCCGTGCAGTCAGACGAGCGTCCGAATCCAGACTCCCTGTTGGCGGTTGTCGCGAAGGAAGAGGCGGAGAAACGCCGCGGAAACCTCAAAATTTTTTTGGGAATGTGTCCGGGCGTTGGAAAGACCTTCGCGATGCTCCAGGCCGCTCGCGTCGAGCAGACGAACGGCCGTGACGTTGTGATCGGATACGTCGAAACCCACGGGCGCAGGGAAACGGAAGCCTTGGTGGAGGGCTTGCCGAAGATTCCCCGACGACTGGTGGAGTATCGAGGGCTCCGGCTCGAGGAGATGGACCTCGACGCGCTGCTGGAACGGCGGCCTCATCTGGCCGTCGTCGACGAGTTAGCGCATAGCAACGCCCCGGGCAGCCGCCATCCGAAGCGTTATCAGGATGTCGAGGAGCTGCTGGAGGCGGGAATCGACGTCTTTACTACGCTCAATGTCCAGCATATCGAGAGCCGAACCGACACGGTCCAGCAGATTACCGGGGCTCCCGTCCAAGAGGCCGTGCCGGACCGATTCGTGGATTCGGCGGAAATCGAGGTGATCGATCTTTCGGCCGAGGATCTGCTCAAGCGGCTTTCCGAGGGAAAAGTCTATATTCCGGACCGGGCGCGGGCGGCCGCCCTCCATTTTTTCCGGGAAGGAAACCTGCGGGCGCTGCGCGAAATCGTTCTGCGGCTTGCTGCGGAAAAGGCGGGCAAGGATGTGCACGAGTACATGCAGCTCATGCACATCTTGGGGCCGTGGAAGACCGGTCATCGGCTGATGGTTGCGGTCAGTGCGAGCCCGTTTTCAGAGCCGCTCATCCGCTGGACCCGCCGATTGGCCGATAGTCTTGGCTGTCCCTGGGTTGCCGCCTACGTTGAGCCGATTCACCAACTGTCCGCTGCCGAAGAAGCGCGATTGGGGCATCACCTCGATCTCGTGCGCCGTCTCGGAGGAGAGGTGGCCACGGCGACCGACGACGATCTGGTGCGGGGGCTGGTTCGGATCGCTCGGCAACGGAATGTAACTCAGATCGTCTTCGGTAAACCGGGAGGAAAAGGGCTCTTCGATTGGCTCCGGAGCCGTTCTTTGCTCCACCGCTTGGCTCGAGAGAGTGAGGAGATCGATCTCCACATCGTGCGAGTGGAGGGAGAGACGAAGCCGGCACGTCCTCCTCGGCGATGGCGGATGCCAGAGTCTCCCGGTTCCTCCTACGGAGTCGCCGCTGCCGTCGTCTTCGGCCTGAGCTTCGTCAATCTCGCCCTCCACCGCTGGCTCGGGAGCCGGTCGATCGGGCTCATCTACTTGCTTGCGATCGTCCTGCTCGCGCTGATCGCCGGAAGGGGGCCGGTCCTCCTTGCGGCTCTTTTAAGCGCAGTCCTCTGGGATTTTTTCTTTCTCTCCCCGCGTTTCACCTTCGGGGTGTTTGAGCTTGAGAATGCGATCATGGTAGGCACCTACCTGGTGGTCGCCCTCGTTTTGGGACAGTTCATCGCCCGCGCCCGAGCCCAGGAGAAAGCGGAACGGCGAAGGGAACAGAGGGTGACCGCCCTCTACCTACTTACCCAGGAGCTCTCTTCCGCCACGACCATGGATGACATTGTTTCCCGGGTCGTGGAGCATATTGGAAGGACGTTTCACGCAGAGGTCTCTCTCTTCCTGGCGAATCCAATGGAGAAGAGCCTCTACTCTGTCCCGCACTGGGCGAGCACTTTCCGGGTAAGCGAGCGCGAGGTGGCCGTCGCCACGTGGGCATTCGAAAACGTGCGGCCCTCCGGCCGGTTCACCGACAATCTCCCGCTTTCTCAGGGGCTTTACATCCCACTCGTCAGCTCGGGCAAGGCGGTCGGGGTCCTAGGGGTGCGTCTCCTGGAGGAAAAGAACCTTGCCTTCGATCAAAAAACACTCTTGCAGGCCTGCGCGAATCAGATCTCTCTGGTGATCGACCGGCAGAATCTCTGCGAAGTCGCCGAGCATTCCCGGCTGGCCGCCGAGTCTGAGCGATTGAGCCAGACTCTTCTCAACTCGATCTCGCACGAGATGCGGACTCCCCTGGCCGTCATCACGGCGTCCGTCTCGAGCTTCCCGGAGGAGGCGCGCAGAAAGTTGGGCGCCGCGGCGGTCTACTTGGAGGAGATCGCTTCGGCCTCGACTCGATTGAACCGGCTTGTCGAAAATCTGCTGGATATGGCTCGACTCAGCTCTGGCCACTTCAAGCTCAAAAAAGAGTGGTGTGACGGGAAGGATCTGGTGGATGCGGCGCTCCGCGATACCGAGAAAGATCTGAAAGGCCGTGATCTCCGGGTCAAGGTTGCGAACGATCTTCCACTCGTCCGCATCGACTTTCCTTTGGTGCAGCAGGCGCTCGTCAATCTCTTGCTTAACGCTGGCATGCATACGCCTCCCGGCACGCCTGTCGAGTTGACGGTCGAGCCGGACCGATCTCGGGACCAGATGGTCATCCGCGTGTCGGACCGGGGTGCGGGGCTCGGGCCGGAGAACGGAAGCCAGCTCTTCGACAAGTTTTACCGGGGGAGCGGGGCCCCTCCGGGGGGCACCGGATTGGGCCTGTCGATCGTCAAAGGAGTGGTCGAGGCCCATGGCGGGAAAGTCGAAGCGGCAAATCGGCAAGGAGGAGGGGCGGTCTTTTCCCTCTTCTTCCCCTTGGAGCGTGTTCCAGAAGCGGCTGTGGCCGCGAAAGCGTAGAGGAAGTGGAGACCAAAACCCTCGAGGAGCATCCGGCTCGACTCGTCGTGATCGATGACGAGCCCCAAATCCGGCGTCTGCTGCACTTGGCCCTGGAGAGCCATGGCTATCGGGCCGTGGAAGCCATAAACGGCCAAGAGGGGGTCCTTGCGGTTGCCCAGAGCCGGCCGGAAGCAGTCGTGGTCGATCTGCTGCTGCCGGATATGAGCGGGGTAGAGGTGATCCGGCGCATCCGCGAGTGGAGCGATGTCCCGATCCTCGTGTTATCGGCGCTCGGGCAAGAAAAGGAAAAGGTGAGCGCCCTCGACGCCGGAGCGGACGATTATCTGACGAAACCCTTTGGGATTGAGGAGCTGCTCGCACGGATCCGGGTCATGCTGCGCCGGGCGCTTCGCCCCGCGGAGAGCCCCCACTTTTCCAGCGGAACTCTGGAGATCGATCTGAGCGCCCGCCGCGTCTGGGCAAAAGGAAAAGAACTTCATGTGACCGCGACGGAGTATGCTCTTCTGCGGCTTTTTGTTCGTCATGCGGGCAAAGTGCTAACGCATCGCCAGATTCTACAGGAGGTTTGGGGTCCCAAGGCGGGCGAGCAGGTCCACTACCTGCGTGTCTACATCGGCCGTTTGCGCGATAAAATCGAGGCCGATCCCGCACGGCCGCTCCTCCTGCTGACCGAGTCCGGCGTCGGATATCGTCTCGCCCTCCTGGATTCGTAGCAGAATCGGGTTGCCCCTGGACCGGGTTGGTGGCAGCTTTCCCCTAAATGTGCCCCATCCGAGCGAAACCGATGGAAGCCAGCGTCTGGGAGGCCGTCGGCGGCTGGAGGCAGATCGAAGGAGATATCTTCGGGCTGGGCTGGAGCGTCGAATCCCTCGATTTTTCCGTCAGAGAGGCCGTGAACTGGGCGAGAAGCTTTCATCCGGACAGCCTGGAAATCTGTGTCAATTTCGCTGGGCATGGACTAGTGCGCTCCCGGAAGCAGAGCTTGTTGCTTCGCCCGGGATTCTTCGGCTTTTACGCTCCAGGCCGGGAGGGACTGGAGGCCACTCGGTCGGGCGGCGAATCGAATCGGTTTCTGACCTTTGAATGGTCTCGCTCCCGCTTGGCGAAAGAGCTCGAAGGGTTGGAGGACGATTTGCCGGCGACGGTGCAAAAATGGCTTGCCGGAAAGAGCCCAGCTCCCCTGGTCGGAGGATCGCGGTCGCTGCCGGAGTATTGGGGCCAAGCCTGGAACCATTGGGTGGCTCCCGACGTTTCTGGTCGTGCACGCTCACTCTGGTTCTGGGGCCGGGCGCTCGAACTTGCGGGAGCGATTCTCTTCGAGGAGTCCCCACGCAAACCGGAGCAGCGGCGCCATTGGAATGCGCGGCGGCGGGCGGAGCGGGCGCAAGAGTATCTCCGGACCCACTTGGCCGAGCCGCTCTGCTTGAAGGTTCTCGCCCGGGAGATCGGTTGCAGCCCCTTTTACCTCAGCCGCATCTTTTCGGAACAGGTGGGAGAGACCTTGCCCGCCTACCTGCGCCGGCTGCGCATGGAAAAGGCTGCGGAGCTCCTTCGGAAGGGAGACTTCAACGTCACCGAAGCGGCCATGGCCGTCGGCTATTCGAGCCTGAGTCATTTTAGCAAGGCTTTTTGCCGGGTGATGGGTTGTTGTCCGTGCGTCTATCCCAATCCGGCACGGCTGGTCCGGTAGCCGGCATCTCCTTTCCGGCAGCCGCACGAGAAAGCTTGTGAGAAATGGCCGCTAGGCCGGGAGGCATGCCGTCCAAGACCGGTGGAGACTACGCGCCTCCCGCTAGGGAGACCATTTCACGGATCGCTCTTTCCCACCCGATCCAGAGAGCGCGAGAGACGATGGAATGACCGATATTGAGGGTGCGGACATGGGGAATGCGCGCGACATAGCGGCGGACATTGCAGTAGGTGAGGCCGTGACCCGCATGAACCTCGAGCCCGATCGAGTGTGCCAGCTCGGCTGCGGAGGCTTGCTTGGACAGCTCGATCTCTTCGGCTTCGGGATGGGTCGCATTGGAGTAGCCGCCCGTATGGAGCTCGACGCAGTCGACGCCGGACGCCTTCGCCGCCCGGACCTGGCTCTCCTCGGGATCGATGAACGCTGCGACCAAAATCCCGGCGGAGCGTAGCTTCGCTATGCCGGAATGGATCTCCTCCTCGCGTCCGACGAGATTCAGTCCTCCTTCGGTCGTCACCTCTTCCCGCCGCTCGGGAACAAGGCAGACCTCATCGGGACGAAGCTCGCAAGCGAAGGCGATCATCTCGGGAAGAGCCGCCATCTCGAGATTGAGGCGCCGGACGACGCTGCGGATTCGACGGATGTCTTCGGGCTGGATATGGCGTTGGTCCTCCCGAAGATGCGCGGTCACGAGGGCTGCGCCCGCATCTTCCGCCAGTCGCGCGGCCTCAACCGGATCGGGCTCCGCGAGCGGGGAAAAAGGGTTGGCCCGATACCGGGCTTGTCGCAGGGTCGCTACGTGGTCGATATTGACGCCCAAGTTAGCCATAGAAAGTCTTTGAATGCGGATGGGAAGGCCTGACAAGGAAATTCTGCCGGACCCGGTTGCGCCCCTTTTAAGGCCGCTGGAGAAAGCTCTTCGAGAGGCGGAGCGGGAGTGGGTTTCGGGGGAGAAGCGGATCGCGGATCGCACCCTCTTCTACCGAAAGTTCCTCCAAAGGGAGTTGCATGCCCTGCGTGCGGCGCACTCCCTCGGAGAAGGGGGGAGGATGAGGGCGCGCCGGCAGGCGGCTCTCTTCACCGCCCTGCTGCGTCACCTTTGGCAATCCACCATGGAACGCATCTTTCGGACGGCCAAGGATGCTCCTCCTTTACTACTAGCCGCCGTGGGTGGATTTGGAAGGGGGGAGCTTTGTCCTTATAGCGACGTCGACATCCTCTTCCTCTCCGGTCCCTGCTCGCGGGAAGAGGGGCGGGTCGTGGAGATCGTCCAGGACGTGCTCTACACGCTATGGGATATGGGTCTGCAGGTAGGCCATTCGACACGGCGGATCGAAGAGATCGTCGACTTCGCCAATCGAGACCTTCTCACCAAGACCGCTCTGCTGGAGGCGCGTCGGGTGGCCGGGTCGGAGGACCTCTGGAATGATTTTCAGGCGCTCTTCGAGCAGAGGTGCCTTCAAGGGAAGGAAGAGGAGTACGTCGAGTGGCGGATGGAAGATCAGAAAGCGCGCCATGCCAAGTATGGGGGGACCGTTTTGGTGCAGGAGCCCCACATCAAAAACGGCTGCGGCAGCTTGCGCGATTACCAGAATCTTTTTTGGGTTCTCCGCGTTCAGGAGGGAATCGGATTGTCCAATCCGCTGGTCAAAAGCGGACGCCTGGAAACGAAGGAAGGGAAGCGCCTAGACGAGGCCTATGACTTCCTGCTCCGCGTGCGTGCGGAGATGCACTACCTCGAAAGACGATCGAGCGATCTCTTGACGCTCGGATTGCAGGCAAAGGTTGCCGGCGGCCTCCGGTATCCGGGGCCGAACCTGTTGCGACGGATCGAGGAGTGCATGCGCGATTATTATCGGCACGCGCACACCATCTATCAGATGACGAAGCTGGTTTTCGAGAGCCTGACGAAGGCAAAAGGAGGGCGCCTTCTTGTAAGCGGCGGCGTGGAAGCGATCGAAGAATTTCCACTGGTCGACGGCAAACTCGAATCCCCCCCGCGGCGGTGGCTGCGCGAGAATCCGCTGGGCATCGTGAAAGCCTTTGTGCTTTGCGATCTCCATGACGTGGAAGTCGGTCCTGGCCTCGCGATGGAGATCGCCCGGGCGCTCCCTTTTCTGCGAGGCCCGCTCCTGCAGAGGAAAGAAGCTCGGGAAATGTTGCTCTCGCTTCTCTCAAGCAAGGGAAGAGTGGGGCGAGTGCTCCGGTCGATGCACGAACTCGGTCTCCTCGGCAGGCTCGTTCCGGAGTTTGCTCCCTTGACCTGCCTTGTGCAGCACGAGTTTTACCATCGCTACACGGCCGACGAGCACACCTTGCTCTGTTTGGAGATGCTCGATCGGATCTGGGTCGACGCGGATCCATCTTTTTCGGCCTACCGTCCGCTTCTCGAAAACGTGGAACGCCCCTACCTGCTTTCCCTGGCGATCCTGCTCCACGACACCGGCCGGGCGATGAACCGCCGGCACCATGCCGAGGAGAGCGCGACCAATACGATGCGGGTCGCGAAGCGTCTGCGGTTGCCGCCACGAGAGCTGGCTATGGTAGTTTTTCTGGTCAGCAACCATCTTCTCATGTGGGAAACGGCTCTTCGGCGGGACCTGGAGGAGAAAGAGACGGTCGAAGAGTTCTGTCGGCTGGTCCAGACACAGGAGCGGCTCGATCTTCTCATGATCCTGACCTTCGTCGATGGGGAGGGGACCGCGGGCTCAGACTCCTGGACGAGTTGGAAAGATCTTCTCCTCTGGCGGCTCTACCGGGCGGCAAGCGCCTATTTTGCACACGCCCTTTCGGGGGAGAGCGAGCCGAAACGATCCAAGGAAGAGCTTTCGGCGCGGCTAAAAGAGAAGCTCCAGCCGGAGGTCTCGAGCGAGGAGATCGACGCCCATTTCGAGAATCTGCCGACGAGCTATTTCCTTCGCTGTCCGGAAGATCGGATCCGGCGGCATTTGACCGTCGTTCACGAGTTTCTCTACCAGCAGGTGGTCGCAGCGGAACCGAGCCTCTGTCCGGCAGTCCACTGGACCGATGCCCCGAAGCAGGGGTATTCCGAGGTGATCGTGGCAAGCTGGGATCGCGCCCGCGTCTTTGCTCGAATCTGCGGCAGCTTCGCGGCTCTGGGCATCTCGATCTTGAGGGCCGATGTCTACTCGCGCAGTGATGGGATTGCGATCGATACTTTCTGGGTCTGTCTTCCGGAGGGGCCGGTGGCGGACGCGGAACGTTATCTACGCCCTTTTTCCCAGCTTCTCGCGCAGGCGTTTTCCGTCGAGGAGTTCGACTTCCGCTCTCTGGTACGGAAACAGGTCGACCGTCTTCCCGAGTGGATCCGGCAGGCGGAGTTCCCTACACGGATCCATTTCGACACCACCAGCAGCCAGCGCTTTACCATTTTAGATCTGGAGACACCGGACCGGCCCGGACTTCTCTACGAGATCGCTTCAGCTTTGGCAGCCGGCGGTATCGACGTGGCCTCCGCCCGGATCGCAACCGAGAAGGGAGCCGCGATCGACACCTTTTACTTGGGGAAAACAGGCGGCGGAAAGCTGGAGGACGACAAAGAAATTGAGAGGCTGACGCGTCGGCTGCGCAAAGCCTTGGGCATATGAGATGCGCGAAGGACGATCGATCATCGAACGAGCTCGACCCGGAGAGGTTCGGAGTCTCCTCAATCCTCGAGGGGTGATCCGATCCTTCCTTCGGCTTGCGCTGGAGAAGACAAGAGCGGACAGCGGCTCTTTCGTTCTGCTCAACCCGAGCACGGGATTCCTCGACATCGAAGCCTCCGTCGGCCTCCGGAAGGGAGCTGGCCGAACCAAGCTGCGGGCGGATGAAGGGGTGACCGGCTGGGTGACGACAACAGGGAGGCCGATGCGGATTTTCGACGTCCGCAAAGAGAGGCGCTATGTTGCAATCGATTCTCGAATCCGCTCGGAGCTTGCCGTTCCGGTCGAGATCGGGTCGACGGTGATCGGCGTGCTCAACGTGGATAGCCACCGGGTCGGCCATTTCACCCGGGCAGACGAGCAGCGACTGCTCCAATTGGCGCAGGAGGCGGCCCAGTGGCTTGTCATGGGGTGGGAGATCGAAAGCTTCCGCAACAAGGCCAGGCAACTCAGCACCCTGGTGGAGATGGCCCAGACGCTCGTTTCTCAGCCGGGCTTGGACCAGCTCGTCGATGGCATTGTGCGCAATGCCGCCCGCTTGATGGGGGGAGTGCGCTCTTGCCTTTTTCTTCTCACCGACGATAAGGCGCAACTCGTTCTGCGGGCCGCTTTCGGTACGGAATTCTCTCCCTCGCGTCCGTTTTCAATCGCGGTCGACGAATCGGTATTCTCCGTGGTGGCGAAAAAGGGGAAACCGCTATCGGTAGTGGACTTGGAGGAGGAGCCCCACGCGCATTGCCCGGAACTCCAGCTCGTGGGCGAGGGTCTCCGTTCCGTCCTGGCGGTCCCTCTCTCGCTTGCCGAGCGTGTCGGAGTTCTTTGCGTATTCATGGAGGAGCGCCACCGCTTTGCGAACAGCGAAATCGAGCTGCTGCAAACCCTTGCGGAGCTTTCGACGGTGGCAATCCAAAAGGCGCGACTGCTTCAGCAGATCATGAAGATCGAAGAGGGGCTGCGGCAGTCCGAGCGGCTTTCCGCCTTAGGTCTGCTCGCGACGGAGGTCGCCCATGAAATCCGGAACCCGCTTACCGTCATCCAGATGCTCTTCTACACGCTGGCGGATCGCTTCGGCGATCAACCTGACGTTCAAAAAGACGTGGCGGTGATCGGAGCGAAGCTCCATCAAATGAATCGGATCGCCGAGCAGGTCTTGACGCTCGGCCGTTCGGCGCAGCCCCTGGTGGAAACAATCCCGGTCGAGCAGATGCTTGACGAGATCCTTCTCTTGGTCCGCCACAAGCTTTCGGCACAGGGAATCCAGGTTGAAAAGAGCATTGCCTATCCCGTTCCTTCTTTGCAAGGCGACCGCGGTCAAATCGAGCAGGCGCTTCTCAACTTGATCTTGAACGCCGCCGAGGTGATGCCCAAAGGAGGGATTTTGGGCTTGGAAGCAGCCGTGGTGGAGCGGGACGGGATCGCCTACCTCGCGCTCGGCGTACGGGACTCCGGGCCTGGAATGACCGAGAGCGAGATGGCGAACCTCTTCGTTCCCTTCCTGACCCGCAAGACACAAGGGACGGGAATCGGGATGGCGATCGTGCGGAAGATCATGGAGGATCACCGAGGAAAGGTGGAAGTCGATTCGACTCCGGGGAAGGGGAGCCGGCTTTCTCTCCTCTTCCCCCTCTCTCCGCCTTAGTCTACATATTCCACAAGCTTTCTCCCGGGGCTGGGAAGCCCGGGCGCGCACCGCCGCGAGGCGGGTAGCATGCTCCTCCGCCGCCGGAGTATCCGTCATCCTTGTAGGGAACGAAGGAAGTTCTCATGAGCAGTGCAAGGATCGGCACGGCCACCATTTCGTTTGCCAAGACTCTCCTCTCATCGATTTTTCCGGGCTTTGCTCTCAATCTCGCAGAGGTGGTCCGGGGGCTTGGGCATAACTTTAAGGGAGATGCAAACAAGGAATGAGTCCATCCTTCTCTCCGCTCCCACAGTCATCGCGAACCCTCTTCTCTGAAGGATACGGGGAGCGGCTCGAAGGAGACCCAAAGCCGGCGGTTTCGCGGACCGTCGAAGTCGCAGAAGAAGATCGCCTGCCAGGTGCCCAGGCGCAGGCGGCCCTCTTCGAGAAGGCAGCGGATCGAGGAGCCGACCAGCAAGGCCTTGATGTGGGCTGCGGTGTTTCCCTCGCCGTGCCGGTAAGTCGAATCCGTCCACGGGACGGCGCGATCCAGCCATCCGAGGATGTCGTGAACCACATCGGGGTCGGCTCCTTCCTGAATCGTGATTCCCGCCGTCGTATGGGGAACGAAGGCGGTGAGAACGCCCTCTTTCCAACCCTTGCGTTCGGCGATCTCTTGGAGGCGCGCGGTCACGTCCACGAATTCGGTACGCCGCGAGGTGTGGATCTCCAATTCCGCCCTCGACGACGAGTGGATTTTAGCTGCGCTCTTTTGAGGGCTCTCCATAGGGCAGGGATGGTAGCCCCAACGGGATTCGAACCCGTGCACCGGCCTTGAGAGGGCCGTATCCTAACCAGCTAGATGATGGGGCCATAAAAAGTTCTCGAAACAACTAAATCCGCTTCCCGGCGTTGGCAAGCTCGCTCTTTTGCCCGTCGCAGGAGGAAGCCTGTGAGCCATGCCGACTAATTAGTCTCTAGCCTCGTCCACCGGCCTGGGCGAGCTCAGAGGATCGATCCAATCGATCAGCGCCGAATAGTCGAGGTCCGCTCCTCCCGATTCGATCGTTTTCTGGACGATCGTCCTGGCCCCTTCCAACGGGTCGGATCGGAGGCCCAGGCGTGCGGCATTGGCGAGGAAAAGATCGATGTCTTTGAGCAGTAGTCGGGCCGAGAAGCTTGGAGAGGCAAAGTTCCGTTCGCGCATCCTGGAGAGCTTCTTGTCAAAGGTAGGGCAGTAGAGAGAGCTCTTGCGAAGAATGTCGAGGAAGGGCTCCAGGGGGACTCCGGAGCGCCGGACAAATCCCAGGCTGAGCGCGAAGGCGGCGGTTTCCGCGGCAATGAGCTGGTTGAGGGCCAGCTTGAGCGCCGCCGCTTTCCCCACGGGCCCGATCCAAAAGCAGTTCCCAAGGAGCCGAAGAAGGGGAAGCCCCCGTTCGTGGTCCGCCGGATCGGCCCCGATCATCACCTGGGCGCGGCCTTCTTCCGCATCTTTGCCGTTTCCAAGAATGGGGGCTTCGAGATAGCGCGCGCCGAGCGAAGAGGCGAGCGTGGCGAGCTCCTCGCTCTCTTCCGGACCAATCGTTCCCATTTGGCAGATGGTCCGACGGGCCAAAAGGGGTTGGCAGGGGGTGGAGAAAATCGTCTTGCGAATGGCGGCCACGTCCGAGAGGCAGAGAAAAAGAACCTGGCAGGCTTCGATCGCCTCCTGTGGGGTGGCACAGAGCCGCGCACCAAGTGCGGCGAGAGCTTCGGCCTTCGCTCGGGTGCGGTTATAGACCGCCAGCGGAAGCCCGTGGGCAAGGAAACGACGCGCGACTCCTTGACCCAAAAGGCCGGCGCCGAAGACCGATAAGCTTGTCGGAAGCATCCACTCTCGCTATACAGCGGACCGACGTTTTGGTAAAGGGCGCGCTCGGGACCTGCGGGTCGAAGCCGAAAAGGAATGAGCCGAAGCGCACCGGAAGGGATGGGATGGGACGAGTTGGAATTGGTTATGACGCTCACAGGCTCGTGACGGGAAGAGCGCTCGTACTGGGAGGGGTGACGGTTCCGTCGGAAAAGGGGCTGCTTGGCCATTCCGACGGAGATGTACTGCTTCATGCGATCGCGGACGCTCTGCTCGGGGCGGCCGGGGAACCAGACATCGGTCATCTCTTCCCGAACTCCGATCCACAGTGGAAAGGAGCGTCCAGCCTTGTCTTTCTGGATCGGATCCGGGAGCTGCTCTACGAGCAAGGGTGGGTCATCGAGAATATCGACGTCTCGCTCATCGCCGAGGCTCCCAAGATCGCTCCTTACCTAGGGGCGATGCGTGCAGCGATCGGGAAAGCCCTGGACATCGCCCCCGCGCGAATCGGCATCAAGGCGACGACCAACGAAGGCATGGGCTTTCCCGGGAGAGGGGAAGGGATGGCGGCGATCGCTGTCGCCTCCCTAGAGAGGGCATAAAAGAGCGCCCGCCGCCCAGAACGGCACCTCTACCCCATCAAACCCATCCTCCCGGAAGCAGGAGGCCGGCAGTCCTACTTTGCGTAGGGGGCGTTGAGCGCGTCGATCAGCGTTTTGGCCCGGTTCGGCGCAGCCACCTTTCCCGACAGAATTTCCGTGGCCGTCACCGCTCGGTGGTAATATCTCTCGTTGGTGTCCGGCGCTTCGCGCAGATCGCTCCCGGAGAACGCAATGCCTCCAAAGAGCCCTTGCGTGGAGCGGTAGACATAGACGGCCCTCTTCGGCTTTAGGAAGACATCGTGCTCGCTCTCGGGGCCGGCGACTCCGCTCATCTCTCCCGTCATCTGCACCTTGCCGCCATGGGCGAAGCGCCGAACAGCCTTATCGGTGTTCAGCACGAAGACGTAACTGGTCTCGCTTCCTCCGATTTGCGCGCCAATCCCCACCGCGCTGCTGGAGATCGCCGAAGGACCCGACCAGCCGTTGGCAAGGCGCTGGACGACGAGCCCATGCCCATATTCTCCGCTGATGACAAATCCCCCTTTGGTCATACGCAAGAAAGCAATCCCTTTGGCCTTGTCGAAAACCGATTTCGGGATCTTTCCCTCTTCCTTGAATTGATGGATGGTTGCGGCGGCCTCACCGACGGTCTCTTGTAGGTTCCATGCCGCGAAGGTTCGTGGGGTGGCCCAAAGAAGGCAGCCGACGGAAAAGAGAAGAGACCAGAGAGATAAACGGATGCGTGTTTTCATGGGTATTCTCCTTGAGTTGGTTGTGACAACGCGTACTAGTTCAGGCTATCGCGCCTCGGACTGTTGACAAGTAAGAAGTGATTGATATTTCTCGGCATGCGATATGCTTGGCATAGATGAGCCCACCGCGCGACAGTAACGTTGTGGCCGATGCCGCTGGGGGCGGGAGAGGTGCAAGGTCGAAATTTTGGAGAGAAGCTACGATGAGATTCCCGGCAACGATCTTCGGCGTCGTGTGTCTCTTGGCGGGCTGCCTTCTCCTTTGTCCCGGCTTCCTCGAGGCTCGAGATGTCTCCTTCGATCGTTGGAAGGGAGGGCCTCCTCCTCCTGAGGCCGGGGCAAGGATTTTGGCCATCTACCAGATCGAGGGAAAAGATGTGCCAGTCTGGTCACGCATGCCACGCAGACCGTGCCGGGTCTTGGGGGTGCTCCGATCGTTCGAGACGGTAGGGCTTTCCCACCAACCCCTTTTCCGCATCGCCCAGGAGGCTTGTTGGCGGGGGGGAGATGCGATCGTGCTACTGGCTCCCCGGCATCTTCCCAGCGGTTGGATTCGCGGAGACGACATCGGCGTGACAATCCATGGGCAGCGCTTCACGGTCTTAGTCCTTCGTGGGTCGACGGGAGATCTCTCCCCTGGACAGCGACCAAGCATGGCGAGCGGGAGCGATGCTCCCTTCCTCTTCTGCGACGATCCCGCATGAGGGCGCCCGAATTGCCCCATGGACCGGGCTTTACTTGGATCGACGAGGTGGACGTCGATCGAGCCGAGGGGAGCGCCCGTGCGAGAAAATTTCTTGATCCTCTGCTTCCCGTCTTCGTCGATCACTTCCCCGGCAGGGCCCTCTTCCCCGGAGTTCTGCTCATCGAATGCGGTGCGCAGGCCGCAGGCTGCCTCTGGTCCGAACTTCTCGGAGTAGCTGGTCCGCAACCTCTTTTGCTCGCTCAAGTCGTTGCTTTTAAATTCCTGCGGGCTGCCCTGCCCGGTCAGGTGCTCTCCATCGCGGTAAAGCGGGAGCGTGTCTACGGCGGGCTGGGGGAGTTTTCCGTCTCGATTCGGGAATCGGATGAGCTAATCGCCGGCGGACGGATTGTGCTCGCCTTAACCGGAGGGAGCTGTGGATAGACTTCCCGGAAAATGGCCTGAAGCGATTTTTCCTCTACTTTCCCTCGCCTGTTGCGGGGAAGCTGCGGGAGGCAGACGAGGAGGCGTGGGATCTTCCAGGATGGGGCGGAGTCGGCTAGAAGACGAAGGAGTTCGCGCACGCTCCTCGGACTTTCCACGGCGGCGATCAGATAGCTCCTGGATCGGCTACGCACCGACCGGACGTGGGCATCGGTGACTGAGGGGAGCTGGCGCAAGAGGGCTTCGACCTCGGCCGGGTGGATTTTGCGGCCGCCGATCATGATCGCCGGGTCCGCCCGACCCAGCAAGCGGAGCTCGCCAAGCTCATTCCATTGAGCGAGGTCGGAAAGCAGAACGTGCTTGCGCTTGCCATAAAGAGCGCGGCTGGAAACGGAAACTCTGCCGGAACGCAGGATTGTTACGGATACGCGGGGAAGGGGTTTTCCGACGGAGCGTTCCTCCAGGGTGGCGTCGCCGCTCGCGTCATAGCTGATGCTGCCGGTCTCGGAGGCGCCGTAGAGGCTGTGGATCTTCAGGGAGAAGCGCTCGTAGATTCGTTTGGCCGTCTCGGCCGGCAGGATGGCACCGGCGGAGACGGCGAGCCGCAGCGAAGGGAAAGAGGACTCGTCGGGGAGTTGAGCCAACGAGCGCCAGATATCCGGAACCGAGGGGAAGAAGGAAATCTGGTGCTTGCGGATCCAGCTTGGGATCTGGCTGACGAGGAACTCTGGAGCCGAGATCAGGCGAAGACCCCGAAGCAAGAACGGCAGGATCAAGCTCCCGAGCGCATAGGAGTGGCCGAAGGGAATGAGGGCGAGAGCCCGGTCCTTTGCGCTCGTCTGCATCGCATTCGCCGTATTCTCGCCATCCTCGATCATCGCTTCTGCCGAAAAGGGAAGGGGGGTCGACTCCCGGCGGCTCCCCGAACTGATCTTAATGATCGAGGCTCCGGCACGACGCCGCTGCGGGCCGAGCCGTTTTAAGCCGCTCAGAGTCCAGAGGCAGGAGGCCCCCAACGCCTGAGCCGTGGAGGGCATGGCTTCCGGTGGAATGGCCGGATCGAGCGGCATGGCCGTAACGCCCGCCGCCTGACAGGCGAGGAAGACCTCGATCCACTCCCGGCCATTTGGCAGGGAGAAAGCAACCCATGAGCCTCGTGCTGCGGCGAAATGCTCTCTCGCGAGTCTTCGAGCCGTCAAGTCGATGTCGCGAAAATGGATCCACTCTCCCGATTCCAGAGGGAGCAGGGCGGGTTCTTCCGCGAATCGCGAAGCGGTTTTCTCCCACGATCTCCAGAGAAGAGTCGCATTGGGAAAGGGACGCTCGCTTGCGACCCCATTTTGCGCGCGACGTGGAGCGGTAGGGAAAGAATCTCTCCCTCCCGGATCATTCCGGGATTGCCGATTCATTAGGTTCTCCTTCTCTGGACTTCGTTTCGTCCCGGCCGTCCGGCCTTACGGGAAGGCGAGAGCGCATGCCGTCGATGCTGTTCGACCGCGTCTCGATTCCCCATGAATTCGAGCCCGGCAACCAAGTAGCGTTAGCATTTCCGATGCGGGCCTGCCAGGTCAATCGGTCGTGGCGACTAGAGCAAATAAGCTTAGGCAATCTTAAGGAAAGAAGAAAGTCTTGCTCAGACGGCTTCTTTTCGGCATAACCCAATGCCCAAATGGGCTTCTACAAGATCCTTCTCGGCGGTGGCCTGCTGCTTTCAATTGCCGTGGCCGGAGATGCCTCGCGATGCTTCGCCGGCGGAGGCATTCCGGGGAGTCCGAATCCCAAGGCTTTCGAACGAGCCTTGCCCAGGCATCGACATTCCCAAGGGATGTGTGCCCGGGCGGTGCGCGTCGCGGTCGAAGAGTTGACCGGTAAGAAGCTCGATCGGCGGGACTACGCAAAGGAGTACGGGGAACCTCTTTTGAAAACGGGCTGTTATGTGAGAAGCTCGGCGAACGTGCGGCCAAAAGACTACGATATTCGGATCCTTCATCCAAGGAAGCGTAGTCATTATGGCCACATCGAGGTTTTTTACCGCGGGGTATGGTATTCCGATTTCCGCCAGCCTGGCTCTCTCTGGAATGTCTGGCCCAAGGAATATTCCCGAATCCAGCATTATCGGTTTGTCGGTCAGACCGTCCGCGTTTCCAATGCCCGTCAGGGTAGAAGCGCGCAAGCAACTCCACAGGCCTCGTCACGCGGTAAAACCAGAACCACGACGCTCTTTTAGTCAGCCATTCCGCGTAAATCCTGATCGCCAGACGAGGGGGTGCTGCATCGCGCGGCTGGCCGGTCTGTGAGTAGAGGAGGCGCCAGCGGAGCGTTCAATCGTCCTTGTCAACCGTTCGCGTGCCCACGAAAAACTCTTCCAAATCTGCGCCGATCCCTCGGAAGAGCTTTTCGAGCTGGATTCCAATCGGTTCCGTCTTTGGCTCTTTGGCGGCTTTTTGGGGGTTTTTCTGGGTGCGCGGCCTCGCTGTCGAGCCGCTCGCGTTGGGTTCTGTACCGGAATGTTTCCGGCTGGTCTGAGAGGGGGATCCCGAGGCGTTCTTTCCCGTCGATTTGCCGTCCGCCGCCGTCGACGGAACCGGGCTTGGTTCTTCAGTGTGCGTGGTTTTCCACTCCGAAGGGGAGTCCGATGCCGCCATATCGCTGCCTAGGGTTCGGGTCGGAAGGAGTCCCCCCGACAGAAGCCAGCCCGCGGTGACCGTCCCTGCGAGAAAAAGGAAACTCGAACTTCTTTTCACTCCAGGCAGCATAGGGCAATCCTCCTTTCGCGAATGCCGCCGATCAAGCATTTAGTTTGTAATGCGCTGTGGATAAATAAGATGAAAATTATGTCACGAATGCGCTGCACAGCTCCCGGGATTTAATCGCGGGAAGATTTGGAATTGGTGTGGACAATCTTCTCTGGCATGAACCCTGGGGGCCGCTCTTTCCCATGATCCATGCATCAAGGGGCAGCATCGACGTGAGCAAGAAACGCTACGGAGAACAGGAAGGTCTCGTTCGAGAGCAGAGGGCCTGGTGGAGATCGGCGCTAGAGGCGAGGGCGGATGCGCAGGTCTCCCTCTGGGCTCGGGCAGAGTCGGCGCGCGAGGGGATTTTCGGAAAGAAGATTTTTGTCCGGGGCGTCATTGAGGTTTCCAGCTTCTGTCGGCAGAACTGCGCTTATTGCGGGATGCGCCGGGAGAACGGGGCGCTTCGTCGGTTCCGTCTGGCACGAGAAACTCTTCGACGGGTGATCGGCGAGTGCCTGCCGCCATCGGTCACCGATCTAAACTTCCAGGCGGGTGAGGATCCGATCGCTCTCAGAGAACTCGTCTTGCCACTGATCGAGGAGGTCGCGAAGGAGAAGCGCTTGGGGCTTAGCGTCTGCCTGGGAACCGTCGATTGCCGCCTCTACGACGAATTGAGGCAGGCGGGAGCGCGGGGATACATCATCAAGCTCGAAACCGGCGATCCCGAAGAATATCGCCGCCTTCAGTGCCCGGGGACGTTCGAGCGGCGGTTGAAGGCGATCCGCTATCTAATCCAAACAGGTTGGGCCGTCTCCTCGGGCTTTATTCTTGGCCTTCCGAACCAGACGGTGGATCAGGTGGTAGCCACGCTTGAGCTGCTCCGCTCTCTCCCTATTTCTGGCTGCAGCGTGAGTCCCTTCATTCCCGGTGAGGAGACCCCTCTCTCTTGGGCGAAGGCGGCCGACCTCGATCAGACGCTCAACGCGGTTGCGATTCTCCGGCTCTCTTCGCCCCGCTGGGTCATTCCGGCAGTGAGCGCGTTGAATCTCTGCAGTGCTTCGGGATACGTGCGGGCGCTGCGGGCCGGAGCGAACCTGACGACCATCAATCTTACACCAAGCGAATGGAGAGGGGATTACCGGCTCTACCGTCGAAATCGCTGGATCATGACAGAAGAGCGAGTCTTGCGTGCGATCGAGGAGGCGGGCGCGCAGCCGAGCCCGGAAAGCTGGATTGCCGCTTCGTCCGCTTCTCCGCCCGAACCGGACCACGGGAAAAAAGACGGCAAATAGGGCCTTCTTTCCCGCAGAGCTTTACGGCCCAGCCTCCGGGCCGCTACGACGCGGAGTTCCTGTTCTCAATTTCCCGAGAGGGAGGGCCGGAAGACCCTGCTCCCGGTGCGGAGCCGTGGAGGAGACGGAGGTGTAACCAGGTGAGTTGATGACTGCTGCCCCATATCGGAAGGAGGATTTCCGGGCGCTGCTCGGAGAGAAGGGAAGCGGCCCGAATAGTATGCCAGCCAGAGGAGACAGCGAAGGCTTCTCCCAGGTATGGGAAGGGCTCCACGCAGGGGATGTGACGCAGGACGGCTTTTTCGAACGGTTCAAGCCAAGAGGCCTCAGCCGTGGGATAGGCCGGGACGCCTGGTGGCAGCTCGCGGGCTAGGTTGGAGGCCGCCCGCGCAAGCTCTCTCCGGTTGCGGTAGGGGAAGCTAGTCGGGGCGTCGGCAAGTGCAAAGAAGCCACGGCGTGGGCGAGTGGTCAGGAGAAGCGCGGCCGAGCCCTCCGCCGGTCGGAAGGGACGGGCCCTTCGAAGCCATCGGACGGAGTGGAACGCATCGAGAGTAACCGCAGTGACCTCCTCGGCCGCGGCGACAAGAACCATGGGTGCACAGCCCAGTTTGAGCCAAATCCTCGCCATGCGGATCCCCTCGACCCAGGCGGATTCGTCACCGACGAGGGTGCAACTGGGGCCGCCGAATCCGAATACGGCGGCGGCGTGGCTTGTCGCCGCGTTGTAGACCGTTTCGGGAAAGAGAAGGGGGCTTGCGAAGCGGCGGCCCTGGCCTCGATAGCCGGTGAAGAAGCGAGTGGTATGGGCGATGTTGCCGTTATTGAAGACCGCAATCAGTCCGAGGCGGCATTTCTCATGCTTGCTTACGCCAAGGAGCGCCTGCTCTATGGCCTCGACCAGGAATTGAGCCATGGCGCCCGCGCGTCGAAGACGGGGCTCTGCCGCCCACCTGTTCCATCGCGGATCGGAGCGGTCGACGAGGAAGACGGGAAAGCGTCGGGACGGGAAGGATAAGAGGCCCATCTCCTTGTCGTCTGGCGAGCGCAACTGGGTGAGGCTTTCAGCCCCTGGTCCCGCCGGGGAAACTGCGCCGACCGCCCTCACATGGAGAGGCAAACGATCAACCATAACGAGAAAATACTAAGGCGGCATTGGAGCCGCCGAAGCCCACATTGACAGTCATCGTGTGATCGTACGGTCCGGAGGATTCCCGAGGCCAAACCAGAGCTTGCTCTACTTCGGAAAGAGGCTCTTCGGAGTTCCACTGAGGCGGCAGGCGGCCCGTGCGCAGGGCGAGGATGGAAAAAACGGCTTCGATTGCACCGGCGGCTCCCAGGGTGTGGCCGATGATCGCCGTGGTGCTGCTCATCCGTGGAGTTCGCCAGCCGTCCCCGAAGAACCGGGAATAAGCGTGGGCTGCTGCTTCGTCGTTCATAGATGTGCCGGGTCCATGGG
>JBFXFN010000021.1:0-38704 GCA_050179015.1 Methylacidiphilaceae bacterium | reverse complement strand
TCCCTCGCTGGCCATTCTAGCTCCTTACAGCCCAAACCATCAACAGATCGCTCGGCGGTTCGTGCTCCTGGACAACTTCTACGATAGTGGAGAGGTCAGCGGCGATGGCTGGCAATGGTCGACGGCAGCGCGAACCACTGAGACCACCGAGAAGACGGTCCCCTTGCACTATGCCCGCCGGGGTCCAACCTACGACTGGGAGGGCAACAACCGCAATGTCCCGGTCGGCCTTGCGCCGGAGGAGCGGCGGGAGGCCGATCCGCTCCTGCCCCGCGATCCCGATCTTCTTCCTGGCCCGGCGGACGCGGCGGCTCCCGACAGCGTATCCGGGGAGGCTGGTGCCGGCTTCCTTTGGGATGCGGCCCTGCGCCGGGGGCTTTCCATCCGCAACTATGGCTTCTTTGGGGAGTTGGGCCGCTACTTCCTCGCCTCCGGCCATCCCGGCTCCGTTCCTCTGGAGCATCTTCCCTTCGCAGCCGGCTGCCGCCAGTTCTTTCCGGTGCAGCACCGGCTCATCGCCATCTCGGACCCGTTCTACCGCGGCTTCGACATGCGGTATCCCGATTACTGGCGTTTCCGGGAGTGGCAGCGGGAGTTCGGGGAGTTCTGCCGATCCGGCACCCTTCCCGCGCTTGAGCTCGTCCGCCTCCCCCATGACCATTTCGGCTCGTTCCGCGAGGCGCTGGACGGGGTGAACACGGTCGAAACGCAGATGGCCGACAACGACTATGCGCTTGGACTGCTCATCGAGGCGATCGCGAGAAGCCGCTACCGGAGCGACACCCTGATCTTCGTTCTGGAGGACGATGCACAGGATGGCGTCGATCATGTCGACGCGCACCGGAGCATCGCGTTCGTCGTCGGGCCCTATGTCCGCAAGGAGGCGCTCGTCTCGACCCGTTTCACGACGGTCAGTCTGCTGCGCACCCTGGAGGAGGTTCTGGGCCTTCCTCCCCTGGGCATCCATGATGCGGCCGCCCGCCCTATGGAAGAGATCTTTTCCCTCGGGGACGGAGGATGGGACTACCAAGCGGTCGTGCCCGCAGTGCTCCGCTCTACCGCTCTCCCGCTTCCCGGAACCGCGCCAGTCTCCGGAGCCTCCCGGAACCGGAGGAGCGCTGCCTATTGGGAGCAGGCGATGGCGGGAGAGAGCTTCGAGCGGGAGGATCAACTCCATCCGGAACGCTTCAACCAGGCGCTCTGGACCGGTCTCAAGGGGGAAGGGATCCCTTATCCGGCGCTCCGACGAAGCAGTAAAGCCAATCCCTAGCGACCAAAGAAAGAAGAATTTCGCCCAAAGAGCAAGAGAAGGACTCAGAACAGGAAGAGAGGCCCGGCTTTTGTCGAAGCGCCGCTTGACCGCGACGGGAAAATCCCTCAGCGTGGGATCTACCGGCACCCATAGCTCAATCGGATAGAGCACCGGGCTTCGGACCCGGGGGTTGGGGGTTCAAATCCTCCTGGGTGCAGAGGCTTCCTCAAAACTTCCAGGTTATCGTTCCCTCGATCCAGAAGGGCCAGCCCGGATAGATCGTATCGAGGTTGAGCGTGCGAACCCGGCTGAAGGCAAAGGCGCTGGGCAGCCAGTAGCGCTCGTCGGTAAAGTTGAAGAGATAGAGGCGGGCTTCCCAATGGGGTTGTGTGTAGAAAACCTGCGCGTTGAGGACGAATTCGGGCGGAATCCGCACCTGATGTTCGTAGCCGAGGTACATGTCGCTGAAGAAGAGGCCGCCGAGGGTCATGCCAAGCCCATTGTCAAACTGGTAGGTCGCCATTCCCGAAACGGTCTGCTCGGGCTGACCCATCAGCGCATACGTTCCCGGCGGGAAGTTTCCGGCATTGTCGAGAGGCAGACCGAGCCGAGCCGCCTGGGCGGTCGAATAGGTCTGGACCAGGGATGGGCCGCTAAGCGAAGAGCTCCAATTCTCGACCCCGGTCATGAAGAGGTAGTTCGCCCGAATCCAGAAGCGGCGGTGCGGCTGGTAGGTTGCCGTCGCCTCAAAGCCGTTGATCTGCGCCGGATTGGGCGGGAGCAGGTAGTTGAAGAGATAGGTATTTTCGTGAAAGACATCCGCCGAAAGAAAGAGCCGGTTGCGAGCGAGGCTAAACTTCACCCCGAGTTCTTCGAGTTCGTTGAGGAGGTGGAAGGCCTGGCTTGTAAAGGTCGGTGAATACCCTCCGCCGCCGGCCACGTCGGTCGCCTGCGCCCAGTTGAAGTTGAAGTAGGTCGTCATCCACGGGTAGGGCTTCCAGGTCGGGCTGACGTTGAAGAGCGGGAGGAGTTCCGAGGTGTCGAGTCGTGTAAAGAGGATCGAGGGCGTTCCGGGCGGGGTCTGCGTGGAGATGCTGTAGACGTCAAGGCGCGCTCCCAGGATCAGGGAAATGGTGTCGGTGATCTCGATCGTCTGCTGCCAGAATGGCGAGATCTTCCAGTACTCGGTGAAGTTGGTTCCGGTGGCCCCGTTGAGCGGCTCGAAGTAGAAGGGGTAGGGACCGCCCGGAACGAGCCACTCTCCTCCCCCGGGGGCCGAAGGGTTGCCGACTAAGGCTTGGAAGTTGGGGGAAAAGGCTCCGTTGCGAAGGGAGGGATTTTCGAAGACGCTCCACTGGTTGGGAACCGTGAAATTGAGCGAGTCGTAGGCAAGCACATACTGGTAGCGCCATTCGATGCCGGTATCCACGAAATGCTTCCAGGAGGAAGGAAAGCCAGGGGTTTCAAAGTTCCATCGGACCTCGGAGCGGTTGTCGACCTCGTAGCAGCCCTTCCACGCCTCTTGGAAAAGGATCTCGTCCTCGCTCGCAATATGAGACGCATACCAGAAAAACGTATTGTTGAGGAGCTGGAGGTCGTCGCTGACTTGGATCGACTGGATCAACTGCGCCATCCCGGTGATCGCCCGGCCGAGGTCGCCAGGGTATTTGATATTCTGTCGGAGGCTCACCGGCACCGGGGTGCCGAGAAAGGTGTTCGCCGGCACGCTTCCCGGGCTGCTCACCTGGGAAAGCGGGGTATATCCCGGGTAGTAGAGACCATCTTGAATCAGGGATTGCGTCGGACGGTTCATCAGCACGTCCTCAAGCATGTACGAGTAGGTGCCGAAGTCGGCGTAAAGATCCGCATGATAGCGGTCATTCGGGTGCCAACCGATCGCGCCGTAGAAGTTTTCCTGTTGATCAAAAATATAGTTGTAGAAGCTGCCGTTATTCATGCCTAGGTAGCTGAACCGGTAGCCGAGCTTTGAGGACTGGCTCTCCGATGGACGGTCGATCGGGCCTCCGGCCTCGGCGCCCCACATATACTGGTCGTACATGCCCACCGTCGCCCAGGCATTGCCGCGAAAGCGATCGAAGTAGGGCTGCTTAGTAACGTAGTTGACATAGCCGTTGGAAGGCTGGGTGGCTCCGAAGACCGCACCGGGCGGCCCTTCGACAAGGTCCATGTTTTCCACCATGTTGAAGTTCCACGGGATGTCCTGCTCTCCGAAATTGATGTTTTCCTCGATCCCGTTGATGAAGGTGAGCCCTTGGCGGCCGCGGATGTCGGGCGCGGAAGCACAGGCGGCCTGCGAGGGATCAACCACCGCCGCCGGGTTGAGGTAGGTGATCGAGAGGGGATCCCACTTGCCCCATTGCCCAATCCCAGCGGCTTCCATCAAGGATTTCGAGATCGGGGTGACCGATCTGGGGGTATCGACCACATCCATCGGGATCGCGTAGGCCGACGAGGAGCTTCCGGGGAGAATTCCGCCTGCGGACGCCTCTACCTGGACGGTAGGAAGAGTCGTCGCCGCCTCGGGAACTGGATCGGCCAACTCCGCCGCCAGGGCGAGGCGAGAGGGGAACGCGGTGGAGATAAGGAGACACGCAAGGACGATCGGATGGCGGCGGACCACGGGTGTGTTGATAATAGATTATCATGACTTGGCAAGCCGAAATTCTGGCGCGTGCGGCAAAAAGAAAGCGAGCTTCCCCGATCTCGGAGAAGCTCGCTTTAGCTAGGGTGCTGATCCGTGTCCGAGTAGACAGCCGCTAGCCGATCCCTATCCGCGGTGGGAAGCCTCGAGGGCGCGGATCAACTCTTTGGCTCCCGCCGGAGGGGCTACTTTGCGTTCGAGGATCTCCCGGGTCGTCACCTTCTTGCCGTAGTACTCCTTGTCGGTCCCGAGGTCCGGTTCGACACTGCTCTCCTTGAATGCAACTGCGGTCCAGAAACCCTTCTTCCGGGTATAGACATAGACCGGAGCGGCCTTGTGGTGCTTCACCTCTTGATTCGAAGTGGGTCCGGCGCTCACGGCGAGGTCCGCTCCCAGCTTGAACTTGTGTCCCTTCGCGAAGTGTTCGACGGCTTCGGCCGTGTTCAGGATGAAAAGGAGCTGCTCGGTTTCCGCTCCGACCTCGAGGCCGAAGCTCATCCCGCCGCTCTTCATGGCCGCCGGCCCAGACCAGCCATGAGGGGTTTTGGCCATCACCAAGCCTTTCCCCGACGAGAAGCCGAAGATGAAGCCCTCTTCGCTCTTCCGGAGATAGGCGATGCCTTTGGCATGTTCCAGCACGGAGCTGGGAATGGTGTGCGTGCTTCTGCTCTTGAAATGACGGACATCCTTGGCGGCTCGGTTTACGGTGTCCTGAAGATCCCATGCGGCCCAACTGGGCGCGGCCATCGAAAGGAACCCGAATGCAGCGATCGCGACAGGCCAAAAGCGTGTAGGAGGTTTCATAGGAACTCGTTGTTAGCAAGCGGCAAGAAAAACGCAAGCCCCTCCGAAAAAAAGTTTTCGGAGCGGCCTATTCTGCTGCTTTGCCTTGACAGAAAGAAATATCCGGGCTCTCTTGATGCGATCGAAGGCCGCTCTGATTGATCGGCGCCCTCGAAGTGTCCGTTCGTGAAATTTACCAACTTGACTCGCGCCAACGAGATCGGCGCCAATTCGTATCTTCTCGAGTTTGATGGCGAGGGAAGGATCATTCTGGACGCGGGGCTCCATCCTCGGCGGGAGGGTGAGGAGGCGACACCGAACTTTGGGGCAATCGGCGAGCAGCCGGCGGATGCATTGGTAGTAAGCCACGCCCATCATGATCATATCGGCGCGCTTCCCCTCTTTGTGCGCCGCCAGGAAAAGATGCCGGTCTATTTGAGCGAGGCTACCTCTCTCCTGGCAGAGCCGCTCTTGCATAATTCGGTCGAAGTGATGCTCAAGCAGAGGGCTTCGCTGGGAATCACGAGCTATCCCCTTTTTACCCACAAGGAAGTCGATCGATCCGCGAAGGCCTATCGGGTCTGCCGGACCGGACGCGAATGGTCGATTCGGGGAGATTGCGATCCGAAGGGAGAGCCGCTAAGCTTCCGGCTCTACCCCGGCGGCCATATCCTCGGGGCGGTCGGAGTTCGTTTCCGCCACCGCGATCGACAGGTTCTCTATACCGGTGATGTAAGCTTCCAGGAGCAGACACTGATGCCGGCCGCGGATTTCCCGCTCGATGGGATTGACACCCTCATCATCGAGGCGACCCGCGGAGGGAAGGAGACACCCGAAAATCAGAGGCGGCCGATGGAGATCGAGCGATTGATCTCGTCGATCAAGGCAGCGTTTCGGCGGGGAGGCGCCGTCCTTATCCCCGTGTTTGCTCTCGGGAAGACCCAGGAGCTTCTGGCGACCCTCTACCTGGAGCAGAAGGCCGGTCGCCTCCCTCGATGCCCCATTACGATCGGGGGTTTGAGTCGGAGCTTCACGCAGATTTACGATCGGCTGGCGAGACAGTCCTTCCGTCGTCATCCTGGATTAAACCTCTTGAGCGATGTAGCCCCGACGGTACTCGACGGGCGGACGGTTCGGCAGCTCTCGCCGAAACCGGGAGAGCTCTATCTCATCTCTTCGGGGATGATGACCGAACGCACTTTATCCAATATCTTGGCACAGCGTTTTCTGCCCGAGGAGCGCCATTCGATCTTCGTCGTGGGCTACTGCGATCCCAATTCGCCGGCGGGGCAGCTCTTGCAGACATCCCGGGGCAACCTCGTGGCTCTCGATTCGGAGTCGCCTCCTCAACCGCTTCTTTGCGAGGTGGACCAGTTCGATCTGACTTCTCACGCCATTCGAGAGGATCTGCTTACCTACATCTTGCGGGTGAGCCCCCGGCTCTGCGTGCTCGTTCATGGCGATCCCCCCGCGCTTGCCTGGTTCCAGGAGCGGCTCCGCGAGGAAAAACCCGGCCTGAAGGTGGTGGTACCTCCGCCGGGGGAGTCCTTGGATCTGTAGTTCTCTCTCGGCCTCCGGAGGAGCCAGAAGCGGAAATACTCGATGCGCCGGTCTCTCCATCGTCTCCAGGTTCCGGCGAGGCATTGGGCCTCGGGGAATTCGCGCAGCAGCTCGGCAGGCACCGTTCCCTCGGTTTCGCTCGAGATGTAGAGGGCGCTGCGGCCCGACGCAACGGGATAGCCGGGCCAGACGGCAAACTGCGTTCCCGCTCTCCGGAAATTCGGGACGAAGACTTCTTTCCTGCGGGCGTAGAAGGAGAGTTCGCTCGCCACCGCATAGTCGTTCGCAATCCAGAAATTCGGGTGGCAAGCTTCTGCTTGCCGCTCGGCTTCCCGAGCGATTTCTGCCCAGCCCCGTGCGCGCAGAAGCGGGTCCTTTCGTCCCAGGAGATCGGAGCCGAGCCCGTGGAGGAGGGCGGTTTCGATCAGCGCCAGGGTAAGGGCGGATCCAACGAGCAGCCGAGCCCAGCTGTAGCGGCGAGCCTGCTCCCCCCAATAAGCCACCGCTGCGAGGAGTGCAGCGGATGCGCCTGTCACCGTCCAATTGGCCTTGGCGGCTTGGTGAAAGCTCAGGACCGCGTAGAAAAGAAAGACGGGCAAGAAAAGCCAGGCGAGGAAGAGAGAAGCGGCCGCCGGCGAGCGGTTCCGGAGACCGATCGCCACTGCCCAAAGAAGGCCGAGAAAGACGAGAGGGGAGAGCGCGAGCGCCTGCTCCAGAAAAAACTGCTCCAACTCGTTCGGTTGAAAAGTGAAGCGCTCTTGCAACCCTCCTCGATGGAGGAGATGGGCGACGGTTAGTCCTCCGTGAGCCCTGTTCCACGCCAGGACAGGCAGGAGGCCCAAGGCGGCCGAGCCGAGCAGGAGGAGAAACCGGCCCGAAAAGAGATGCGATCGGTAGACCCGGCTGCATAGCAGGAAGAGAGCAAACGAGAGCGGCTCGAACCAGTTGACGAACTTTGCCTCAAAGCCGAAAGCGACCGTCAAGCCCGAGGCCACCCAAGGCCAGAGGGCGTTGTTCTCTAGGCCCTCCCAAAAAAAAGCGGCGGCCAAGAGCCAAAGGAAGACCGAAGGGGAGTCGATCGTCATCAAAACCGATCCAACTGCAAAAATGGGGAGGATCGCGGCAACGACCGTCGCGCCTACCCCGATCCACGAGGAAAAGAGGCGCTGGCCCAACCGATAGAAGAGCCAGCCGGTTCCGACCGAGAGGACGATGCTGGGAAGACGAACCGCAAGGACGGAATCGCCTAAGAGGGCCGTGCTCAACCCGATCAACCAGGCCACGACCGGCCCTTTGGTGGCGTAGGAGAGAGCGGGATGCTTTGCCCAGAGCCAGTAGTGCGCCTCGTCAGGCAAGAGGTCGAGGGTAAGTGCATAGCGAAGGCGGAAGAGCGCCACGATCAGCAGGCCGGCGGCCATCGCGTAATCGAGGCGGGTACGCGGAACGAAAAGCGGAGAAGAAAAAACTCTTTGGTGCCCTTCCTTCGAATCGACTTCCACCTTTGGTCTTCTCCTCTACCTAGCTTCTTTTCCCAATGGCGGTCGTTGCGTTCTCGCACCCTTTTTCCTCTTTGTAGGTTGATCGGCGACAGGAGGAAAAGGAAAGTGAAGGCATGTAGTGTGATCCGGTGCGCCGCTTCAATCTTTCCGAAGGAAGATCCGGAGAATCTCCTCGCCCTCCCTTCCCGGATAGCAGCGCGATGGCAGCCATTCGGCCTCAACGAGGAAGTCGGTGGAGAAAAATAAGTCGAGTTCGTCGGTCGTAAAGCAGTGGGGCGGCGGATCAGGCGGACCCGTATCGAGAAAGAAGACGCCGAGCAGCTTGCCGCCGGGCCTCAAGGCCCGATGGGCCGATCGGACATAATCCTGTCTTCTCTCCGGGGGAATCGCACAGAAGCAGGTGTGCTCCCAAATCAGGTCGAAAGCTCCGGAGAGCTTCTCGGGGAGCGCGAGGAAGTCGGCCTCCATGTACGCGATCCTCGGCCCGCTTGCGTGGCTTCGGGCCGCCGCAAGGGCGGATGGAGCGAAATCGATGCCCACCACGTCCCAACCGTGCTCGGCCAGCAGTCGGGCATCATGTCCATGGCCGCAGCCGGGGACCAGCACGCGGCCCGGCCTTGAAAAATGCGAGAGGGCTTCCTCGAGAGCGGGGGAGGGCCCGCCTCGATTCCAGGGAGAGTCGCCTTGAAGGTAGCGGTTCTCCCAATAGCGGGGATCATTCAGCGGTGCTTCCGGCATAGGACGGTCCTGGCGCTTCGGCGAGTGCCACGGAGCTAAGCGAGAGAAAGAGCCTGAGCCCGTCGGTCGAACCGAGCAGGGCTTCACAGGCCCGTTCCGGATGGGGCATGAGCCCGACCACATTCCCCTCCTCGTTGGAAATGGCGGCGATATTCGCCAGGGAACCGTTTGGATTGGCGAGGCTTGTGATTTCGCCATGAGCCTCCGAGTAGCGGAAGAGAATCGAGCCGGATCGTTCCAGCCGATCGAGCGTCCCGGGATCTGCGTAGTAGCGCCCTTGTCCATGCGCGATCGGCATTTGGACCACCTCTCCGGAAGCAAAGCGTCGGGTGAAGAGGCAGCGGTTGTTCTCCACGCGCAAGTGAGCCGGGTGGCAGTGGAAGAGCCCATCGGAGTTCGGCAGCAGGGCCCCCGGGAGAAGCCGCGCTTCGCATAGAGTCTGAAAACCGTTGCAGATTCCGAGGACGGGCAGGCCGGAGCGGGCGGCATTACCGATCGCCGCCATGATGGGGGAGAGGGCGGCGATGGCCCCGGACCGAAGGTAGTCGCCGTACGAAAAACCACCCGGCAGGACTACGGCGTCTACGGGGGGCAGAGCCCGCTCATCGTGCCAGATCGCGATCGCCTCGTGTCCGAGGACCCTCTCCAGCACGAATCGGCAGTCACGATCGCAGTTCGATCCCGGGAAGACGACGACACCCCATCTCATGGGAGACCTTCGACATGAAGCTCGAACTCCTCCACAACAGGGTTTGCCAGGAAATCTCGAGCAATCGTCTCCAGTCGGGCGCGAATCTCCTCCGGGTCTCCCTCCCCCGGAATCTCGAGCTCGATTTCCTTCCCCACGCGCACTTTATCGACCGCGGTCAGCCCAAAGTGGCCTAGTGCCTGCCGCACCGCCTCTCCTTGCGGATCGAAAACGGTGCGCTTCGGCAGAATCGACACGCGGGCTCGTAACATGGCCATCGCGCAATCTAGGGCTCCGGTGCCTCCAAGCCAACTCTTTTGAAAGTGTCGCGGACGTGGCGGCAATAACTCTGTGGAGAACAAGCCCGCTCGATCTCTTCGGCGGAGAGAAGTTGGGCGATCCTCGGCGTGTCCCGGAGGTAGGTGGAAAACGGCTCTTTCCCCCGCCAGCATCGCATCGCCGCATCCTGAACCAGCTCGTAGGCCTCCTTGCGTGCCAAGCCCTTTCGGACGAGAGCGAGGAGGATGCCCTCGGAGGCGTAAAGACCCTTGGAGCGCGCCAGATTTTCGGCCATTCGTTCGGGGTAGACCGATTGATCGGCCACCAGCCGGTCCAAAAGAGCGAGCATATAATCGAGGATCGTGGTTGCATCCGGGAAGATCACCCGTTCGGCGGAGGAGTGGGAAATATCCCGTTCATGCCAGAGCGGCGCGTTTTCCATGGCGGCCAGAGCGTAGCCTCGCAAGAGGCGAGCAAGGCCGCAAAGTCGCTCGGAAAGGATGGGGTTCCTCTTGTGTGGCATGGCACTGCTTCCTTTCTGTCCCGCGGCGAAAGGCTCTTCGACCTCCAGAACCTCTGTCCTCTGCAGATGGCGGAACTCGACCGCCCACCGTTCGACGCTGCCGCCGATCAAGGCAAGGGCAGTGGCGAAATGGGCATGCCGGTCCCGCTGGACGATCTGGTTGGAGGCGGGTGCGGGATTAAGTCCGAGCTTCCGGCAGACCTCCTCTTCCACTGCCGGATCCAGATGGGCATAGGTGCCGACCGCGCCGGAAAGTTTTCCGACCAAAATTTGCTCCCGGGCGGCTAGCAACCGGTCGATGGCGCGGCCGAACTCGTCATACATCAAGGCAAGCTTTAGTCCGTAGGTGATCGGTTCCGCATGGACGCCGTGCGTCCGGCCGATCATGGGCACGAAAGCGTAGCGGCGCGCCTGCTCCCCGATCGTGATGCGAAGGGCGAGTAGGTCTTGATGAAGCAGATCGGAGGCGGCGCGAAGCTGAAGCGCAAGCGTGGTGTCGAGAACGTCCGAGGAGGTGAGTCCATGGTGCAGCCATCGGCCTGCCGCGCCCGCATGGGCGGAGATCTCCTCCAGGAAAGCGAGGATCTCATGTTGAGTCCGCTCTTCGCGCCTCTGAACCTCGGCCAGAGAAAAGTTTACCCGCTCCCGGAGCCGGTCCGCCTCTTCGGCGGGGACATGCCCAAGGCGCGCCATCGCTTCAACGGCGAGGAGCTCGATTTCCAACCAGATTGCCAGCCGGTGCTCTTCGCGCCAAATGGCCCGCATGGGCTCTCGGCTATATCGTGCCAACATCTCTTCTTCCGTACGGAGTTCCCTGGGAAAAAACAAGCCGGTTCCTTTATGCGGACGCAGGGAGAGCCCAGGAGGCGAGCGGGGTATAGCGGCTGCCTTCGGGCAGGGTCTCCGAGGAGACGAGCGCCATCTCTCGAACCGGCCAATCGATCGGCTTCTCAAGGCTGCGAAGTACCAACGGAAGGCTACAACCGCCTCCCGCCCGGGAGAGGACCACGCGCCGTGCCAGAGTGATATGCGGAGAGAAGGGGCGTCTTTGCCGGGCCGAAATACCCAGGGGAGCGAGTCGTTCTTGCAGCAACCCGACAAGATTCGTCAGGGCGGTGAGGCTCTCGGCCGGGGCAAGCCAGAGGAGTCCCTCTTTCCCGGAGGATTGGAAGATCAGTCGGTCGAGCCGGAGACGGATCGCGGGGAGCAAGGAACGTTCCACCAGAGAAAAAAGGGGGCCGATCTGCTCCTCCGTCACGGACGGAAGAAAGAGGAGGGTGAGATGGATGTTTTCGAGCGCAATCCAGCGGGCGGAAAAACGTGGCCCCGGCCCTTGCGCGGCGTTCCGAAAAAGGATCTGCTCCTCAACGGAAGGCCAGAGCGCAAAGAACAAGCGCATCGTATACCTCATCGCGTGTCTTGTTCGGATTTCCTCTCCTGTTCCGCGGGAGGGCGGAACGAAAAACGAGCTTCCACAAAGGCCGGTTTCCTCGTAGGGTGCGTCGTTGAAACCTATCATGAGTCTCGATTACATCCCAGTTCTCTTCCAGGCGGTGATCGCGGTGGTCGTCGCCGCCTCGATGCTTGGCGGCGCGATCTTGATCGGCCAGCGCGGACGCCGGACCCCTGCCAAGGACATCGCCTACGAGTGCGGCAAGGATCCGATCGGTCCGACGAATCCCCGTTTCTCGGTCAAGTTTTACATGATTGCGATGCTCTTCATCCTTTTCGACATCGAAACCGTATTCTTTTTCGCGTGGGCGGTCGTCTATCGCCACGAGCTCGCGAACGGACCCCAGATTCTGTTTGCCATGCTCTTCTTTTTGGCTGTGTTAGGTGTCGGCCTTGTTTACGAGTTGCGGAAAAAGGCCCTCGACTGGACGCGGCACGGGTAAGGGCTGGGCCGCTAGCCTCGACCCGCCTGGAGCGCGACGATGCCCAGGATGACGCAGGCGATGCCGAAGAGCTTCTGCCAGTGGAAGCCCTCGTCCAGCAGAAGGATCCCGATGATCGCGGTCAAAGCGGTACCCGTGCCCGCCCAGACCGCGTAGGCGATCCCCATTTCGAGCCCTTTCATCGCGCGGGCTAGGCAGATGAAAGCCCCCCCGTAGAAGACGATCACGAATGCGGACGGAACGGGTCGGGTGAATCCGTCGGAGATCTTCAAGCAGGTCGTGCCCGTCACCTCAAGGAGAATTGCGCCGGCTAGAAGCCACCACCCGGGGGAATTCACACGAAAATCTCCTTCAGATCGCTTTCTTTACGGCCGGATGGCGGGAATTTTCCGGAGATCCTCGGGCAGCCGCTCGGCCGGAAAGACCTCGATCGGCAGCCGGAGGAGAGAGAAGAGGGGCACCCCGAAATCAATCGACTGCGGGCTGCGGTCGATCAGGCAGGCGATCGCGACGATCTGCCCTCCCGCGCGCCGGGCGGTTTCCATCACCTCGCGGACCGCTCCACCTGTAGTCACCACATCCTCCGCCACGAGCAACGTTTCGCCCGGGGAGATCGTGAACCTTCCCAGGAAGAGCCGATCCCCCTCCTTTTCGGTGTAGATGTGCCTCCGGTCGAGATGGCGGGCGAGTTCTTGACCGACCGGAATACCGCCTAACGCCGCGGAGATTACCGTGGCAAACGGGAGAGTGCGGACTTGCTCGGCGAGCGCTCCGCAGACCTCCGAGGCCAGCCGGGCGTGCTGCAAGAGAAGCCCGCATTGGAGAAATTGCCGGCTGTGGAGTCCCGAACGGAGGAGAAAATGTCCTTCCATGAGGGCGCCCGTGGCGCGCAGCCGCTGCAGGAGATCCATGGGTTTATCGACGTGCGATCGCTTCGATCTCGATCCGGCTGTCTTGGGGAAGGCGGGAAACCTCGACGACGGTGCGCGCGGGCCTTGGCGCCGGAAAGAGCCGTGCATAGATCTCGTTCATGGTGGCGAAGTCGTCGAGATCGGCGAGGAAAACGGAAGTCTTGACAACGTCGGACAGGGTCAATCTCTCTTCCGCAAGCACGGCTTCTAGGTTGCGGATCGCCTGCTCGGTCTGCGCTTCGATCCCCTCGGGGAGGGGACCGCCGCTGGGGGGCAGCGGCAGCTGCCCGGAAACAAAGCAAAATCCGGCGGCGACGATGGCGGGAGAGTAGGGCCCGATCGGCGCAGGGAGTCCGGAGGGGGCGACGGCTTTCTTGGTGGGCATCCCGCCTATTGGGGCCAAGAGCGGCTTCTTTGACAAGCAATTGCTGCTTGCGCAGCAATCGCGTTGAGGCAAGAGTGCGGCCTATCGGGAAGATCGATGGAGGGACTCACTGCGCAAAAAATCGGGCAGGACACCTTGATCTTCTTTGCGACGGTCAATCCTGTGGGAGCCTTGAGCTTCTTTCTCCACCTCACCGCTAATTTCTCCGACTCACAGAGGACAGCGGTGGCCAGGCGGGCGGTTCTTTTCGCGGCGATCGTCTTGGCCGGATCGGTGGTCTGTGGTCAACTGCTCTTGGAAGCGATGCATGTGCGCGTCGCCTCGTTTCAAGTAGCCGGAGGAAGCGTACTCTTCCTCTTCGCCATGCAAATGATCTTTTCCCGTCATGAGGATCCGAAGTGGAGGGGAGGAACCGATCCCTCGATTTCTCCCTTGGCGATGCCGGTGATCGCGAGTCCCGAGGCTATCCTGGCCGCCGTCCTGCTGACCGACAATCATCTCTATCCGATTCCTGTCCAGGCGGTCGATCTCGGCCTTTTGCTCGGAATCCTGCTTCTCACCTATCTCGTCTTCCTAGGAGGGAGCCGCATTTTCCGGTGGATCGGAGAAGGGGGAATCGCTCTGCTTGTGCAAATTACCGGGCTCATCCTGGCTTCTCTTGCCGTGGAGATCGTTGCGCAAGGGATCACGGCTCTCCTGGGAGCCAGCGGTCCTGGAGCCGTACACACGATCTGGTAAAGTTCGGATCGACCGAACGGCAGCCCATGAATCCTACGAGCGAGTACGGTTTCGTCCCTATCTGGGGACGCGGCGGCTACCTTCAGGGGGAACAACCCGACGAGATCGTTCGCGGTTGCCGCGAGGAGTGGGAAAAGCTGCGGGCCGCCTATTTGGCCGCCAGCGGGAGCGGCTCGGGAGGTTTGATGGGCACGGTCTCTTTTGCCGGAGACTTTCGTTTTGGAGTCTACAGGCGCTGGCGGAGAAGCCCGGCTCCTTGGAGGGAAGAGGCTTGGCGGAAGCATCGAGAGAAAACGCCCCCGCGTTCCTGCGAACTCCCGGTGGCCTCGTCCCGAACGGGACGGAGCGAGTTTCTGGCCATGATCCAGGAGGCGCAGGAGTACATTCGCTCTGGGGACATCTATTTAGTCAACTTGGCTCGCCGCCTACGCTGGGAGCTTCGTGCGGATCCGTTCCGCCTATGGGAATGTCTGCTCGCGGAGGATCGTCCGGCGGGAAGGGGTTTCCTCAAGACGGAGAGCGGTTGGCTGCTCTCGGCGTCCCCGGAGCTTTTCCTGCGGATCCGGGGTCGCCGCATCGAAACGCGCCCCATCAAGGGCACCCTGCGCCGGTCCGGACCGCAGGGAGCCGCTTCGCCGCTGCCGCTGCAGGTGAATCCAAAGGAGCGGGCGGAGCTGCTGATGGTTACAGAAGTCGAGAGAAATGATCTGGGGCGGATCTGCTGCTTGGGAACGGTACGGGTTCGCCGCTTTGCCGCGGCGACCCGCCATGCGCACCTGTGGCATCTCTACGCTTCGGTGGAGGGCGTCCTTCGGCCGGAAACCGATCCGGTTAGCGCCCTCTTTTCCTGCTTGCCCGGAGGATCGATCACCGGAGCGCCGAAGCGGCGAGCTACCGAGATCCTTTTGCTTCTCGAGCCGGAGCCGCGGGGTCTGTATACGGGTGTTTTCGGATACATCGACTTTTCGGGAAATGCTGCCTTCACGATGACGATCCGGTCCTTGGAAGTAGGTTCCGAAACGATTTCTCTCTCAGTTGGCAGCGGCATTACCATCGATTCGAATCCGGCTGCGGAATACGAGGAGACCAGCTTGAAGGCGAAATCGTGGGAGAAGGCGTTGCGTTCATACGCGGCAGGGTAGGGGAGGGGAACGGAATGCGGGGACGGGACACGACGAGACCGAAAAGTACCGCCGAGTCGGTGCCGAAAGTGACGGCGGGAGAGTTCTTCGCGCAGCACGAAGGCGTCCTTCAGGGGAGGCTTGTGGCCGGTCGATCGGGATTGGGACGGATGATCCTGGAGGGCTCGGTGAACCGGCCGGGGCTCCAGCTTTCGGGTTATCTCAAGAACTTTGCCTGGCAAAGGGTCCAGATTATTGGTGCTGGCGAGACCTCGTACTTGCAGAGCCTGCCCGCGGAAGAGGCTCGGCGCAGAGTGCGAGCGATCTTTTTGCGGAAGATCCCCTGCCTGATCGTATCTCGCAGGATCGTACCTCCCGCCTTTCTGGTGGAGGAGGCGGAGGAGACCGGAACGCCCCTCTTCCTTTCGAGGCTGCATACGATGCGCCTGATCAACACGGTCACCATCTGTCTGGAGATGGATTTCGCCCCGCGCGTCAATGAGCAGGGTAGCATGGTCGACATCCAGGGCATCGGGGTTCTGCTCAAAGGGGCGAGCGGGATCGGCAAGAGCGAGTGCGTCCTCTCGCTTATCTCCCGAGGCTATTCGCTGGTCGCGGATGATATCACGACGATCATCTGCCTGGAGGGACGGGAGCTCGTCGCCCGCGCGCCCGACATCAGCCGGTTTTACATAGAGGTCCGCGGGATTGGCATCATCGATGTGACGACCTTGTTTGGCCTGCGGGCCATTCGGATGGAAAAACGAGTGGATCTAGTCGCCACGTTGCACGAGTGGACGCCGGGAGAGGAGATCGAACGGGTCGGTCTCAATCAGGAAGAGTACGAGATCTTGAACATTCGTATTCCGCATGTTAAAATTCCGGTTTGTCCCGGCAGAGACTTGGCAACATTAGTCGAGGTGGCGGCGCTCGACCAGAAGCTTCGAGAGATGGGGCATAATGCCGCCCGGGAGTTTAACAAGAAGCTCACGAAGCTCACGAAGAAGAAATCGTAGCGAGTCTCATGGAGAAACCATCCGCCGATAACACGAAGGGAGGGCAGCAGGACACGGCGGGAGAGGCCGAGGCGGAGGTTGTGATCCGCAACAAGCTAGGCCTCCACGCCCGCCCTGCGGCCATGTTCGTCAAGATCGCGAACCGCTTCGCTTCGAACATCCAGGTCGAAAAGGAGGGCGAGGTCGTCAACGGCAAGAGCATCATGGGGATCATGATTCTCGCCGCAAACCAGGGATCCCGCTTGAAAGTGTCCGCGAAGGGACCCGATGCGGCGGCAGCGGTAGACGCGTTGTGCAATCTCGTGCAAAGAAATTTCGATCAGGAAGGATAGCCTTCCTGAGCGAAGCCTCTTCTTCTTTCGGGCGGCTGGCGCGCCGGGTCACGCGCCGCCGGGTGCCTGCCTCCCGCCGGAAGCTTCTCCCTTCGCCTTGGAGAAGCTTTTCATGAGCGGCAGAGAAGAAGAACGCTTTGTGGGCGTAGCCGCCGCCCCGGGAATCGGGATCGGACCCGGGCTTGTCATTCGCGGGGATCACGATTTCGTCCGCCGCCGCCTCATCGAGGCTTCCGAGATCCCGGGGGAACTCGAGAGACTCGAGAACGCTCTGCTTAAAACTCGGGAAGAACTCTTGCGGGCCAAGGCGGAGCTCGTTCGGTCCTGGTCCCAGGCGAGCGATTCCCTCTTCGAGGCCCATCTCCTCGCGATCGAGGATCCCACGATCCTCGAGGCGGTGAAGAGACGGATCGAGTCGGAAAAGATCTGCGTCGATGCTGTCTATCAGGACGTGATTTGCTCCTTTGTCGAGCAGATGCAGCGCATCGACGACCCCTACCTACGGGAAAGAGCGCTCGACGTTCGGGACGTCGGCAAGCGGGTGCTTCGCTACCTGCGGGGGGGAGAGAACGCGGGCTTGGGGCTGGACAGGCCTCATGTGATCGTCGCCGATGCCCTTTTGCTCTCCGATCTTGTCTCCCTCGATCGCCGGCTCGTGCTGGGGATAGTGACGGAGGAGGGGAGCCAGACCTGCCATGCGGCGATCCTGGCGCAATCTTTGAATGTAGCTGCGGTGGTGGGCGTTCACGGGCTATTGGATCAAATCGAGGACGAGACGGAAGTCTTGGTTGATGGTTTTGCCGGGGTCGTCGTCCTCCAGCCCTCCGGAGAGAGAAAGGATCAGGCTCAATCCGAGCAAGCTCGCTTCCTATCCCTCACTCGGGAGGCCCGGAGAAAGCGGGGACCGGCCTTCACGACAGATGGCCAACCGATGCGGATCTCGGCCAATGTGGAGCTTCCGGAGGATCTGCCTCTCATTCGCGAGAACGATGCCGACGGGATTGGGCTCTACCGGACCGAGTTGCTCTTCCTCCGTTCCGACCGGGGTCCCTCCGAGGAGGAGCAGATGGCGGCCTATCGCGAGGCCGCGGAATGGGCGAAGCCCCACAGGATCGTGATCCGCACACTCGACGTGGGCGGAGACAAGCCGCTCCCCTGGCTCTCTGCGAGGCCATTGGAGAGAAACCCGTTCCTTGGGTTTCGGGGAATCCGGCTTTCTCTGGAAAGGCAAGAGATCTTTCGCACGCAGCTCCGGGCGATCCTCCGCGCGGGAGGCCAAGGAAATCTAGCCCTCATGTTCCCGATGGTGACGGACGTGAGCGAGTTCCGGCGCGCTCGGGAACTTTTGCGGCAGGTTCGGAAGGAGCTCGAGGCCGAGGGGCATCGTCCGGGTGAACTCAGTTGCGGGGCAATGATCGAAACGCCGGCCGCAGCCGTCATGGCGGATCTGCTCGCCGAGGAAGCGGATTTTTTCAGCATCGGAACCAACGACTTGGAGCAGTACACGCTCGCCGTCGATCGGCTGAACGACCGGGTGTCCGCTCTCTATCCGACTCCCCATGCCGCCGTGCTCCGGCTGATGCAGCGGGTGGTCCGAGAGGCTCGAAATCGCGGGCGTCCGGTGAGCGTCTGCGGGGAGATGGCAAGCAACCTCGTCCTGCTTCCTTTTTTTGTTGCACTCGGCGTGGAAGAGCTAAGTATGGGCTCCGTTCTCATTCCTCGGGTGAAGGCGGCGATCCGGCGCATCCGGGCCGCGGATGCCCGCAAGGGGGTAGAGGCCGCCCTCTCGCGGAAGGAAGCTCCCGAGGTGTTGGAGAGGCTAAACCGACTGGCGGAGAGCTTTTACCCTGAACTGCTCGCCCAGTAGAAAGGAAGGATGATGCGCGTCTTGATTCTTGCGGCAGGCTATGCGACCCGGCTCTATCCCCTCACTCTCCATCAGCCTAAGCCCCTGCTCTCCGTGGGAGGGCGGCCGATCCTCGAGCACATCCTCGATCGGGTCTGCTCCCTAGCGGAACCCGTCGAGTGCCTCATCGTCACCAACCACCGTTTTGCGGAGGCCTTCGCCGGGTGGAGGAAGAACTATTGCGCCGCCCGGCCGGATCTTCAGCTTAAGATCGTGGACGATGGATCGACGTCCGAAGCGGATCGCCTGGGGGCGGTCGGCGACCTAGCCTTCGTGGTCGAGAGAGAGCAGATCTCCGAAGATCTCCTCGTGATCGCCGGAGACAATCTCTTTGATGCGCCGCTGGCCGGTTTCGTCGCCTACGGGAGAAGGCACCGCAAGCCCGTCGTGGGAGTCTATGATGTCGGCGATCTGGAGGCGATCCGTCGCTACAACAACATTCGCCTGGACGAAGAAGGGCGCATTGTCTTCTTCGAAGAGAAGCCGAAAGATCCCGCAGGGACTCTCACCGCCATCGCCCTCTACTACTTCCCCCCGGAAACCTTGGAGCATCTTCGTCAATACCTTGCGGAAGGAGAGAGTCGGGATCAGCCGGGCCGGTTCATCGAATGGCTCTGCCGGCGCCACCCCGTCTTTTCCTGGCCGCTACCGGGCAGATGGTTCGACATCGGCGATTTCCAGATGCTCGAGAAGGCAAATCGCGCTTTTGCCGAAAGTTGACATGCACGCGCGTTCGAGAACCGGATGGCGGCGCCTCGCGATCCTTTGCTATGAAGGGTTCCATTACCGCGTGCGCGAGAAGCGGTTGACCGCATCCTTTTCCTTCCGCCTTGGGGAAGCCCTGGTTTTTCGTCCGCGCAGCTCGTTTCCGATTGCTCATCCGCTGCCTCCGAAGGAGGCTCTGGATCTGCTGGTTTTTTCCCTAGGGCTGATCGAGCTGGTGAGCTACTGGAAGGCGGCCTGTCCCCCGCGGATTCGCATCGAGGCGGGGCACTTGACCCCTGAGCAGATCGCCTGGTGGAAGCGGCTCTACTTTCGTGGATTGGCCGAGTTCTTCTATTGCAACGGTATCGACACCAACGAGGAAGAGTTCGCGGAGATCCGGGCTTCGGGTCCCCCATTTGCTCCTTTCCTTCGGCGTGACTGCACCGGAACTCTCGTGCCGGTGGGGGGCGGAAAGGACTCCCTAGTGAGTCTCGACCTGCTGCGCTCCCTGCGGCAGGGATCTGTGACGCCCTTTATTCTCAACTCGACATGGGAGCAGCAAAGCACGGTTGCGCTCTTTGGATTCCGGAGCTCGCAGGCGGCGGAGGCACGGCGCAAGATCGATCCACTGCTCTTGGATCTCAACCGGCAGGGGTTCTTGAATGGGCACACGCCCTTTTCCGCTCTCTTGGCATTTGCGGCTCTCTTGACTGCGGTCACGCTTGGTAAGCGGTGGATCGTGCTTTCCAACGAGGCGAGCGCCGACGAGCCTACCGTTCCGGGAAGCGAGATCAATCACCAGTATTCGAAAAGCTTTGCCTTCGAGCGCGATTTTGCGGAATACGCGACCCGGTGGGTGACTCCGAACGTGGGATACTTCAGCCTATTGCGCCCCTGGAACGAGCTGCAGATCGCCGAGCGGTTCGCCCGCATTCCGGGGGCTCTCGAATCATTCCGGAGCTGCAGCTCGCACGGGCGGAATTGGTGCACCCGCTGCGCAAAATGCCTCTTTGTCGCCCTGATTCTCTCCCTCTTCGTCGAAAAGCGAAAGCTCGACAAGGTCTTTGGGCGAGAACTACTTGAGGATTCTTCCCTCGCTCCGCTCTTCTTCTCTCTTTTGGGGGGTGAGGGAAGGAAGCCCTTCGCCTGCGTGGGAACGATTGCCGAATGTCGGGCGGCGGCAGCGGCCCTCGGGCGACGGCCCCACCCTCCTCTCCTGGTGAGGATGGCGCAAGAGCGTGGACTGCTGGAGGAAGGCGGCTCTTCGGTCGAGGCTCTGTTGAGTTCCTGGAACCAGAACCATGCCGTTCCGCCCGAATTCCTGCCGGCCCTTTATGCTTCCCAGCCGATTCCCGTTCCCGCATGAATTCACAGTTGGAGCTTTTTCGATTTCTTGCTGGCAAAAAGATCCTCGTCTGGGGTTTGGGTCGAGAGGGGAGGGCGGCCATCGATCTCTTCCGGCGTTTTCTGCCTGGGCAGAAGTTTGCGGTTGCGGATCGGAGCGCCGCCGCCTTAGGAGCAGCCGAACTTTCCGCGCTCTGCGTCGACCGGCTCGGAGAGGCGGAAGCATTGCGAAGGCTTCCTGAATTCGACCTGGTTCTCAAGGCTCCGGGCATTTCGGTGCACCATCTGGCTCTCAATGGAGAGGCGTCCAAAATTACGAGCCAAGCCGACCTCTTTCTCCGGTTCGCTCCTTGCCCGGTGATCGGCGTCACGGGAACCAAGGGGAAAAGCACGACGGCGTCTCTCCTGGCGCACATCTGCCGGTGCGACGGTCGAAGGACCTTTCTTGTCGGCAATATCGGCGTCCCGCCGTTTGCCGTCTGGGGCGATCTTGGGGCGAAATCAGTGGTGGTTTGCGAGCTCTCCTCCTATCAGCTCGAGTTCTCGCGGAGTTCCCCGCACATTGCCCTCTGGACCAATCTCTATCCTGAGCACCTCAATTTCCATGGAAGTTTTGCCGCCTATGCGCGCGCTAAGAGCAGGATCGCCCGGTGGCAGTCCAGTGGAGATCTCTTGCTCTACTCTGGCGACGATCGGACCATTGCGAACTACCTCGAAAAGGAGGGGGGGGCGGGCAAGCGGATTCCTTACCAGGGTCCGGAGGATATGCCGTCCATCGACTTTTCCCGCTTCCAGCCGCTCGGCCGGCACAATCGGAAAAACGCAGCGGCGGCGCTCCTTGCCGCAAAATCCTTGGGGATCGCGCCATCCGCCATGCAGGAGGCGATCGACTCCTTCTCTCCCTTGCCCCATCGGCTTGAGCCGGCGGGCGCTTTCCGTGGAATCTCGTTTTATAACGACTCGATTTCAACCGTGCCCGAGTCTGCCCTCGTGGCCCTTGCGGCCCTTCCCGAGGCCCGGACACTAATCGTGGGAGGGCAAGATCGTGGACTTCGGCTCGATGGCTTTGCCCGGGCCTTGGCGGCCTCGCACACCTTGGGAACGATCATCCTCCTCCCGGAAACCGGCTTCCGCCTCGGGGAACTCCTCCGGAGAGCCGATCCCCCGTTTCGCGGGACGCTTGTTTGCGTCGACACCCTTGCGGCGGCGGTTCGGGAAGCGATCCATCACACCCCGGAAGGAGCATGCTGCCTCTTTTCTCCAGCCGCTCCCAGTTACAACGCTTTTCGCAACTTCGAGGAGCGCGGGAACCAGTTCCGAACTCTCATTCGAGAAGCGCAAGGCGAGGCGTAAAGGCAATCAACCGGTAAGGTGCGGCGCGCGTCTCTTCCTCTTTCGATTGGGCAGGCAGGGATTCGAACCCTGAACCAAGTGCTTAAAAGGCACCTGCTCTGCCGTTGAGCTACCTGCCCACGAGTACGCTAGCGAAGCAGAAAGGCTCCTCCAAGTGAAAAGAGCCGCAGGAGCGAAGGCCCTTGGCCGAGCCGGCTGGAGGAACTTTCTTTGCGGCGGATCGCAAGTGGCGTATGGTTGGAGACTTTCACCCCCCCATGAATAGGAAGAGTCAAGAAGCACTCCTAGTCGATTGTCAGAGCCAAGAGGATCATCGGCGCATTCGCATCGACCGCGTCGGCGTCAAAGGGTTGCGACATCCGATCGAGGTCCGGGACCGAAGCTTCGCTACCCAGTCCACGGTGGCGACCGTGAGCCTCCTGGTGGACCTGCCCCACCATTTCAAAGGAACCCACATGAGCCGCTTCGTTGAGGTGCTCAACGGCCATGGGCGCCTGATCCACGTCAAGAACCTCTTCTCCATCGTCCACGAACTCCAAAAACGGCTCGACGCCGAGGTAGCGCACCTGGTCGTGGAGTTTCCCTATTTTCTTGAAAAGAAGGCTCCCGCCACTGGGGCTGAGGGACTGGTCGACTATCAAGTCCGCTTTGAAGCTGCTGCTTGCGGCGCAGAGACCGATTTCGTGATGACGGTAATCGTTCCTGTCACTACGCTCTGTCCCTGCTCGAAGGCCATCAGCGACCGTGGCGCCCACAACCAGCGGGGGTATGTGACCGCATCGATCCGGTCCGGTGAGCCAGTCTGGATCGAGGAGGTCATCGAGATCGTGGAGGGCTCGGCCAGCAGCCCCATCTATTCGCTGCTCAAGCGACCCGATGAGAAGTTCGTCACCGAGCAGGCCTACGACCATCCGGTCTTCGTGGAAGACCTGGTGCGCAACGTCGCTGTCCGATTCAATGCCCTGCCCGACATCCTCTGGTATCGTGTCGAGGCCGAAAATATGGAGAGCATCCACAATCATGCCGCCTACGCCCTGGTGGAAAAGCACCCTGGAGGCAACGGCTCCGTTCCCTCTTAGCGGCCGGATTGTCCTTCCCTCGCGCCGCCCCGTACCGACTCTTCCACGGGAAAAGCAAACAAAGCATCCGCCGATCGAAAAATGTCGATCCGGGGGGTACAAAGTTCGCTGGTGGATTGGCAAATCCGCTCTTGAACAAGGATCAGATCTTCGACGGAGCAGGGCCAAGACCCGACGGACTCGAGGGGCCCTCGCCTCCCGACGGAAACGGAAAAAATGAAGAAGAATTCATTAGAACATTTCCGAGGTGAGCTTATTCTCGATCGCTAGCATCGCTGAATCTCCTGGATTCTAATTGCGGAAAGGAGAGGAACGGAATGGGCCGCTTGCTCCGTACGGAGGCCTTCTCATCGACGCCGCTAGTCACCGATCCCTTCGACCATGTCGTCGTCCGGAATTTCATTCCAGCGGAGTTGCGTCTGCCTCTCGAACGGGAGTTCCCCGAAATCGACAAGCCGGGCATCTTCCCGGTCCAGACGCTTCGGTACGGCCCTCTCTTCGAAGCCTTCCTCGAGGAACTCCGAGGACCTGCCTTCCGGGATGCGGTTTCACAAAAGTTTTCGGTCCCCCTGGGCGACAAGCCCGTTTTGATTACGGTCCGAGGCCGATGTGGGCGACGAGACGGGCAAGTCCATACCGATTCCGAGACGAAAATCATCACGGTGCTGCTCTATCTCAACGGCTGCTGGGAAGCGGACGGGGGCCGCCTCCGGCTTCTACGCAGCAAGAACATCGAGGATGTCGCTGTCGAGCTGCCTCCGGATTGGGGCACCCTTCTGGTTTTTCGCCGTTCAAATCGATCCTTTCACGGCCACCGTCTTTTTGAAGGAGAGAGACGGGTTTTGATGCTCAACTGGTTGACCAGCCAGTCGGTTCTCGAGCACGAATTCAGGCGCCACGGCCGATCAAGCTGGATCAAGAGCTTGGTGCCTACCCAAGTGCTCGAACGACTCCATTGGCGCAAGATCTCCCGCTAAGGATCGCCTGGCACCGAAGCGCCTGTGAGCCAACTCGCCGGCTGTTAGCGGTTGCAAATGACGCGGGATCGGTTAGGATGATCGACATAACGCGGGGAGCCAAAACGGCTGAGAGGCGTTTTTTTGGAAAACGGCATCATACAGGACGACGCCGTTTGGGAAAAAGCGCGACCCGAAGAACCTGATCCGGGTAATGCCGGCGGAGGGAGGGAGCGGTGCTCTGCGCCCGCTGCAGCCGGATTCGGTTCTCCGCCCGCGAGGGAGGCAACTATGGGATCGAACCGTCGGCAATCGGAGGGATCGCCTCTTCTTCATCCGGAGACGCTTCTCTCCTACTTTCCACAGTCGGAGCGCGTCTATGTGAGCGGCACGCAACCCGGCGTGAGGGTTCCGTTCCGGGAAGTGCGGCAAGAGCCGACTCGCTTGGCAAACGGCGATCGGGAAAGCAACCCGAATGTCCGATTCTACGACACTTCCGGACCCTACACCGATCCGACATGCCCGCCGGAACTGGGAAAGGGGCTTCCCGCCATCCGGCTCCCGTGGATCGAGGCTCGCGGCGACAGCGAGCCCTATGCCGGGCGCGTAGCGCAGCCGATCGACGATGGTTATCTTTCGTGGGGCCACAAAGAGAAGGTTGAGCGCCGCAACGGGGCAATGGACCAGGCATCCCCCCCTCCCTCTTCCCGGCCGCCGCGGAGGGCGAAACGAGACGCGGTCACGCAGCTGGCCTATGCGCGGAGGGGAATCGTGACTCCGGAGATGGAGTTTGTCGCGATTCGAGAGAATCTTGGTCTCGAAAACCACGGCTCTGGAGGATGCGATCGCGGAGGGATCTCCTTCCAGTTGCCCGGGGCGCCTATGGGCGCGCGCATCCCGGCTCGCATCACGCCAGAGTTTGTGCGAGACGAGATTGCCGCCGGCCGAGCCATTCTGCCGGCCAACATCAATCATCCTGAGACTGAGCCGATGATCATTGGCCGAAATTTTCGCGTGAAGATCAATGCCAACATCGGCAACTCGGCGATCGGTTCCTCCGTCGAGGAAGAGGTCGAAAAGCTCGTCTGGGCGATACTCTGGGGAGCCGACACCGTTATGGATCTCTCGACCGGAAAGAACATCCACCGGATTCGGGAATGGATTCTCCGGTCGAGCCCCGTTCCCATCGGCACCGTACCCATCTATCAGGCGTTGGAAAAAGTAGGAGGGAGGCCCGAGGAGCTTTCCTGGGAGATCTATCGTGACACCTTGATCGAGCAGGCCGAGCAGGGGGTCGACTACTTTACGATCCATGCGGGGGTTCTGCTTCGCTATATACCGCTCACCGCTCGCCGTCGCTGCGGAATCGTCAGCCGGGGCGGGTCGATCTTGGCCAAGTGGTGCCTGTCCCATCACGAGGAGAACTTCCTCTACACCCATTTCGAGGAAATCTGCTCCATTCTGCGGGCTTACGATGTGAGCGTCTCTCTAGGAGATGGGCTGCGGCCGGGCGCCATCGCCGACGCCAACGACGAAGCGCAAATCGCCGAGCTCAAGACCCTCGGGGAACTGACCCGGATCGCCTGGGAGCACGATGTGCAGGTGATGATCGAGGGGCCGGGTCACGTCCCCCTGCAGCTCATCCAGGAGAATATGGAGTTGGAGCTCCGTCACTGCTGGGAAGCTCCGTTTTATACGCTCGGGCCGCTCACGACCGATGTAGCGCCGGGCTACGACCATATCACGAGTGCGATCGGAGCAGCGGTGATCGGCTGGCATGGGTGCGCCATGCTCTGCTATGTCACGCCCAAGGAGCATTTGGGGCTTCCCACGCGCGACGACGTCCGCGCGGGAGTGGTGGCCTACAAGATCGCTGCCCACGCGGCCGATTTGGCGAAAGGATTTCCAGGGGCTCAAGAATGGGACAACGCGTTAAGCAAGGCTCGATTCGAGTTTCGTTGGAACGATCAGTTTGCCCTCTCCTTGGATCCGGCCATGGCCCGTTCCCTGCATGACGAGGCCCTGCCGCAAGAAGCCGCCAAGAGCGCCCACTTTTGTTCGATGTGCGGGCCTCAGTTTTGTTCGATGAAGATCACGGAGGAGGTGCGCAACTACGCGCGAGAGCGGGAAATCGCTCCGGAAGCTGCGCTGGCGCAAGGCTTAGAGCAGAAGGCAGAGGAGTTTCGCAGGGGTGGATCCGCAATCTACCCTTAACGGTCTTCACGGACGCCGCTCTGCACGGAATGATCTTGAACCCTTCTTGCTCAGGTGCTACATGTCCCTAGCGGAAGCCTGATCTATTGAAGATACGCATCTCAGTGCCGAGAGCGGCTTGCTCTCCCCGAGTTTGTTATGACTACCCTGCCTCCACGTGCCGATCGCTCTTTGGCGATGGACGGCGCGTCGCTGGCTCACAGCGGCGTCTTGGTCGAGGATTATTACGCGCGATGGGTTCAGGACCCGGCCTCGGTGGATGCGAGCTGGCGCGCCTTTTTTAAGGGCTCGAACCGCGAAATCTCTCCCGGGCGGGTCGATCGAGAAGCCGGATCCGGGTCTCGACCGCCGGATGCTCGGTTGCTAGTTAAGCAGCGCGCGGTCTACGAGTTGATCTACGCCTACCGCACCCTGGGCCACGTCGTGGCCAAGCTGGACCCGCTCGGCTTCAATCCGTCTGTCTTTGACGAACTGGAGCTCGTGCGGTTCGGATTGGGAGAGGAAGATCTGGAGACCGAGTTCGATTCGGCTTCTCTGGCGGGCGGAGGGGTGCGGCCCTTGTGGAAAATACTCCAGATCCTCCGGGCGACTTTCTGCGGGACTCTCGCCGTCGAGTTTATGCACATGCAGTCCTTCGCCCAGAGGCGATGGATTGCCGAGCGGTTGGAGGGAACCGACATCGCGAAGATCTTCTCGGAACAGGAGCGGCGGCGCATTTTGGAGGCGATCCTGAGAGCCGAGGAGTTCGAGTCCTTTCTTCACACCCGCTACGTAGGCCAGAAGCGGTTTTCCTTGGAAGGCAACGAGACATTGATCCCGATGCTCGAAGCAGTCGTGGAGGCCTGCCCGCTTCACGGAGTGGACCGCATCGTGATGGGGATGGCTCACCGCGGACGGCTCAACGTCTTGGCCAACGTACTTCAGCAGGACTTAAAGACGATTTTCGACGAGTTCTCCGAAAACTACTTTCCGGAAGGGGTCTTGGGCGACGGCGACGTCCGCTACCATTTAGGCTTCGAAGCCGTGCGCAAGACCGCTTCGGGAGTGGTTGTCACCATCGGGCTAGCTCCCAATCCCAGCCACCTGGAAATGGTAGATCCGGTGGTGGAAGGAAAGGCGAGGGCGTGGGAGCGGAGGCTGGGAGATACTGCGGAGCGTCGTAAGGTTCTCCCGCTCTTGATCCACGGCGATGCCGCTTTCATGGGACAGGGGACGGTGCAGGAGACGTTGAACCTTTCCGAGCTACCCGGTTATCGGACGGGAGGGACAGTCCATATCGTGATCAACAATCAGATCGGCTTTACTACCCCGCCGCAAGACGCTCGATCGACCCATCATTGCACGGGGGCGGCCTTGATGCTGGGGATCCCGATTTTTCACGTCAACGGCGACGACCCGCAGGCGGCTGTTTACGCCATTCGGCTCGCCTTCGAATACCGTCAACTCTTTCAACGGGATGTGGTCGTAGATCTTTTCGGCTACCGACGGCATGGGCACAATGAGGGAGACGAGCCGAGCTTTACGCAGCCGACGCTCTATCAAGCGATTGCGGCACATCCGAAAATCAGCGAGGTCTTTCTCGATCGGCTTGTCTCCTCCGGGGAGATGGCTCGGGAGGAGGCTCAGGCGTACCGAAAGGTATTCGTGGAGCGGCTTGCGGCCGAGCTGGCGGAGTCCAAGCAGGGGACGACTCATGCCAAGACGACGCTGCGCGAGAGGCTCTCCTCTCCTCGGCTTCTAGAACCTGTCCTGACCGCGGTACCGGCGGAAGAGCTGCTTGCGGCCGGCCGGGCGATCACGCAAGAGCCCGCCGGATTTACGCTCAACCCCAAGATCGCACGGATGCTTCAGGATCGCCGGGCTGCCATCGAGGGCCGTGGGCCCATTCTCTGGCCCTTGGCGGAGGCGCTGGCTTTCGGCTCTCTGCTTAAGGAGGGGATCCCGGTCCGCCTTTCCGGCCAGGACAGTCGCCGAGGGACCTTTAGCCAGAGGCACGCGGTTCTCTACGATATCCACTCCCGCGCGAGCTACGTACCTCTCGACCATGTCAGCCCCGACCAGGCGATCTTCTGCATCTACAACAGCCCTCTTTCCGAGAGTGCGGCGCTCGGATTCGACTTCGGCTATTCGCTCGATTATCCCGAAGCCCTCATCCTTTGGGAGGCCCAATACGGCGATTTTGCCAATGGAGCGCAAGTGGTCATCGATCATTATTTGGCGAGCTCGGAATCGAAATGGGGAACGGCCTCCAATCTTGTCGTCCTGCTTCCCCACGGCTACGAGGGCCAAGGCCCGGAGCACTCTACGGCGCGCATCGAACGATTCCTCCAGCTTTGCGCGGAAGACAACCTGATCGTTGCGCAATGCTCGACCCCGGCGAATTACTTTCACATTCTGCGTCGGCAGGCCCTGCGAGGCTTTGCGAAGCCGCTCGTGCTCTTCACCCCGAAAAGCCTTTTGCGCGACCCGCATTGCTCTTCGCCGATCGCGGATTTCTCCGAAGGCGGCTTCGAGGAGATCCTTCCCGATCCCATCCGGCCGGAAGGGGCGCGCCGGGTCCTCCTCTGCTCCGGCAAGATCTACTACGAGCTGGCCGCCTACCGAGAGAAGCTCGGAGAGAGCGAGACCGCCATTCTTCGAGTTGAGCAGTTCTACCCCCTCCATTCGGAAAAGCTCTCCCGCTTGCTCTCCGCCCACCGCGCCGAAGAGGTGGCCTGGTGCCAGGAGGAGCCCGAAAACATGGGAGGATGGCATCATATGGAAAGGGGGCTGCGGGCGCTCCTTGGCCGGGAGATTCGGTACGTGGGTCGCGAGGCTTCGGCGAGCACGGCTGCGGGCAATCTCGGAGTCCACCGGTTGGAACAGGAACGGATTTGTCGGCAGGCATTCGGAGAACGATAGGGAGGGATATGGCGGCCGAGGTGAAAATGCCCTTCCTGGGTGAATCCATCCAGGGCGGCATCTTGGGAAAATGGCTCAAGGCCAAGGGAGATCATGTCGAACCGGGGGACCCGCTCGGAGAGATCGAAACCGAAAAGATCACCTCCGAGATCTATGCCGAGGTGGCGGGTGCCTTTACCCCCCTTGTCGAGCCGGGCGCCCAGGTCGAGGTTGGGCAGGTCGTGGCTCGGATCGAAGAGGGGCAGGGCGTAGAGAGTGCGTCTCGCCGGCCCACGGCGCCGGCTGATCAGCCCCAGCCCCCGGCCGCCGAAGCTCGCCCTTCTCCTTCGGAAGCAGTGAGCCGGACCGAAGTCGGGAGGGAAGCGCGATCGGCCCGCTCGATCCCGCCTGCCTCTTCGACGCTGTCCCGATCTCCTAATGGGGGACGTGTGCTGCGGGAGGAGGAGTGGGAGAGGTTCGAGCCCGACGCGGGAGAGCGGGTCTCTCCGCCGGAGGTGTCCGATCGGCCGCAGCAGAGGAAGCCGATGAGCCCCATTCGTCTCAAGATTGCCGAACGGCTTCTATCGGCGCACCAGAATACGGCCCACTTGACCACCTTTAACGAGGTCGATCTCGCTGCGATCAAGGAACTGAGGGCTCGCTACGGAGAGCGGTTTGAACAAAGGCATGGCGTCCGACTGGGTTACATGGCCTTTTTCGTAAGGGCAGTCATCGAAGCCCTTCGGCAAGTGCCTCAGGCCGGAGCGCAGATCGACGGAAGCGATCTAGTCTATCCCGGTTGCTACGACATAGGAATCGCCGTCTCGACCGACCGGGGGCTGATCGTGCCGGTTCTCCGGGACGCGGAAAAGAAGAGCTTCGCGGAAGTCGAGCGGGCCATTCGCGACTTTGCAGAGCGGGCTCGATCGGGAAAGTTGACTCTTCCGGAGCTCGAAGGCGGTCTTTTTACGATCACTAACGGGGGCGTCTTCGGCTCTCTTCTTTCGACTCCGATTCTCAATCCTCCGCAGAGCGCCATTCTGGGCATGCATGCGATTCAGGATCGCCCTGTCGCGATTCGCGGCGCGGTGGAGATTCGTCCGATGATGTATTTGGCCTTGACCTATGACCATCGGGTGATCGATGGCCGGGAGGCGGTGACCTTCCTTGTGCAGATCAAGGCCTTCCTGGAGAATCCCGGGATCGTCCTGCTCGATCTCTGAGCGGCTGGCCGGAAGGTTCCCTTGGCGACGAAACCCCAGCTTGACCTAGTGGTGATCGGAGCCGGACCGGGCGGCTACACGGCCGCGCTCCGCGCCGCCGAGCTCGGCCTGCGGACGGCCTTGGTCGAGCGCTTCTCGCGATTGGGTGGGACCTGCCTGCGGGTCGGCTGCATTCCCAGCAAGGCGCTCCTTTCCGCGAGCGAAGCATACGTTTTCGCCCGCGATCGACTTCCCGAGAGCGGAATTGCGTCAAAAGGAGGATTTGCGATCAATCCGGCGCAACTTCACGCACGCAAGGAAGCGGTCGTGGAGAAGCTCGCCAAGGGGATCGGTTTCCTTCTACGACAAAGAGGCGTCCAGGTTTTGCAGGGGACAGCACGGATCGCCGGGCCGCAGACCGTCGTCGTCCGTCTGGCCGAGGGAGAAGAGACTTTGGAAACACGCTCCATTCTGCTCGCCTCCGGAAGCGAGCCCGTGACGATCCCCTTTCTGCCGTTTGACAAGCGCCGAGTGGTCGATAGCACCGAAGCTCTCTCCTTTGCGGAGGCGCCCAAAACCCTTCTGGTGGTTGGAGCCGGCGCGATCGGGCTGGAGCTTGGATCGGTCTGGAGGCGCTTAGGAAGCGACGTCGTGGTCGTGGAGCTTCTACCGCGAATCGCGGCGGGGTTCAGCCCGATCGTTTCGAAGGCACTTCAGCGCGAACTTGAAAAGCAAGGGATCCGATTTTGCCTTGGGGCCCGGGTTACGGCCGCGCAGGTGACGCAGACCGAAGTCGCTCTTCAAATCGAGGAGGGAGGAAAAGAGCGCAGCCTGGTTGCCGAACGGGTCCTAGTTGCCGTAGGGAGGAAGCCTAATCATGCGGGTCTTGGCCTCGCGGAAGCGGGGGTGAAGCTGACGGAAAGCGGACGGGTGGCGGTAAATCGCCTATGGCAGACGTCCCTGCCCTCGGTCTATGCCATCGGCGACCTGATTGAAGGGCCGATGCTGGCCCATCGGGCCTTCGCGGAAGGGCGGGCGGTAGCGGACCTTCTGGCGGGAAAACCGGCCCAAGTCCGCTACCTCGCCATCCCGAACGTGATCTATACGGAGCCGGAGGTTGCTGCCGTCGGCTTCTCGGAGGAGGAGCTCCGTGCCGCCCGGCGCTCCTATCGGCGCGGAACCGCTTATTTCCAGGCCAACGGCAGGGCGCTGACGGCGGGGAGCCCGGAGGGCTTTGTCACGATCTTAATGGAAGAGAGCTCGGGTAAGATGGCAGGCATGGAGATTGTCGGCAGTCGCGCCTCGGAACTGATCGGGAGTGGCGTGCTTGCCCTCGAGATGGGGATGCCCGTCGAGACCCTTGCGCGGGGAGTCCAGGCCCATCCCTCTTTCATGGAAACGGTGCGGGAGGCCGCCTTTGCCGCTCTAAGTGCTCGGCCTTTCAGGGCTTCGTGATCTCCTGCCCCCCCCGGGGGCCTGTTCAAACCCCTTTGGAGCGCGAGGGACAGGGCCGCCGCGATCCGTCCCAGCGAGTCTTGGGTCGATTCTGGAGGCTGGCATCTTGAGAAAGAGAGCGAAAATCCCGGTAGATCCGGGGAACGCGCACGCCGACCGCCGTCACGATCTCATACCCGATCGTTCCGGCTATTTTGGCCAACTCGTCGGCATAAATCGATTGATCCCCTTGCGAACCGAGAAGGACAACCTCGTCCCCGACCTTGCATCCAGGCGCGCTGCGGACGTCCACGACCGTCTGGTCCATTGTCACGCGTCCCCGAATTCGGCAGCGGTTCCCGCGGATTAAGACCTGCGCGCGATTGGAGAGAGCACGGAAATAGCCATCTCCATATCCGACGGCGAGCGTCGCCAGCAGCTGTGCCTTGCGAAGCTTATAGGTAGCTCCGTAGCTGATGGTTCGACCGGCCGAGAGATGGCGCAGCAGAGTGATGCGCGTCTTCCAGGATAGGACGGGCCGGAGCAGCCGCCGAAGAAAAGGCATGGGCGGCAGGCCGTAAAGGGCGAGGCCGACTCGAACATACGAACAGGCGTAGACGGTCTTGCGCCACAGGGCGGCGCTGTTCGCGACGTGGAGCGCCTTGCCGGCGAACTGCGGTCGCCAGCGCATCAACTCCGCCCACTGCTGCTCCGTTCTCTCGGGGTCCTGGTCTGCCGAGCTGAAGTGTGTGCAAACGGCCTCGATTGCAAGGGCCGGGAGCTTTTCCGCCTGTTTAAGCGCGCTTACCGCTTCGGCTCCCCAAAGGCCGAGCCTTCCCATGCCCGTGTCAAACTTGAAATGAGCGTGGGCGCGCTCCCCGGCCTTCTGGGCCGCAGCATTGAGCCGTTTGGCCTCCTCATAAGTCGAGAGGATTGGCCAGGCGCGGCATTCGATCGCCCGAGGGAACTCCTCCGGAAGGCAGGCGCTCAGCAGGAGGATGGGAGTAGTCGTTAGACCGGCTGCGCGGAGCTCGGCCGCTTCCTGGACGTTGCTCACGCCGAGGACGTCTACCCCTTCCGCAATGAACTCCCTGGCCACGGGCACGAGACCGTGACCGTATGCATTGGCTTTGACCACGGCAACCAGCTTGGTCCCTTGGGAGATCCTGCTTCGAACGACGGCGAGATTATGGCGAAGGGCAGATCCGTCGATTTCCGCCCAGCAGCGTAATGGGCGATCTTTCATGAAAGCTGGGCCGAGGCTCCGGCTACGGCCGCGAGCGGCCCACGCAAATAGATCGGTTCGGGAAATGGATCTTCCGAAAAGGCGGTATGATCCTGCGGGAGCCGCACGAAATCCTCTGCCCGAGGATAGGCCCGCCGCATCCCGGGCCCAAGCTCCTCGGCAGAAAGGGCGAGGTCGACGCTTTGCACGAGCTTCGGTAGATCAGCCCTAGGAAATGCGAAGGTTGGCTTCTCAATGCGTCCGAGAGAAAAGAGGGTTCCGTAAAGCTCGCCCCGTCTGGCATCGGCAAATACGCCGAGCCGTGGCACGTCAGCGAATTGAAGAGCGAGAGACCAGGCGCTGCAGAGGGTGCGTAGACGCGCCCCCTTGGCAAAGGCGATCGCCTGGGCGGCCGCTATGGAGACGCGAATCGAGGAGAAGGAACCCGGCCCGATGCCGACGATCACGGTTTGGATGGGGAGCGCGGCAACGGATAGTTCCTGCAAGGCCGAAAAAAGAACCGCCGAGTGGCGGCTTGCTTCAATCTCCCGGACTTCGACGATCTGCCCCGCCTCCCCAATCGCCAAGCTGCCGGAGGACGAAGAAGTTTCCAAGGCGAGAATCATGGGAGCGCGGGATCCGAAGTCGGCCTTCGGTCCACCAGTGAGCAATGCTGGTTGCCTAATCCGTTTTACGGCGGATCATCCGTTCTTTTTCGGAAAGAAGCAAGAGCTCCCATCGCTCCGTTTGCGGCGGCAGGAGATCTTCCATTCTTTCCGGCCACTCGATCGCGATGACCAGGGGTTCGGTCCAGAACTCTTCGAGGTGCAGGGCCTCGGCCGACCATGACCCTTCCAATCGGTAGAGGTCGACATGAACAAGGGGAAGCCGGCCGCTCTTGTATTCATGAACCAGGGTAAAGGTTGGGCTAGTGACGGTTTCCCGGGCGCCGAGCCCCTGCGCGATCCCGCGCACAAGCGTCGACTTGCCGGCCCCCAACTCGCCGTAGAGGGCAAAAACGGAACCGGCAACAGCCCTTTCGCCCAGGCGGCAACCGAACCGCTCGGTCTCTTTAGGAGAGGCGGAAATGATCGAATCCATGGGAGTGGTCTTTTTTCCGGGGGACGGCGGAGGAAGGGAGGCAGATACCGATTCGGGTCAATCGAGTCGAGAAGGGCCACTCTTTTCGGAGAGCGTCTTCGCGATCCGAAGCCACGGTAAAAAGGAGTTCATAATCCTCCCCGTCGCAGAGTGCCTGGCGGAGGGAGCAGCCGTGTCGTCGCGGAACGCGCGCCTCGTCCAGCAAGCATTCAATTCGGGAGGCCCTGGCGAGCCTGGGCAGATCCGAAGCTAGTCCATCGCTGATGTCCATGAGGGACGTGGCCCATTGCCCTTCCGCCAGCCACTGCCCTTCGGCCAGGCGCGGCGGAAATCGGAGGTGGCGTTCCCTCTCTAGACTGCCTCCAAGGCTGCCCGTCACGTAGAGACCTTCCCCTGGCTGGGCGCCGGAGCGCAAGACGGGAGGATGGCCTGAGGTTTCCCCCAGCAGAGCGATGGTGAGAATGAGCTGATTGCTTCGACTGAGCTCACCACCGACAAGATCCACGGCGAATCGCCGGGCCAGGCGCACGATCCCGCGGTAGAGTTCCTTCACGGCGGCCGGGGCCGTTGCCGGCGGGAGGGCAAGGGCGATCAGAGCGCAGAGAGGACGTCCCCCCATGGCGGCGATATCGCTCAGAGCCCGTGCAAGCGCCTTGCGCCCTACCAACTGCAACGGGGTTTCGGGAGAGAAGTGCACTCCTTCCACAACGGAGTCTGTCTTGAAGAGCAAGAAGTCATCCTTCCCCCGTCCTTCGAGGACGGCACAATCGTCGCCGATCCCCGTGTGTATGGCTGGGCCATGCCGCCAGCGGCGGGTCAACAGGCGCAGCAGTCCGTCTTCGCCAAGAGCGGCGAGCGAACTGTGATCCATCGGATTCCGCGGAGTCATTGGACGACTCGCAGGCTTCCCCTCATTTCCTCAACCGAATTTCGCCAAGAGTAGGAGTCCTGTCGTAAAGCTATTGAACCAGCAGTGAATGGCAATGGAGAGGAGGAGGGAGCCGGAAAACTCATAAGCAACGCCCAGCAGCAGCCCGAAAAAGAAGAGAGGCAGAAAGGTCGGCCAGTTGAAATGGAGAAGGGCGAACAGCAGTGCCGTCACGACGAGGGAGGCATTGCGCGATAGACGATTTTTCAAATAGACGTAGAGGAATCCGCGGAAGAGCACCTCCTCTCCCAATGGCGCGAGCACGAGAATGAAAACGAGGAGCAGGGAGAGGAGCGGCCAGCTACGGGTCTGGACGAAAAGTTCGACCGCTGGTTGCGGAGGAACGGGCACGCCCACGGCTTTTCCTACCAGCTCGCCGAGTCCGGCGACGAGCCGAAGAGGGAGGTCGGCCGCCAGCGCGATCCAAAAGCCCGCACCTATGATTTGCCAAAGGGAGAGGTGTTTGGTGCCGAAATAAGTAGCGAAATCGAGCCGGTGGAACCGGACCAACAGTAGGATGGGAATGAGGGCAAGAGCGGTGCCGGCCGAGAAAAAGGCCCCGGAGATCAGGAACAAGAATACGGTGACCAGTTCGATCGACGAGAAGTAGATCGTCGGGGCCTGCCCGTAGGGAAGCGCTCCCAGGCGCCGAAGACGTCGGAAAACGATGGCCAGACTTGTTGCGGCCCCGACGCTGGCCAAGAGAAAGCCCGCGACCAAGGCCCCATACTGGTGCAGGAGCTTGGTGGTGATATCATTCATTCCCGGTGCGAGCAGAGCATGAAGTTGCCACTCGTTCCGGGGGAATGATCGGCCGCCGATCTGTCACGGCAGGAAGCCACCGGAATCAAAGACAGTCGGGGCTAAGTAGTAGAGTCGCCCGGAAACCAGCGGAAGACGGCTGGCGGCAAGTAGCGAGGCTTTCGCCCGGGTTTCCGCGCCGAAGAGGCCGCGGACCAGCCCCGATAGCCGGAAGGGAGGGATGTAGCGGACGACGCGAGCCGTCTTGACCTTGCCGAGTTCCTTGCATTTGGTGATGGCGTCTTCAAAGTAGCCGACCTGATCGATCAACTTGGCCTGAAGAGCCATCGATCCGGAGAGGATTCTTCCATCGGCCCAATGTGTCTTGAGTTGATTCAGATCCAGATGCCTCTCCCGGGAGACGATGCCGACGAATCGATCGTAGCTCTCGTTGATGAGCCCTTGAACATAAGCCTGCTCTTCCGGGGTGATCTCTCGCGTTGGATTCAGAATATCCTTCATTTTGCCCGACTTGAGGGTCAGCGCTTTGACGCCGATCTTGTCGAGCAGATCCTTGACGTTGAAGGCCTGTAGGATGACCCCGATGCTTCCGGTAAGGGAGAGGTCGTTAGCCATCAGGTAACTGGCGCCCATCGCCGCGTAATAGCCTCCCGAGGCGGCGACCGACTCCATGTAGACGACGATCGGCTTGCTCCGCCGCGTCTGTTCGATCTCATGGTAGAGCACATCGCTCGCATCGACCTCTCCGCCGGGGGAGTTGATGGCCAGAAGGATGGATTTGACCCTCCGGTCGTCTCGGGCCTGACGAAGCTGGAGAATGATGTCCTCCACCATGCTGTCCGAAAACTGGCCCGACTCTTCCCGGGCGATCAGTCCTTGCAAGCGAATCAGGACGATCTTCTGCTCTCGATCCGCATCGCCGGCTACGAATTCTTCGGGAAACTCCGGCGGTTTCATCTCCGGTCCGGCACCCTTACGCATCTGTAAGAGGTTCCAGAAGATTAGGTTGACCAATAGGCTACCGGCCAGGAGAATGATGACGAACACCGTTCCGCAGCCGCTTCGCCTCTCCACGCTCATGGGGCATGAGAATGACAGAGAGAGTTTCTCGGAGCAATGGCAAGATCATCCGCGGGGAAGAAAATCGCGGTCTTTCTCGGGGCTGTCAGCCGTAGGAGAAAGCTTGGGAAAGATGCGGATTTCAATCCTCGACACGGGGGAAGAGCGGTTCCGGGGTTCCGACGGAATAACTCTCTCTTGGCGGCGCGAAGGATGCCAGGGAGAGAAGAGGGCGTTCAGAAACGCCCAGTTGGGTGAGCAGCTTTCGGCTGCTCCGGGGTAGCGCGGGCTCGATGCAGATGGCGATCCGCCGCATGGTCTCCGCCAGAGTAGCTAGAATCGCGTTTAGCCGCTTTTCAGAACCCGGGAATCGGGCCACGCGCCACGGAGCGGCCTGGTCGACATAACGGTTGGCTTGGCCGATGAAAGCCCATGCGACGGAAAGGCCCGTGCTGGTGTCGCCCTCTTCGAAGGCTCGCCGATAGGCTTCTTCGTCGAAAGCCGAAGCGAGCTCCTTTTCGGCCGGGCCAGCCTCGGAGTCGATCCATCCGGAGACCCGTCCTCCTCGGTAGCGGGCGATCATCGAGAGGGAGCGATGCGCGAAATTCCCCAAATCGTTAACCAGATCACTTTGGTAGCGTTGGAAGAACTTCTCATCCGAGAAGTCGGCGTCGTTGCCGAGGGTCATCTCTCGCAGGAGGAAGTAGCGGAGCGCTTCCGATCCGTAGCGTTCCAGGTAGGGAATGGGATCGATCGCGTTCCCGGTCGACTTGCTCATCTTGGCTCCCCGGTTGAGCCACCATCCGTGCACCAGTAGCCTGCGCGGGAGCGGGAGCTCCAGTGCGTCGAGGATTGCGGGCCAGTAGACGCCATGGGCGGGCACCAGGATGTCCTTGCCGATGATCTGCAGATCCGCTGGCCACCAGGAGCCCTCGTCCCTGCTTTTGGCGAATGAGACGTAGTTAAGGAGCGCATCGAACCAGACGTAGGTGACATACTCTTCATCGAAGGGCAGCGGAATGCCCCAGGCAAGCCGGCTTCGGGGACGCGAGATGCAGAGCTCCTGTAGTGGCCGCTGCAACGCGGCGAGCAGTTCGTTGCGACGAAATTCGGGAGTGATCCAGTTCGGGCGGGATTCGATTTCGCGCCGGATTCGTTCCCCAAATCGCGAGAGAAGGAAGAAGTAGTTGGGCTCGCGCATCGGGACGACTTCGCCATAGATCTCCGGCCAGCGGCCGTTCACCCGCTCTTTCTCCGTGACGAACTGCTCTTGCCTCAGGCTGTAAAAGCCCTCGTGCTCCTCAAAGCGGAGAAGGCCTCGTTCCTGGAGCTGACGCAGGAAAGATCGCACGGTCTCCCGGTGCTGGGGATCGGTGGTGCGGGCAAACCGGTCGAAGGAGATGTCAAGCCGTTCCCAGAGCGCGCGAAAGAGGGCACTCTGCCGATCGCAGAACTCCTGTGGATCGAGCCCCAGAGCGCGCGCCGATTGCTGCACTTTTTGGCCGTGCTCGTCGACCCCGGAGAGGAAAAAGACCGATCGTCCACGGAGCCGCTGGTAGCGGGCGAGTGCGTCGGCAAGAGTCTTCTCGTAAGCATGCCCCAGGTGGGGAGCGCCGTTGACGTAATCGATCGCCGTCGTGAGGAAAAAGCGTCCTCCCATAGGGACAATTCTCAGCCGACCTCCGTGCGAAACTTCTTTTTCGGGCAGAGGCGGTCGGTGTTTGGCGGATTGTCGTAGGGGGAGGGCTTCGGGCGAAGGGGAGAAAAATGTTGCGGGAACAAGCGCATGCCGAGCCTAACAAAAGCAGACCTGCTTGGATTTGCAAGCCACGGAGGACAATTTCGCGGAATGTCGGTCTTTGAAGGGGGAGTCAGTCCGCACAAAAGGCCGTCCTCGATTTTTTTCCGTTGTGCAAGCGTCATATCAGGCTATTCTTTCCGTAGAAACATCTTCCGGGGCAGGAAGGCAGAACGGACGGATCTATGGGAAATCTGACGCGAAGGGATCTGGTGGTGCAGGTTGCGGAGGAGACGAAGCTTCCGCAACTGCAGGCGGCGAAGATCTTGAGCTCCTTGCTGAGGGTTCTCATGGAGAGCTTCGGAAATCGGCAGAACATCGAGTTGCGGAATTTCGGGGTCTTCGAAATCGCGTTGCGCCGTGCTCGGGTTGGACG
>JBFXFN010000020.1:0-40232 GCA_050179015.1 Methylacidiphilaceae bacterium | reverse complement strand
ATGACCCGTAATCCTTCCTCTTCGCTGAATCGGTTCACGCCCCAGCCTCATGAACCATCCAGCTCCACTAACCCAAGCGGTCATTTCATTTGTCCTCGCGGCGGTCACTTCACTTGTCTACGACACGCGCCGGCGCAAAGCTTGCCATGACGGGGACCTCGGCTGTAGAATTCGGGCGAACGTGGGAAAGCTCCCGCGGTCCTCTCTAATCAACTGTTCGCCCCGAAAGGAGATTCCCATGAAAGCCGATGCGCTCTCATCCACGATGCCCGCCGCCAAAGGCTCCTTCATTCGCTGGTTTTCGGAGATCGGCATTGAGGATGTTCCCAGCGTGGGCGGCAAAAACGCCTCGCTGGGAGAGATGTTCCGGGAGCTCTCCTCTCAGGGAGTCAAGGTTCCCGACGGCTTTGCGACCACGGCGGAAGCTTACCGCCACTTCCTGCGAGAGGCGGGGTTGGACCGCCAGCTCGCTGAAATCCTCCGCGAGGTCGACAGCCGGAACTTGGACGATCTGCGCAAGCGAGGCAGGCAGGCGCGCCAAGCGATTCTTTCCGCCGAAATCCCGTCGGAACTGGCCGGTGCGATTCGCGACGCCTACCGAAAGCTCGACGGCGGCGGCCAGCCGGCGGACGTGGCGGTCCGTAGCAGCGCGACGGCCGAGGACCTGCCGACGGCAAGTTTCGCGGGCCAGCAGGAGACCTATCTGAACATTCAGGGAGAGGACCAGCTCCTGGTCGCCTGCAAGCGCTGTTTCGCCTCCCTTTTTACCGATCGGGCGATCTCCTACCGAATCGACAAGGGATTCGATTCCCTTCGAATCGCGCTTTCGATCGGGATCCAGAAAATGGTGCGCTCCGACCTAGCCACCTCCGGAATCATGTTCTCGATCGACACCGAGAGCGGCTTTTCCAACGCGGTGCTGATCAATGCCTCTTATGGACTTGGGGAGAACATCGTCCAGGGAGCGATCAACCCGGACGAGTACTATGTCTTCAAGCCGACCCTACGGGACGGCTTTCAGCCGATACTTCAGAAGACGGTGGGTTCAAAGGAATTCAAGTTGGTCTACGACATCGGCGGCTCCAAGTTCGTCAAGAATGTGCCTGTCCCGCCGGAGGAGAGGCGGCGGTATGCCATCTCCGACGAGGAGATCCTGCAACTCGCCCGTTGGGCCTGTGTGATCGAGGAGCATTACAGCAAGAAACGAGGAAAGCCCACCCCGATGGATATGGAGTGGGCGAAGGACGGATTGTCGGGAGAACTTTTCATTCTCCAGGCCCGTCCGGAAACCGTCCAATCCCAGAAGAATCGGAATGTTCTGGAGATCTATCGACTGGAAGAGCAGGGCAGACCGCTCGTTCGCGGGAGAAGCGTCGGGGAAAAGGTGGCCAGCGGTATCGCCCGCGTGATCCCGAACGTTGCGCTTCTTCACGAGTTTCGGGACGGAGAGATCCTTGTCACCGAGAAGACCGATCCCGACTGGGAGCCGGTGATGAAGCGGGCCGCCGCGATCGTGACCAATCGGGGCGGGCGCACCTGCCATGCGGCGATTGTGAGCCGGGAGCTCGGGGTCCCGGCGGTTGTCGGGACCAATAACGGTACCGAGCTGCTGCGCTCCGACCAGCCGGTGACGGTCTCCTGCTCCGAGGGAGAGGTGGGCACGGTCTACGAGGGACGGCTCCCGTTTGCTGTGGAGCGCGTGGACCTTCAGGAACTGCCTCGGCCCAAGACCAAGATCCTGATGAACGTAGGCAATCCCGAGCAGGCTTTTTCACTCTCCTTCATCCCGAACGACGGCGTCGGGCTCGCGCGGATGGAATTTATTCTGACGACCTATGTACGCGTTCATCCCATGGCGTTGATCCACTTCGATCAACTGGAGGATGCGGGAACGAAGGCCGAGATCGAGCGGCTGACGGCGGGTTACGCCGATAAGCGGGAATTTTTCGTCGAGAAGCTCGCCCAAGGCATCTCCATGATCACCGCGGCCTTTTATCCGAAGGACGTGATCTTCCGGCTCTCCGACTTCAAGACCAACGAATATGCCAATCTCATCGGAGGGAAGCCGTTCGAGCCCGTGGAGCGGAATCCGATGGTCGGCTTCCGGGGGGCATCCCGGTACTATAACCCCCGCTACCAGGAAGGCTTTGCACTCGAGTGCGCCGCCGTCAAGCGGGTCCGGGAAAGGATGGGGCTCACGAATCTCAAATTGATGGTGCCGGTCGTGCGAACCGTGGAGGAAGGCCGCCGGGTTCTCTCGGAGATGGAGAAAAACGGGCTGGTCCGAGGAGAACGCGGGCTTGAGGTCTACATGATGTGCGAGATCCCGAGCAACGTGATCCTGGCAGAGCAGTTTGCCGAGCTCTTCGACGGCTTTTCCATCGGCTCCAATGATCTCACCCAACTCGTTCTCGGAGTGGATCGTGATTCGGAGATCGTCGCCCCGATCTTCGATGAGCGGAATGAGGCGGTCAAACGCATGATCGCTGAAGCGATCCGCGCGGCGAAGGCGAAGGGGCGAAAGATCGGTATTTGCGGTCAGGCGCCGAGCGATTATCCCGAATTTGCCGAATTTCTCGTCGAGGAGGGGATCGACAGCATTTCCTTGAACCCCGATACGGTGATCAAGACGACACTCCTTGTTCTCAAGAAGGAGAAAGAGCTTCTGCAAGCGCGGGGCTAGATGAGATCCGGAAGAAGAGACCTTTCGGCGGAGGGGTTGGAGCCGGATCTTCGCGCAGGCGCCTATGGGCTGGCGGCGTTCCTCCCCCCGAGGCGAGTGGCGGTGATCGGAGCTAGCGAGCGCCCGGGAAGTGTCGGCCGGGCTGTCCTGGAGAACCTTTCGGGCGGCTCCGTGAGCGTCTTTCCGATCAATCCTCGGCATCGCCAGATCCTCGACATGCCCTCTCACGCCAGCGTGACCGAGCTCTCGCCCACCCCCGACCTCGCCGTGATCGCTACCCCGGCAGCAACGGTTCCCGAAATCGTCGAGGAGTGCGGGGAAGCGGGAGTAAAGGCCGTCTTGATCCTTTCCGCAGGGTTTAAGGAGACGGGTCCGGCCGGGAAGCGATTGGAGGAGCGGGTCGTGGGGATCGCTCGGGCCAAGGGATTGCGTCTGATCGGCCCGAACTGCTTGGGCCTAATGCTACCGCATGCTCATTTCAACGCCACCTTTGCCTCGAAGCCGGCCCTGGCGGGAAGCATCGCTTTCTTGAGTCAAAGCGGTGCCCTGGGGACCGCTATCCTTGATTGGAGCCTTCGGGAAAAGGTCGGTTTTAGTGCTTTCTTCAGCCTCGGTTCGATGGCCGACGTCGATTGGGGAGATGTTCTCTTTTTTCTGGCGGAGGATCCGAAGACCCGCAGCATTGTCATCTACATGGAGTCGATCGGCGATCCGGCTTCGTTCCTTTCGGCCGCCCGGGCAATCGGTTCCCAGAAGCCGGTCGTGGTTCTGAAGGTGGGTAGGACTAAGGCGGCCGCTCGAGCGGCTCTTTCGCACACCGGGTCGCTTGCGGGGTCCGATGAGGCGCTCGAGGCGGCCTTTCGCCGAGTCGGAGTGATTCGCGCGCAGACGGTGGAAGAGCTCTTTTCCTTGGCGGAGGCGCTGGGCGGAGACGCCAGGCCCGCCGGTCCGCGCCTCTCTATCCTGACCAACGCCGGCGGAGCCGGAGTTCTGGCAACCGACGCGCTGCTTCTTTCCGGCGGCGAGCTCTCCCCTCTTTCTCCGCAAACCTTAGAGGATCTCGACCGGTTCCTGCCTCCGAGCTGGAGTCACAATAATCCAGTGGATCTCCTCGGGGACGCGGACGCCGTTCGTTATCGAAAGGCGGCGGAGGTCCTGAAGAAGGAGCCTCAAAGCGATGGGATGCTCGTTCTGCTCTGTCCGCAGTCGATGACGGAGCCGACTCGGACCGCGGAGCTTCTCTGCGAGGCGGTGAAGGACTATAGGAAGCCTGTCCTCGCTGCCTGGATGGGTGGCGCGGCCGTAGAGGAAGGCATCGCCGTTTTTCATCGTGCCGGAATCCCCTGTTTTTCTTACCCCGAGGCTCCGGCGCGAGCCTTTGCGCTTATCTGGCAGCATCGCCGCAACCTGGAGCTCCTCTACGAGACGCCTCGCCTGCTAGTCGATCCCGAGACCTTGGGTGCGGCGGCCGTCCGCTGCGAGGAGATCCTCAATCGAGCGGCACGAGAAGACCGTGTCTTGCTTGACGAGTGGGAATCGAAGGAGATTCTTCGGGCCTTCGGAATCCCTGTGATCGCCACTCGCCTCGCGGATACCGAGGAGGAGGCCGTGGCCCAAGCCCGATCCCTCGGCTTCCCGGTGGCTGTGAAGCTTCGTTCGCACAAGCTCGCCCACAAGAGTGACGTGGGTGGCGTGCGCCTCGGGGTTGGAGATGATTCGAACGTCCGTGCCGCCTTCCGGGAGATCCGTGCGGCCGCCGTCGCCCGTTCCGGAGCCGATGCTTTTCTCGGGGTGACAGTTCAGGCGATGGCTGTCGGCCGTGGGGTGGAGCTGATTCTCGGAAGCGCGGCAGATGCTCAGCTTGGACCGCTTCTGGTATTCGGAGCGGGAGGGATCTTCGTCGATCTTCTGGAGGACCGAACGATGGGGCTTCCCCCCCTCAACGCCACCTCGGCGGGGCGGATGATCGAAAGGACACGGATCGCCCGCGCGTTGCGCGGGTTGCGGGGCATCCCGCCTCTGGACGAGACCGTTCTCGAGGAGATCTTGGTTCGTTTCGGCGCGCTCGTGCTCGCCCTTCCTCGTATCCGGGAGATCGACATCAATCCGCTGCTGGCTTCCGGCGACGGAGTAGTGACGGCCCTCGATGCGCGAATGGTGCTCCATCCCTGCAGCATCGCTATGCAGGATCTGCCTCGACCCGCAATACGCCCTTATCCGGTCGAGCAGATCGAGACGATCCGGTTGCGCGACGGGGCCTTTCTCCGCTTTCGGCCCATTCGAGGAGAGGATGAGCCGCAGATGGTCGGATTTCACCGAGGTCTATCCGAGGAGAGCGTCTTCAACCGCTACTTCGAGCATCTGAAGTTGGAGCAGCGGATCGCTCACGACCGCCTCGCCCGGATCTGCCTGGCCGATTACAATATCGAGACCGTGCTGGTGGCCGAGGTGCTCCCACCTCACCCGGAGGCAACACAGATCGTCGCCGTCGGCCGCTTGGGGAAGCTCCATGGTTTTTCAGGCGCCGAGTTCGCTCTCCTGGTTGCCGACCGTTGGCAGGGGAAGGGGATCGGCCGGATGCTTTTGGAGCGGCTGACGGCGATCGGCAGGCGGGAAGGTCTCGAGTGGATGATCGGCAGGATCCGGCCGGAAAACGAGAGGATGAAGAGGATCTGCCTCGATCTGGGATACCGGGTCCGGTTTAATGCGGAAATGGGAGAGAACGAGGCGACCCTTTCCTTGATGGCGCCGGGCGAACGGACGGACCGATGAGGGCCGAGCCGCTAAATCTCACAAGTTTTCGTCTGGGGCCCGTAAGTTGACCGGATCAGAAAGAGCATGCGTGATCGGCAGCGGGTAACGGAGTCGTGGTTCGCGAACGCCTTCCTTGCGCGGTATAGGGTTCGAACCTATGACCTCTCGCGTGTGAAGCGAGCGCTCTACCACTAAGCTAACCGCGCGCTCCCGGTCTCTTTTTGATGCCACAGCTCCGTGGCGCCGGCAAGGGCGAATGACCGGCATGGCCCGATTGGGCGGTATCGTTTGGCATGCCTCTTGCCTTGCAAGGGCGAACTTTCCCGCGCAAACTCGGCTCTAAGACAGGGAGAAGCGGCGGAACATATGGCGCAGAAGGGGCTTGGCCGTGGACTGGACGCGCTTCTGGCGCGCGGCAGCATCGCCGCCCTGCAGGCGGATCGAGCGAGCGGCGAGCGCATCGAGAATCTCCTGGTCGACCGCTTGGTCACCAGCCCCTATCAGCCGAGAAGGACGTTCGCCGAAGCAGCTCTCGAAGAGTTGGCCCGTTCGATTCGCGAGCGAGGGATTCTCCAGCCGCTGATTGTCCGCCGGGCGGGCGAGAAGTACGAAATCATCGCAGGCGAACGCCGGTGGCGGGCGGCCATACGTTCGGGGCTTTCCGTGGTGCCAGCTATCGTCCGCCGCGCGAGCGATCAGGAGATGCTCGAGCTAGCGCTCGTGGAAAATCTCCAGCGCAGCGATCTTCCGATTCTGGAAGAGGCTCAGGGATATGCCCTCCTCCAGGAAAAATTCTCCCTCACCCAGGAAGCAATCGCCCAGAAGGTGGGGAAGGATCGGAGTACGGTTGCCAACGCGCTTCGGCTTCTTTCCTTGGAGGCGGAGGTGCAGGAGCTTTTGGCAAGAGGGGAGCTGGCAGTCGGCCACGGCAAGGTGATCCTCGGCTTGACGGTTCCTGCAGATCGAGTGCGGGTCGCTCGGCAGATCGTTCGTCAGGGACTGAGCGTCCGTCAGGCCGAGGCGCTAGTCGAGAAGATGCGCCGGGTGGGCGATCGCGAGCCGAGCAGACGGGGTCGAGGACGGGGAGCCGATCCGGCTTGGCGCGACTTGGAAGGACGACTTCGGGAGCGGCTTGGCACGCGTGTGCGGGTGCGTGGAAAGGCGGAGCGAGGAACGATCGAGATCTCTTACTTCTCGGCAGAGGAGTTGGGCCGGCTGCTCCGCTCGCTCGGTGTCGCCTCACGGGCCTCGGCGCCCGAAGGGGAGGCGTTCCCATAGGTCTTCCCAGCTCTTTCGCTGTCTTCCTCCGGCACCATTGAAGACGACGTAAGCGCTTCCACTGGTCGCGATCGCCAACCCGAGCCCCGCGAACCGGATTGCGGGATTTAGAATGTTTTTTCGGTGGAGCGGGCTTCGCTTCCAGTCCGCGATAACCTTTCCCGGATCCAGGGGTTGCGGGCTACAATACAAATTTTCATTGATCGTCTCCCAACCTCCATCGTCGAGGAGGGAGGAGAGGGAGTCGGCGCAGCGATGTTGCAAGCGGCGTTCTGCCGCGAGGCGCTCGGCCCATTCTTGGCTTGCGGCTTGCAGGCGCGGATCGGCTTTCAGCGGCGGCAAATCGTGGTCTGCCCGAAACCGATTGATTTTGGCCAGCAGCGCTTCGCGAAAGGCGGGAGGATCGGAAGCAGAAGTCCTTGCGAGAGCGCCCGGAAGCAGAAGCGCGGTGGAGGTGGCTAACGTGAGCAGAAGCAGGCGGCCCGGGAGCGAGGGAGCAAGCCGGAAGTGGGCCATGTGCGAGAAGAGAAACAAAAAAAACGATTCGCACAAGCCGAGACGGCGGGCCAAGCTGGTGGAATCGATTCGCTAGAAGAATGGCAAGGAAAATTCGTGTTCTGTCGGAGAGTCTCGCTTCTCAAATTGCAGCCGGGGAGGTGGTCGAACGCCCGGCTTCGGTCGTGAAGGAGCTTCTGGAAAATGCGCTTGACGCCGGCGCCACGGAGATCGACCTGGTCACCCAGGGAGGCGGATCTGCATTGATCCAGGTTGCCGACAACGGGTGCGGCATGGGGAGGGAGGATGCGTTGCTCTGCTTGGAACGCTACGCGACGAGCAAGTTGGGAAGCTTCGAGGATTTGACGCGGCTGCAATCCTACGGCTTCCGGGGCGAGGCGATTCCGACGATCGCTTCGGTCAGCTCATTCCTCCTTCAGACTCGAGAAGAAGACGAGCCTGTGGGTACCGAGATAGCGGTCGAGTCGGGGAAGTTGATTTCGGTTAGAGAGGTCGGCAGGGATCGCGGCACGACGGTTCAAGTCCGGTCTCTTTTTGCCCGTCTCCCTGCCCGCCGCCGCTTTCTGCGCTCCCCTGTCCGGGAGCAGGCGCATCTGCAGCGGCAGATCGTGCTCGCGGCGATCGCGCAGCCTTCGACGGCGTTCCGCTTCCGCCACGGAAGCCGAGGGACGGGGACGGTGTGGCCATCCGTCGCCTCGAAGGAAGATCGATTGGCGGCGATCTTTGGGACGGACTGGATTGAATCGCTCTTGCCCTTGGAAGGGAGTCGTCCAGGTCTCGCTCTCTCCGGCTTCCTGAGTCGTCCAGGCATTGGGCGGTCGAGTCGGGAAGAGCAGTTTTTTTTCGTCAACCGCAGGCCGGTGGAGAGTCGGATGGTCTCGGCGGCCCTGCAGGAGGGATACCGGCATTCGCTCTTGCGAGGTCTCTATCCCACCGCGGTCCTTTGGCTGGAAATCGATCCGGCCCGGATCGATCCGAATGTCCATCCGTCGAAGAGGGAGATTCGCTTCCGCGAAGAACGAGAAGTTTGGAGCCTTGTCGTTGAAGGCGTCGGCCGAGCCCTGGGACGAGGATCGCCCGTCTCGTTTCCCGAACCTGCTTTCCCTCGTGCCGTGGCAGAGCAAGTCACGCACGGCTACCAAGCGGTGAGCCCAGCGGTTGGCGCCCGACCGGTACAAATCGAAGCCATCGCCGTGACGGCGGCTCAGGAGGAGCTCCCTTCACTCGCGGAAACCAATTCCGGCGAAACTGCGAAACGACCGAGAATCGCTGGCCGCTTGATCGGTGCGTTGGGCTCGCTCTACCTGCTGGTAGAGACAGACAGGGGCCTCGTCTTGGTCGACCAGCACGCGGCTCACGAACGGGTTCTCTTTGAAAGACTCTTGTCCGGATGGGAGAGCGAGGGGAGCGGAAGGCAGCCCCTTCTCCATCCGGTTGTCGTGACTCTGCCCGCGCGGAGCGCAGCGGCTTTGGCCGAGGAGCTTCCTCTTTTGCGCCGGCTCGGCTTGGAACTGGGCGAGCTGGGCGCCGGAACATTTGCCGTGGAGGCGGCACCGGCACGGTTGGCCTCCTTGGATCTCGCGGCCTTCGTGGAAAGGCTCGCCGCAGACTTGGCGGGCCGAAATGGACCCTGTGCGATCGAGCGAGCGGAAGCGGAGATCTTGGCCGGACTCGTTTGCCGGCGGGCGGTAAAGGCTCACGATCGTCTTTCCTCGGGCGAGATCCTGCGGCTCTTGGAGGATCTTCATGCCTGCCGGAATCCCGACACCTGTCCGCATGGCCGCCCGACGTGGATCGAGTTTTCTTACGGAGAGCTCGAGCGCCGGTTCGGAAGAGCCGGTTCCCCTGGCGGTTGCGATTTGTCCTGACGCCCGCCTCCGTGACGAGGAGAGGATACGTCTACTCGACCACGGATACGGGAGTTCCGTCCTGGACGAGCTCAAAGAGCTCGGAAGCGAAGCTCTTCGGCAAACGGATGCAGCCGTGAGAAGCGGCAAATCCGGGAAGATAACCGCCGTGAAGCCCGACGCCGTCCGAAGTAATGCGTAGAAAGTTGGGCATCTCGGCCGCTTCGTAATGGGTTCCCGGAGGGGGACGCTGTCCAATCACGGCGTTGGCATCGACGATTCGGCCCGTCGCGTTGTCCACGAAGCAGCCGTAACGGCTTGAGAGGTGATTGCGGTCCTTCTGAATCACAGCGAAGCGGCCGATGGGGGTTGGATGCGTGGCATTCCCCGTGCAGATCGGAGCGATGGCTGCGAGCTTCTTCCCTTGGTAGACGTAGAGCTTTTGCTGCCGCACATGGATGACCAGGGAGCTGATTTTTTGCGATGGGACCAGTTGCGACCAGATTGCGGCAAGGACTCGGGGAGGTGCTTGCGGACTCACCGGGATCGCGGCGCGAATCGGTGGCGTAGGGAACGGCTTCTGCTCTTTGCGCATTGCTTTCTCCCTTTCCCGGCGCTCCTTCTCCAATCGTTTCCGTTCTCTTTCCGCCGCCTTCTGCATCGCCTTCTCCTGCAGCGCTCTCTCCTTCTCTGCCCGCTTCTCCAGTTTGCGGAGCGTCTCCGCATCGACTGCGTCTGCCACAGGAGCGGTCGGCCCTCTCTGCCCCCCAGGAGGGCTATCCGCCGGAACGGCGCAGGCGGGCTTCGGGAAAACCAGCAGGGATCCGGCCAAGACGAGAGCGAGGAGAGCCCGGCGTCGAAGAGCAGCAAGGGGAGCCAACATGCCGGCTAGACGTTAAAGCGGAACTCGATCACGTCGCCGTCCGCCACGACATAATCCTTACCCTCGACGCGGAGCTTCCCTGCTTCTCGAAGCCTCGGGAATGAGCCGAACCGTTCCATCTCTGCGAAGGAGGAGCATTCCGCCGCGATAAATCCGCGCTCGAAGTCCGAGTGGATCACCCCGGCGGCTTGGGGTGCCCGATCTCCCGCGCGAATCGTCCAAGCCCTTGTTTCTTTCTGTCCGGTGGTGAAATAGGTGCGAAGCCCGAGCAGGTGGTAGGTCTCTCGGATCAGGCCGTCGACGCCGCTTTCGGAAACTCCGAGAGCTTCGAGGAAGGACTGCCGCTCTTCCGGGGGAAGATTGGGCAGCTCGGCCTCCAGCTGGGAGGAGAGAACCACGAGTGCGGAATCGCTCCGGTCTTTTAGAAACCGAGCGACCGCCTGGACAAGCGGATTCTTGACGCCCTGAGAAAGCGCCTCTTCCGCCACGTTGCACGCGTAGAGAGTGGGCTTCATGGTCAGCAGGGTGAGGGGTCGTAGAGCGTCTCTCTCCTCCGCCGTCCAGCTCTCGGAAAAGAGAGGAGCCCCGCGATTTAGGATCTTCGAGGCTTTCTCCAGAAGGCCGCTTGGCAGCGGAGAGCGCTCGCCCGCCCGCGGAGGCGCTTTTCGCATCTTCTCCCGATGACGTTCCAGGGAGGCCAGATCCGCCAGCGCCAGTTCGGTGTGAATCACTTCGATGTCCCGGACCGGGTCGATCGAACCCGCCACATGGTGGATCTCCGGACCCATGAAGCAGCGTACCAGATGGATGACGGCGTCCACTTCGCGGATATGGGCGAGGAACTGATTCCCCAAGCCCTCTCCCTGACTTGCTCCCGCCACCAAGCCCGCGATATCGACGAGCTCGATCGCGGCCGGAATTACTCGTTGCGAGCGGGAGAGTGAGGCAAGCCGGCCTAGCCGCGGGTCGGGAACCTCGACGACTCCCACGTTGGGAGCAATAGTGCAAAATGGGTAGTTTGCCGTTTCCGCCTTGTGACTCTTCGTGAGGGCGTTAAAGAGCGTGCTCTTCCCCACGTTAGGGAGTCCGACGATTCCGGCGCGCAACATACCGTTTTCATATAGGAGATAATGGATTTACCCAGAGGAGGCAATTCCTTCCTCAGAGATGGTTGCTTGCGTGAGCGGGCCGTCTTGGAGAGAATGGGCAGCCTAAAAAGAGATTTTGGCGCAGGAGATCGGAAGATCAGGAGAGAGCATGGCAGTAGGGAAGATCGTTCTTTTCGGCGGTGCGGGATACGTGGGAAGCGCTTTTCAGAGGCATCTTCGCCAGCGGGGCATTCCCTACGTCGCACCGTCCCGGAAAGAAGTCAGCCTTCTCCACCCGGAATCCATCGCCCGCTTTCTAGGCGAGATCAAGCCGAGTTTCCTCATCAACGCGGCCGGATATACCGGCCGTCCGAATGTCGATGCGTGCGAGGAGCATAAGACCGAATGCCTTCTGGGAAACGCGGTACTGCCCGGGCTCCTGGCGGAGGTCTGCGCCGAGCGCGAGTTGCCCTGGGGACATGTTTCCTCCGGTTGCCTCTATACGGGGGATCGTGGCGCCGGGCCCAACGGGGAGCGGCTTGGATTTCGGGAGGAGGATCCGCCCAACTTCTGTTTTCGGACGAACAACGGCAGCTTCTACAGCGGGACCAAGGCACTTGGGGAAGAAATCCTGCAGGACGCCGGCCGCTGTTATCTCTGGAGGCTGCGCATCCCCTTCAACGAGATTGATTGCCAGAAGAACTATCTAACCAAGCTCTTGCGTTACGAGCGTCTTCTCGATGCCCGGAACTCGCTTTCGCAGCTCGACGACTTCGTTCGGGCGGCCGTCGAATGCTGGGAACGGCGCGTCCCGTTCGGGATCTATAACGTGGTCAATCCCGGGTCGGTGACCACGCGTGAAGTCATCGACCTCTTGGAGCGCTCTCCCTTCGGCAAGCGGCTGATCGAGGGCGGCAAGCGATTTGCCTTCTTCCCCGGAGAGGAGGCCTTTCGCAAGGTGGCGCGCGCTCCGCGTTCCAATTGCGTCCTCGACAGCTCGAAGCTTCAGGGGGTCGGCATCCATCTACGGGAGGTTCGCGAAGCGGTGGAGCTCGCGTGGAGCCAGTGGCGGACAGCGGCAGCAGTATAGGAGAGAAAAGGCGGAGGAAAGGCAATGGAGCGAATGGGGCGTTGGCTGATTACGGGGGGCGCGGGCTTCATCGGGTCGAACTTTCTCCATCTTCTTTTTACCGATGGGCCCGTGCCCGAGAGGGTGGTCACCCTCGACAAGCTCTCCTACGCGGGGAGGAGAGAGAATCTGGCCGGCCTGCCCGATGGGGAGCCCCATCAGTTCGTTCAGGGAGACATCGGGGATGAGGCGCTCGTCGGGCGCCTCCTCCGGGAAAACCGGATCGCCGGAGTCATCCATTTTGCGGCCGAAACTCACGTCGATCGGTCGATCGAGAGCGCGCAGCCCTTCATCGAAACCAATGTCTTGGGATCGTGGCGGCTTCTCGAATCCGCATGGAGCTATTGGCGAGAGCTTCGGGGAGAGGAAAGGGAGCGATTCCGGTTTCTCCATGTCTCGACCGACGAGGTGTACGGGTCGCTCGGTCCGGAGGAAGAGCCGACTCCGGAGGGAGCTCCTTACAATCCCTCGAGCCCTTATGCCGCTTCAAAGGCGGCGTCGGACCATTTCGTGCGAGCCTACGGGAAGACCTTCGGCTTTCCCGCCATGGTGACCCACTGCTCGAACAACTACGGGCCAAGGCAGTTTCCCGAGAAGATGATTCCGCTCATGATCCTGAACATCCTGGAAGGAGCGCCGCTGCCAATCTATGGAGACGGCAACAATCGACGGGATTGGATCTACGTGGAAGATCACTGCCGAGCTCTCCGCGACGTTCTCCTCAGGGGAAAGCCGGGGGAGACCTATCATATCGGCAGTGGCTCCGGATGCTCGAATCGCGAGCTCGTGGAGCAGTTATGCGCGTTGATGGACGAGATTCGCCCTCGCCCCTCGGGAAGTTCCTGCCGCGATCTGATCACTTATGTGCCCGACCGGCCGGGACACGATTTCCGCTACGCCGTCGACTCCGGCAAGATCCGGCGGGAGTTGGGATGGAAGCCGCGGGAGACTCTGGAAGACGGGCTGCGTCGGACGATCGCCTGGTATGGAGAGAACGGCGAATGGTGCGAGCGGATTCGGCGGGATGGTTTTGCGCGGGAGCGGCTTGGGCTCCTTCGAGGCTAAGATGGCAGAACGACGGGGAATCGTGCTGGCGGGCGGGATGGGGACTCGCCTCTATCCCGCTACCCTTTCGGTGAGCAAGCAACTTTTGACGATCTACGACAAGCCGATGATCCATTACGCCCTGTCGGTGCTCCTGCTCGCCGGCATTCGGGAAATCCTGATCATCTCGACGCCGGGCGATCGACCCCTCTTCGAACGGCTTTTGGGCGATGGGAGCGCGTACGGCTTGCGCTTTTCCTATGCGGAGCAGCCGCGCCCGGAAGGCCTGGCTCAGGCCTTCGTGATCGGAGAGCGGTTTCTGGCCGGAGGACCTTCCTGTCTCGTGCTTGGAGACAATCTCCTCTACGGGCACAGCTTGAGCGGGACGCTCCGCCGCGCCTACGCGGCTCAAGAGGGGGCGACGATCTTTGCCTATCGGGTTTCAGACCCGGCAGCCTACGGTGTCGTCGAATTCGATGCGACGGGACGGGTTCTTTCGCTCGAGGAAAAGCCCAAGCGGCCGAAGTCGGCCTATGCCGTTCCCGGTCTCTACTTCTACGACGGAAGGGCGCCGGAATTCGCACGTTCCTTGGTTCCATCGGCTCGGGGAGAGCTCGAGATCACCGATCTCAACCGTCGCTATCTCGAGGAAGGAACGCTGCGGGTGGAGGTCTTGAGTCGAGGGATCGCCTGGCTAGACACGGGGACCCATGACGCGTTGGCGGAAGCAGGCGCCTTCGTGAGGGCGATCGAGCACCGGCAAGGACTGAAGATCGCCTGCTTGGAGGAGATCGCTTGGAGCAAGGGTTGGATTGACCGCGACGCCCTTCTTGCCCAGGCACGGCGCATGGGCAGCTCCGCATACGGTGACTATCTCCGAAACCTCGCCGCGGAGGACAATCGCCCGTCGACCTCTCTATCCCAATGAGAATCCCTCTGCTCGATTTCGGCCGGATCTCCCCCGAGGAGAGGCGGCGGTTGGAGGACGCCTTTGGGCGGGTGCTCGCGAGCGGACAGTTTATTCTGGGCGAGGAGGTCGGTGCCTTTGAGCGGGAATGTGCGCAATTCCTCGGCGTTGGGCATGCGATTGGCGTCTCCTCCGGGACCGACGCCTTGCTGCTTGCGCTCCAGGCTTTGGAGATCGGCCCCGGGGATGAGGTGATTTGTCCGGCCTATACTTTCTTTGCAACGGCGGGATCGATTGCACGGACCGGCGCGAAGCCGGTCTTTGTCGATTCCTGCCCCGGCTGCTGGAATCTCTCTCCGGAGGAAGCGAGACGGAAATGCACCTCGAATACCAAGGCGATGATGCCGGTTCATCTATTCGGGCAGCCGGCAGCGATGACGAGCCTTCTTACGATAGGGCGGGAGAAGGGCATTGCGATCGTCGAGGATGCCGCGCAGGCCTTCGGAGCGAGCTCCGAAGGCCAAAAGGTGGGAGCGAGGGGACTCTTGGGCTGCTTCTCTTTTTTTCCCACGAAGAACTTGGGAGCCTTGGGAGATGCGGGGCTGGTGACAACACAGGACGGGGCTTTGGCAGAAAGGATTCGCACCCTCCGTGTTCACGGTTCCCGCGTCAAGTATCGGCACGAGCGGATTGGCGGGAACTTCCGTATCGATGCGCTCCAAGCGGCTTTCCTTCGGGTCCGACTGAGTAATATCGAGGACGCGCTGGAGACCCGCCGCCGGAATGCCGCAATCTATGAGGAAGCGTTTTTGGAGAGCGGGATTGCTGCCCTCTGTCCGGAGCCTTGCCGCTGTCACGGGGGGAAGGAGACGGCGGCTCCGAAGCGTGCAAGTCCGATCCTTTTGCCATGCAACGCGCGCGGAGAGCATACCTGGAACCAGTATGTGATTCGTTATCCTTCCGACCGGGATGGGCTCCGCCGGTTCCTTTCGGAAGAGGGCGTTCAAACCGAGGTCTACTATCCGCTACCTCTTCATCGGCAGCCCTGTTTCCTTGACACGGGCCCGGAAGTCGAAGAGTTTCCGATTGCCGAGCGTCTCGCCCGTGAGTCGCTGGCTCTTCCGATCTTTCCCGGCTTATCGGCGGAAGAGATTCGGCGAGTCGTCGATCTCATCGTCCGCTTTGCCTCGCATATGACCAAAGAGGCATAGTTACGGCAGGACGCCCGCCACTTCAGCGGCCCGAAGTGGAGGCAAGCGAGAAAGCAAATAAATAGCATGGCAGCGATGCGAGCCAAGAGGCAGGGAACCATAGGGGACAGAAGAGCCGATCCTCCCTCGTTTCGACGGGACGCCTCGATCAGCGCCTGCCCGGCCTCGTTCTATCCCGTCCTGCTCCTTCTCTTCCTGATCCTACTCGTAGTTCCCTTCTCGCTTGCGTCGCCTCCGCCACCCAGCGATCCCGGTAGTCCTCCCGGCCAGCAGCCGATCGAAATCAACGCGCAGGAGACGCACTTTATCGGAGGAATTGCAACCGCGGAAGGGAATGCGGTCGTCCGATATGGGGATACGACCCTCTACGCCGACCGGGTCAGCTTCGATAACCGGACCCGCAACGTCTTTGCCGACGGAAACGTCCGTGTGTACACGGGCGAAAAGATCTTCCGGGCCGTCCACATGGTTTTCAACATCGACACAAAGGCGATTACGGCCAGCGATTGGGGACTCGTCGATCTCCCCCTACTGGCGACGGGTGAAAAGCTCACCACGCCGGAAACGGACCATTATCACGTCGACCGCGGCATGGGAACCGTAGAGAATCGCGAGAAGCCTGGGCTTCAGATAAAAGCCCGCACGATGGATATTTATGCTGGGGACCGAGTTCTTATGCGAGATGTCGTCGTCTATGTCAATCGCATTCCGCTTCTCTGGCTCCCTGCGGTCAGTCAATCGCTAGATGGCGATTCGAACACGCTCTACTTGATTCCAGGTGACCGCTCCTACTGGGGCTACTATATGCTTCTTGTCTATAACTGGAAATTCAATCCGCAACTGAGCGCATCATTCCAGTTTAATTACTATTCATTACGTGGACCCGCTGCCGGAGCTCTTTTTCGCTACCAGCCCAGCGAAGACGGATTTGCAAACCTACGGCTTTTCGGACTGCCGCATGACCAGGGTTACATTGCGCAAAACCCATCGTCGCTCCCTCGCTACGATGTAGGCCCAGAGCGGTTTATGATGAGCCTGCAGCAGCGCTATCCGCTGAGCCAGGAGCTCACCCTGACTACGGATATCAACTACTGGACCGATCCCTATATCATGGAGGATTTTTACTACAATAGCTACATGTACAATCGACAGCCAAACAACGTGGCCTGGCTGAACTATTACCACACGGGATTCACGATCGATCTGCTGGTGCAGGACAACCTGATGGATTTCTTCAACGGGTTGAACCGTCTTCCGGAGCTCGATTTCGAGACCAATCGCTCGAAAATATTTCATAGTCCGATCGCTTATGAAAGCCGTTGGAGCGTAGTTAATTTCGAGCAGCAGTTCTCGAATCTCAACCCGTTGACAGGAAACCTGTTCGGATTGTATTACCCATGGTTTCCGCTCAATCGATTCTATCAGCAGAACGGAATGGGCAACGCGTACCTCTTAAGCAACTACGGGGGATGGCGCTGGGATACGTTGCAGCAGCTCTCTTACCCCAAGGAGTATTTTCACTGGCTTTCGCTCACTCCGCGGCTCGGTGTCGAGGGAACCTACTGGTCGGATCAGAACGTATACGGAAACGCATTCAATGCGCCTCTGCCGCTGATGAATCAGTCGAACCTGACCTTTGATCGAGTGCTCTTTATCGGGGGCCTGGATGCGTCTTTTAAGTTATCTAAAACGTGGAACGACGTAGAAAGCGAATCTCTGGGAATTCATGGGTTGCGGCATGTGATCCAGCCGTTCGCCACTTTTCAGTATATTCCGAACCCTTACGGCAACCCCTACAACATTCTGGGATTCGACAGCCTCATGCCAACGATTACGCCTTCCCTGATCAATCCGATCGATTACCCGTCGATCGACTCTTTTTTCGGGATGACCTACCTGCGCGCCGGGATGACGCAGCGGCTTCAGACCAAGCGCAATGGCCAGAACTATGACTTAGCGGAGTTGACGTTATTCACGGATGCGAACTGGGATCGAAAGTACAATACCCTGCTCATGCCGACGACCGATACTGTGAACGAGGTCTACGGGACTTTCGATTTTAAGCCGGTACCCTGGCTGATGCTGCACACTGATCTAGCTCTGCCGACCTATGACGAGGGATTTACGAACATCAATCCAAGTGTGAGCTGGCAGTTTCATCGCTCGGACACGGTTACCATCGGCTATCAATATTTGAACAACGTGACGATTCCGAGTAGTTTCTTTCCGGTCCCCCAAATTGCATCAGGCTTCTTCCCGCAGAACAACGTCTTGCCGGTCCTTGCCCAGATTTCACCCACCGTCCAGAGCATGGCTTACGTATCGAACTTTTGGCGGATCAGCGAGCACTGGCAGGTGAGCGGGACGGTCATGTACCAGAGCGAAACCAATTCCGTCCCTGTGAAGATGTTCTCGATCTATCGGGATATGCAGGATTGGATTGTCTCGTTCAACTTCCAGGACTTTAGCTATCCGGGAGCGGCGTCAATTCTCAACTACTATGTTGCGGTCAGCCTGAAAGCTTTTCCCGCGTTTAAGCCGTCGTTCGGTCAATAGGAGAGGAGGGGCAAGACTCGACACCGGTCGTTTTGCCCTCGGGGGAAGCATCTGCGCTTCGCGTCAGCGGCGGAAAATTGGTGGGATGTCCCGGCTAAAACGAGATGAGCGGCTTGAGGACGCCGTCGAGTTTTTTTGCCATGATTTCGAAGGCACGGTCGATCTCATGGAAGCGAAAGCGGTGGGTTGTCAACGGGGAGGGATCGAGTCGTCCGTTCTCCAGAATCCGAAGGAGCTGCTCCATTCGCAGCCGACCGCCGGGACAGAGTCCGGTCCGGATCGTCTTTTCGGCCATGCCGACTCCCCAAGCGGTTCGAGGGATGTGGACGAACTCGCCGGATCCATGATAGCCGGCGTTCGATATGGTGCCGCCCGGCTTAGTCGCTCGCACGGCGTTTTGAAAAGCGGCGTCCATCCCGACCGCTTCGATCGCGGCGTCCACTCCTTCGCCGCCGGTGATCTCAAGAATGCGTGCCACCGGGTCCCCTTGACCCATGTCGACGACGACGTCCGCCCCGAAGTGTTTAGCGAGCTCCAGACGCTTCGGCACGGAGTCGATGCCGATCACGAGGCCCGCCCCGCGCAGCCGCGCCCCCGCCACGGCCATCAGCCCTACTGGCCCAAGCGCAAAGACGGCGACAGTCCCTCCAATCGGGATGTTCGCATTTTCAGCTCCCATGAAGCCTGTACTCATCATATCGGCGCAGTAGACCGCCAGCTCGTCGCTTAGCCCATCGGGGATGCGTGCCAGGTTGCCGTCGGCGTCGTTCACATGGAAATATTCGGCAAAGACCCCATCTTTCACATTAGAGAACTTCCAGCCGCCGAGAGCGCCACCGGATTGAGAAGAGTGTCCCGCCTGCGAAGCGCGATCGCTCCAATCCGGGGTGATGGCGCCGGCAAGAACCCGGTCGCCCGGTCGGAAGTCCCGGACGTGGCTCCCCACCTCATGGACCAGTCCAACCGCTTCATGACCGAGGGTCAAATCCTGACGGGGGCCGATGGCGCCCTGAAGGGTGTGTACATCGGAAGTACAGATCAAGGCCGCCGTGGTGCGGATCACCGCGTCGAACGGTCCCGGCTTCGGCACTGGTTTGTCGAGGAATCCAACTTCGCCGATCGTACGCATGACAAATGCTTTCATGGGAAGCCTCCGATTGAGCCGGCTTCTGAAAACCGGCCAGGGTATCGCGGACCGCTCTTTAGGTTGCGAGCAAAAAAAAAACTTAGTTATTTGGCCATGACATGTCAAGTCGCCCCGGATTCCAGCCCCCCGTAGATTCCCACGAATGCGGAGCGGGGGCCTTTTCGCAGCCCTTGTTGGGACCCCGTCCCTCGGGGTAGAGTGATTCCATGGACATCACCTACTACGGGCATTCGTGCTTTTCGTTGGATGTCGGCGGGACAACCCTGCTCTTCGATCCATTTCTTACCGGAAACCCGCTTGCGGCCGAGTTGCGCGTGGAGGAGATTACCGCAGACTATCTTTTTCTCTCGCACGGACATGCAGATCACATCGGCGATGCGCCCGATATCGCGAAGCGCACGGGAGCCCTGGTCGTGGCGAGCTTCGAAGTGGCGGAATGGTTGCTTCGGCAGGGGGTAGGGAGAGTCTACGCGATGAATCTGGGAGGAAGGAAGCGGTGGCCTTTCGGCATGGTCCACTATGTTCCGGCCTTCCATTCCAGCAGCCTGCCCGACGGCGGCTATGGCGGCCCAGCGGGAGGCTTCGTGATTCGTGCTCCTGAGGGGACGGTCTATTATGCCGGGGACACCGCCCTTTTTGGAGATATGAAGTTGCTAGGGGAAATGCACCATCCGATCTCCCTCGCGGTTCTTCCGATCGGAGATACGTTCACCATGGGGGTCGATGACGCGGTTCGGGCGGCGGAGCTTCTGGATTGCCGGAATGTAATGGGAGTGCATTACGATAGCTTCGAAGGAATTCGAATCGACAAGGGCGCAGCCCGGGAGGCTTTTTTGGCCGCGGAGATCGACCTGCATCTTCTCTCGATCGGCGGGAAACTGACCGTTTCGCAAGCCGGGCGGCTTTCAGAAGCAAAATGAACCGATTGGCGACAGCAAAGAGCCCCTACCTCCGCCAGCATGCCGCCAATCCAGTCGACTGGTTCGCTTGGGGGAAGGAGGCTTTTGCCAAGGCCAAGGCCGAGCGGAAGCCGATCTTTCTATCGATCGGTTATGCCACCTGCCATTGGTGCCATGTGATGGCACACGAATCCTTCGAAGATCCGGAAGTGGCGGAGCGGCTCAATCGCGCTTTCGTGCCCGTGAAGGTCGATCGGGAGGAGCGGCCCGATGTCGATCAGGCGTACATGGCTTTTGTCCAAGCCACCACTGGGCAGGGAGGCTGGCCAATGAGCGTCTGGCTGACTCCCGATCTCAAGCCGTTTTTCGGGGGAACCTACTTTCCGAAGAACGACCGGTGGGGGCTACTGGGATTCCTTTCCCTGTTGGACCAGATCGCAGATCTCTGGTTGCATCATCGGGAGGAGCTGGTGCTTCGCGGCGAGGAGATCGCCAGACAGCTCCGAGACGCCTTGGCCGGAAGCCCTCCGGGCCTCGTGGAGGGAGATCAAGCGGCGGAGCGCGCATTCGAGGAGTTTGCGAGAGCATTCGATCCGGAATGGGGCGGTTTTGGCCCCAAGCCGAAGTTTCCCAGGCCCGCAGTGCTCCACTTCCTCCTCCGCTATGCGGAGAGCAGCCGCGGACAGCCTCAAGGAGAACGCGCCCGCTCAATCGCTCTGCAAACGCTAGAGGCGATGGCGCGGGGAGGAATCCGTGACCAGATTGGAGGGGGCTTCCATCGTTATTCGGTCGATCGGTTCTGGCGGGTGCCCCACTTCGAGAAGATGCTCTACGATCAGGCACAGTTGGCCTCTGTGTACCTGGAAAGCTTCTGCTGCAACGGAGACGCCCGTTCGGAGTCGATCGTTCGTGAGATTCTGGACTATCTCCTGCACCATCTCGCGCTCCCAGACGGAGGGTTTGCCTCGGCCGAAGATGCGGACAGCCTCTCCGGAGAGGATGGAAAGGTTCGGGAAGGCGCCTTCTACCTTTGGACGCACCGGGAGCTCGCGGAAATCCTTGAGCCGGCGGAATTGGCTTTGGCGGCCGAGTTGTGGGGGGTGCGGCCCGAAGGCAATATCCCGGCGGATGCCGATCCTCAGCAGGAGCTGGCCGGAAAGAATATCCTCTACGAAGTCGAGTCAGTGGAAGAGATTGCGCTCAGGCGAAGGCTCTCGCCTGATGAAGTGGAGAGGACCAGGAGTACCATTGCCGCTAAACTGGATCGAGCTCGCAGCCGAAGACCTCGGCCCGCGAAAGACGACAAGATCGTGCTTGGCTGGAACGCTCTCGCGGTCTCCGCACTCGCCCGTGCGGGCCTGATTTTGAATGAAGAGCGTTACCGGGATGCGGCGGAGCATACGATGGAGTATCTCCTTTCGAATCTCTTCGATCGGGCGACCGGGAAGCTCTTTCGTCTCTATCGGGAAGGACGGGGCGAGGTCGAGGCCTATGCGGGCGATTATGCGATGCTGGTGCAGGCACTCCTCGATCTCTTCGAGCTGACGCAGAAGGCCGAATGGGTGGAGAAGGCGGTCTCGTTCCAAGATCGGATGGAAGCCCTGTTCCGGGATTCCGAATCCGGAGCCTATTGGACGAGCAGGGAGGAGGCGAGCTCGGTACCCTTTCGGATGCGCGAAGAGTACGACGGAGCAGAGCCGGCCGCGATATCGATTGCCGCAGCGAACCTTTTGCGCTTTTCCGCGCTGCTGCCCCGAGATCGGTGGTCTGGGCGGCTGGACGCTCTCTTTCGGGCGGAGGCGGACCGTTTTCTCCGTGCGCCTACCGCTCTCCCGCAGCTGCTGGCAGCCTATCTCGACTCAACCCGGCCTCCCCTGTCGGTGGTAGTCGTGGGCAGGCGAGCCGACCCGCAGACCTGGAATCTCCTGGCCGCCGGGGCGCACGGCCTCCCCCGGCGGAAGCTTCTCCTTTTGATCGAGGAAGGCGGCCGTATTCCTTTTTTGGGCGATCAGGAAGCCTTCTATCTCTCTCTTCCGGCGCGGGACGAGGGTCCGGTCGCCTACCTCTGCCAATCCTCCTCCTGCTCGGAGCCTATTTCGGACCCGGAAACGCTCCGTGCGCGCTTACAGGCGGTCCCCTAGAATCCCTCGGGCGATGTCGCGAGCAAAGCTCGGCCCGCGGAAGACAAATCCCGTATAGGCCTCAAGGAGGCTTGCTCCCGCGTCGAGCTTTTCCCGAGCGTCAGCCGAATCGAAGATTCCGCCGGCCGCGATGACGGGCAGACGGCCGCCGCTCTCCCGAACCAGGAAGCGAACCACCGCGGTGCTCCGCTTTGCCAAGGGTCTGCCACTCACTCCCCCAACGACTCCGTGCGGACCAGGGGCCGGCAGGGTGTTCGTTGCGACCAAGCCGTCGCAGCGTCCGGGCAGGAGCACCTCGAGAATCTCGCCGAGTTCCTTTTCTTCGAGATCAGGAGCGATCTTCACGAGGATGGGCTTGGCGGGTGGAGAGTTGGCTCCTGCGACCGCTTCCAGCACGGTGCGCAGATGCGCCCGTTGCTGAAGAGAGCGGAGCCCGGGGGTGTTCGGCGAACTCAAATTGAGCACAAAAAAGTCGCCGTAGGGTCGGAGAAGGGAAAAGGCACGCGCGTAATCGCCGGCTGCTCGATCAAGATCCGTCTGCCGTGACTTTCCTACATTGATTCCCACCGGAAAGCCGGGCCATCTCTGTTCCGCCCGCTGGCTAGAGAGCCGGCGGGCGACCCGCTCCGCCCCCTCGCTTGGGAAGCCAAGCCGATTCCAGAGGGCCTCCGATCCGACTAGACGCCGGAGGCGGGGCGGCGGATTCGGCTCTTGCGGGAGAGGGGTCACGGTGCCGATCTCGCAGAAGCCGAAACCCAATGCCTCCCAGGCACTAAGAGCAACGCCGTTTTTGTCGAAGCCGGCCGCGAGTCCGAGCGGGCTCGGGAAGCGGAGACCCCAGACCCTCCGTTCGAGCCCTGCGGGCAGAGGCGGGAAGAGTCGCTGGAAGAGACCGTTCGCCCGGGAGCTGGCGCAGAGAGAAAGAGCGATCTGGTGTGCACTCTCCGGGGGAAGAAAAAAGAGAAGACGGCGGAGGAGAGGCCAGTACCACACAGAGGCAGTTTCGGAGAGTTCGGATCCGTTGACAATCCGCAAGCCGCAGAAGGGGAAGGAGCAACAATGGGCTGGATTGCCCGTGCCAAGCAGCCTAATCTAGGGGCCCGGCGGGGCTCATGCACCGATTTGTCCTCGATACGAGCATCTTTACCAACCCGGATGTCGCTTCTCAGTTTGGAGAAGACGAGGCGGCGGTGGGTGGTTTCCTCGACCTGGCGCGAAGGGTTCCTGCAGAATTTTATATGCCGCTCTCCGTATACGAGGAGTTGCGGAAGATGCGGGATCTCGAATCCCTGATCGGATACTTCGAATCGGTGATTCGGATCCGTTCCCCCCGAAGATCGGATCTTCAGATCCCGGGAGATTTTCTTTACGACTTTATCGATGAGGTTCGGAAGCGGATCGATCATGGGTTGCGCATTGCCGAGGAACATGCCAAACGGGCCGGCGAGGCGGCGGAGATCGGCGAGCTCCTTCACCGGCTCCGGGAGCGTTACCGGGAAAGCCTGCGTCGAGGAATTCTTGACAGCCGGGGCGATGTCGACGTGGTTCTCCTCTCCTTCGAGCTTGAAGGAAGCTTGGTCGCAGCCGACGAGGGGATGCGGAAGTGGGCAGATCGGATGGGGGTTACGGTTGTCGATGCGCGCCACTTCCGAGAGTTGCTCGGCTATCTAGTCGAAACGAAGGGAGCCGCCGAGAGCGTTTCTGAGAAAGCCCGTGGTTGAGCGGTAGAGCTTTTCGAATCGGAGGACCCAGGTTCCTCCTTCCTCGTGAAGGCTAACCAGACGGGTTTCTCCCTCATGTCCGCGGATCTGACCAAGAGAGTCGAGAAGTCGAACGGCGCTTTGACGAAGATGGAAGCGGCAGCAGAACGAGCCGACGCATCGCCCCTGCCGAGCGGCGGCGATCCTCTCCCGAAGAGCGGAAAGAAAGGCCCTTCCCAGCCGATGGTGCCATTCTTCCCGATCCGTTATCTCCATATCCTCGAGGAAAAGAGCCAGCCGCAAAATCCGTTCCGTGAAATACTCGGAAGGGACGTCGAGATATCGCTGAGCCATAGAGGCGATGTCGGAGAGCTCGGCGCTTCCTGTGACATACTTGGCCCGGAGGCTCCTGGGGGAGTCTTTCTTGAGGACGACTCCCTCGCGCTCCTGCGCATCGAGGCGGCGAACGACTTCCCGCAGCAAGCCGAGCTCCTCCGGATCGCATCGGCCGTAAAAGGGAACGGAGGGAAGGCCGAACGAGTCGGCGAGCTTGCGCCTCTCCTCGACCGGGAAAAAGCCTGCGGCGCCTTGCCGCATCAGGTCGAATAGAAAAAAGCCGACGCCTTGCGGCACTAGAGGAGAGGTGCCTTCGACGTAGGGCGTCTCCGGTCCGGTCACCTCCCCGCAGAGGATCAAATCCGGTTGGGCCGAGAAGACGGCCGGATCGATCAGGTCGGTCAACCGGTCCGTCGTGAAGGGGCAGACCAGTCCTCCGCGGGTGGCGGCGAAGAGTGCGTCGCCTGCGCGAAAGATTCGCACATTGTAGCCGTCGATCTTTTCCTCGATCCAAAATGGGCCATGAAAGAGAGAAGGGATTCCCGCCAAGGTTTGCACCCGCCCGATCTTCGGATATCCGGGAATGATGTTGCCGGCGGCCAGGAGCGTGCCGCGCGGCCATCCGTGCCAATCATGGAGAAGCCGAATATACTCCCACTGTTCGAAAGACTCTCGTTTCGCTTTCTTTTCGGCGATCGCCGCTCGGATCTCGGACTCCGGGAGCATCTCTCTTCCTCCGTTTCTGCCGGAATGAGGCATTGAGGCTATTTTCCGATGCAAAACTGTCGAAAGACCTGGTCGAGAATCTCTTCGCTAGTGACCAGCCCAATAACCTCCCCAACAGCTTGCAGTGCTGTGCGTAGCTCAAGGCACCAGAACTCGCAGGCCAAGCCCGTTTGAAAGGCTATGGAGGCACGCTCCAAAGCCGCCGCGGCTCGTCGAAGGGCGGCTTCCTGCCGCGCGTTGACCCCATCCCCGGTCGTCGCGTCTGGAGCGAGGGCGTCGATTTCCCGATGAATGAGGCGATCCAGCTCGGGCAGTCCTTGGCGAGTGATCGTGGAGACACAGAGCTGGGAGTGGCGCTGCGGATGGACGCCCAAGTCTGACTTGTTCGCCACGGCCAATAGCCGCTGATGGGGGAGCAGAGAGAGCGGAGGACCGGGGTCGGCTTCGGGCGGCTCCGGCGCGGTCGATACATGGACGATGATATTCGCAGAGCGCAGGGCTTCTTCCGCGCGGCGGACCCCTTCGGCCTCTACCGGGTGTTCGGCGCTTCGATAGCCGGCCGTGTCGATGAGCCGGACAGGGAATCCATGGATCTGACAGAGCGATTCGATCGTATCTCGTGTCGTGCCGGGGTGCGGAGAGACGATGGCACGGTTTTGCCGCAGGATCGCGTTGAAAAGGCTCGACTTCCCCACGTTGGGAGGCCCAGCGAGAACTACTATGACCCCTTCTCGGAGGAGCCGGCCGGTTGGTGCAGTGTCGGCTAGGCCGAGAAGCTCGCTCCTTAACCGATCCACCCGACGAAGCATTTCCTCCCCAACCTCGGGATCGATGTCCTCTTCGGGAAAATCGAGAAAGGCTTCCCCGTGCGCGACAAGTTCCAGGAGAGTTGAACGAGCTTCCGCGAGCTTTCGGCCCAGCCGCCCCTCTTTAATCTCTTGGGCGGCAGCCAGGCTACGGAGGCTCCCGGCATGAATGAGATCGGCGATCGCTTCGGCCTGAGTTAGATCGATCTTGCCGTGAAGAAAGGCGCGCTGGGTGAACTCTCCAGGAAGAGCGGCCCGAGCGCCCCGGGCGAAATAGGCGGCGAGAATCTTGTCTACGAGGAGCGGATTCCCGTGGCAGGAGATCTCGATCATCTCATCGCCGGTGTAAGAGCGGGGATGCCGCCAGTAGAGGAGAACCACATCGTCTAGTCTCTCGTCCCCGTCCCAGATCTCTCGATGCCAGGCTCTTTGGGGCAGCCACGAGACCGGCTTCCGCAGCAGAAGATCGGTGATTTCCCGCGACTGCGGACCGCTAACACGGATGACGGCCAAGGCAGCCGGTGCCGCTGGAGTGGCCAGTGCCGCAATCGTGTCCGTCATGAATCTCCTCCCGATCCAATCTGCAGTCTTTCCCCCCGCCTGTCACCCTCGTCTTCGACGCATCGAGGGCAGGCCGATAAGAAAGTTGGTGGCGTTTCGGCGGCAGAGTACGATAGCTGTGCGGAACCCATGGCAGCCGAGCTCTTCGAAAATCAGGAGTTCCGTTCCGATCGAGGAGGCCTGGTCGCCCGGGTTCTCTTGGAGCGAAAGCGGGACTGCTTCCTCGATTATGCGGTTCCAGAGAGGTTGGTGCACGAAGTCGAGATTGGAACCCATGTCCGGGTTCCCTTGCGCCGTGCGCAGACGACGGGGTGGGTGATCGCGTTCCCGACAACACCCGCCGTCGAAGGGCTTCGAGAGCTCTCCGCGATTTCCGCGGAGCCATTCCATCTTTCCGCAACGCTTCTCCATCTGGCCGAGTGGGTCGCGGGCTACTATTGCGCCCCTCTCGCCGCGACCCTTGCCTGCGTTCTGCCCGCTCCGGTGCGCAGGGCGCACGGACAGGAGCGGCTTTTGGCGGCTTGCCTGCCCGGATGGGACGAAGAGTCGATGGAGCGGGTAGCCTGCTCCCCTCGCGAGAAGGAGGCATGGCGTCGACTGCGCGAGCTTGGACCAACTTGGTTGACGGAGCTCTGCGCGGTTACGGGAATGGGAGCACAAGTCTGGAAGAGGCTCGCAAAGCGGGGTCTCGTCGATCTTCGAAAGGCGGAGAGGACGAGGCATCCGTTGATCTCCGTTCCTTCGGGAGAGAGGATGCGTCCTGTCTTGACCGAGGATCAGACGAAGGCGTTTGACGCCGTTCGCGCCGCCATTCGGCGGAGCGAGTTTGCTCCCTTTCTCCTTTTCGGCGTAACGGGCAGCGGCAAGACCGAGGTCTATCTGCAAGCGGTGGGAGAGGCGCTCGCCCAGGGGCGCTCGGCGCTCGTGATGGTTCCGGAGATCGCGTTGACCCCGCAGCTCGTCGGGCAGGTGCAGAGCCGCTTCGGGGATCTTCCCGGGAAGATTGCGCTCTGGCACAGCCGACTTTCGGACGGAGAACGCCATGACCAGTGGAGGGACGTCTGTTCCGGGCGCGCCCGCATCGTCGTGGGCGCGCGTTCCGCCGTGTTTGCTCCACTGCGCGACCTCGGCCTGATCGTCGTCGACGAGGAGCACGAATCCGCCTACAAGCAAGCGGAGACGCCGCGTTACCATGCGAGGGATGTCGCCGTGATGCGCGCCCGCCGGGAAGGCGTTCCGGTGCTCTTGGGCTCGGCTTGCCCCTCTCTCGAATCCTATGCTAACGCGCTCGCCGGAAAATACCGCCTTCTCGAACTGAGCGGTCGGGTCGAGGACCGGTCTCTCCCTCTAGTGCGCATCGTCGATCTTCGTGGGCGCGGAAAGAAGCGGAAGGCGGCTGCTGGCGGATTTTCGACCGAAAGCCCCTGGCTTTCCCGCGAGCTCCTGGAAGAATTAGCCAAGCGGCTTGCACGGAAAGAGCAGGCCATTCTTTACGTCAATCGGCGCGGCTATGCGCGGGTTCTTCAATGTCAGGAGTGCGGCGTCGTGAGGGAGTGCCCGAATTGCAGCGTCGCCTTGACCTATCATCGGTCGGAAGAAAGGCTTCGCTGCCACTTCTGCGGCCACTTCGAGCCATTTGCGTCCGCTTGTCCCGCCTGCGACGGGGCGCGCTTCGATGCACTGGGAACGGGAACTGAGCGTGTTGTCGAGTCGGTCGTGGCGGCTTTTCCGTCGACTCGGGTCTTGAGAATGGATTCGGACTCGATGGCGAGGAAGGGCGCCCTCCCGGAAGCCTTGCGGGCCTTTGCCGAGCGCCGTTTCGACATCCTTGTCGGCACCCAGATGGTGGCCAAGGGTCTCCACTTTCCGGGAGTCACTCTAGTCGGAGTCGTGCAGATCGACGGGCTTCTCCACATGCCGGATTTCCGCTCGGCGGAGAGGGCTTTCCAGCAGCTTCTCCAAGTCGCGGGCCGTTCCGGACGAGGGGAAGCGCGGGGGGTCGTCTATGTTCAGACGCGCTGTCCCTTTCACCCGGCGATCCAGTTCGCGCGCCACCACGATTATCGCGGCTTCGCCGATCAGGACCTCGAATTTCGGACTTCGTTCGGTTATCCCCCAGCGGCCAGGTTAATCCTCCTCGTCTGGAAGAGCCCGGACGAGGGTCTCTGCCGGCAGGGCGCGACGATCGAGGCCGAGGAGATTCGGCAGAGGCTCGCGGGGATAGCCGAAGTTGGGGAGATCGTGCCCGCTCCGATCGCGCGGCTCCAGGGTTCCTTCCGGTATCAGTTGCTCCTCAAGACATCTCGGATCGCCGACGCCGTCCGCCTGCTCAAGCGGTGGAGGGAGGAACGCGGGCGTCGTGGGGGCATCGATCTCCTTGTAGACGTAGACCCCGTCGAGTTTTTCTAGTGGATCGGACTGCCAGCCCGGCGCCGGTGGAGAGCCGCGGTATAGGCGTCTTCGTACTCCCGTGCCGTCTGCAGCCAGGAGAAGAGCTTCTTCATTCCTTCGACGCGCAGTGCCATCACGGTCGTCCGTTGGCCCTTCCAGAGATCGATCGCCCTCCGGCAGGCGGAGGCGAGCCCTTGTCCCGTCGGGTCGACGAAGAGCAATCCCGTCCCCTTGCGCATCTGGTCTCCCAGGTCGATTACCGTGTTCTTGATCCCTCCGGTCGCACGCGCGACAGGGATCGAGCCGTAGCGCATCGCGTAGAGCTGACTGAGGCCGCAGGGTTCATAAAGGGAAGGCATTAGAAAGAAGTCGCTTCCCGCAAAGATCCAATGGCTGAGCTCCTCGGAAAACCCGATGGAAGCCGCCACCTTATCGGGAAACTCTCGGGCAAGCGAACGGAGGAACTCTTCGAACTCCCGCTCTCCCGATCCCAGGAAAGCGCACTGGATCGACTCCTCTCGGAGAAGGGAAGGCAGGGCGTCACGGACGAGATGAATGCCCTTTTGCAGATGAAGCCGGCTCACCATGGCAAAGAGCGGAAGATCGGGTCTTGCCGGCAGGCCCAAGCGGCGCTGGAGTTCTTCCTTGCAGCGGTCCTTTCCAGTCAAGTCTTCCGAGGAAAAGTTTGCCGGGATGAGAGGATCGGCTGCCGGATTCCATCGCGCCTCGTCGACACCATTGAGGATGCCGCAAAGGTCGGGTCCACGCTGCGCGAAAAAGGGGGCGAGTCCGCACCCGCCGATCGGTTCCCGGATCTCCTCGGCATAGGCCGGAGAGACGGTCGTGAGCAGATCGGCGTCCCGGACTCCAGCCTTGAGCAGATTGACTTGGCCATGGTCCTCGATGAAGTCCGGTCGGAATCTCTCCCATTCCAATCCAAGATAGGGCATGACCACCGACCCGTACTTCCCTTGATGTCCGACATTGTGAAGGGTCAGGACGCTGGCGCTCTTGTCGAAGGGGGAGAGGAGATGCGGCCAGGCTTTCAAGAAGACCGGGACGAGGGCGGCCGGCCAATCGTGAGCATGAAAGACATCCGGAATAAACGCCATAGACTTGCAGATTTCGAGGGTCGCCTTGCTCAAGAGGGCGAAGCGGAATGCATTATCCGCGTACTCTCCGGTCGACTCGTCGTAGACGCCGGCCCGTCCAAAATAGCTCTGGTAGTCGACGAGCCAGACCGGGACTCGCTCCGCGCCGAGGAAAGCTTGCCAGACGGCAATCCAGTGCTCTTGTCCGGCCCCCATGTGCACGCAGCATGAGCCCAGGAGCGAAGCAGCGGCCTTCGCCCGATCGATTCCGGCATAAAAGGGGAGGATCACGCGAACGTCGTGGCCCCTTCGGGCAAGAGCCAGCGCGAGCCCCTCCACCGCATCGCCCACTCCTCCGACCTTGACCAAGGGCGCACACTCCGCGGCCACAAAGACGATCTTCCGCCGGATCTCTGCCGAAGGCGAGGGCGGGGTCTTTCGTCGGGGCGGGGCTAGTCGAGGCGAACTTGTCCGCGAGCGGGCCGGTTTCTCCTTCGAGGTTTGGAGAGCTTCGTCCGCCATCTCTTGAAGCTCGGGCTTTTTGGGGAGGGCTCCCTCATCTTTTGCCGGAGCGGCGGTCCACTTCGCACGTTTCTGGCTGGGACGACTCTGCTTCTTGCTGGATCGCTCGGACGGTTTCATACCTAAGAGGCATTCTCCTCCCGCGGGGGAAGAGGCGGCAAGCTTTTGTAGCTGCCATCCGCCAACGGGCCCAATTGGCTTGCTTGCCCTAGAGGACGGCGGACAATAGAGGGGTGCGCCGGGCGTTTCTTTGGGTTGCCATTCTCCTTTCTCTCGGCTTGCTTCTTTTCTGGGCTTGGCGAAGCTCGCTCGAACGGTCGGACAGCCGCTACGATGCACAGATTCGGATAGCCAGCGGCCGCTATGGCGTCGATCCGCTCCTGATCCGCGCGGTCATCTGGGAAGAGACGCACTTTCGCCTTAATAAGGTGGGGCGTGTCGGCGAACTCGGTCTCATGCAGGTGCGTCCGACGACCGCGCTTGATTGGGCACGGAGCGAGAAGCGAACAGATTTTCGCCCGGAACAGCTTGCCGATCCCCAAGTCGGCATCCTGGCTGGAGGCTGGTATCTCGGTCGTGCCCTTCGCCGCTGGCAGGATACGGACAATCCGTACGTCTTTGCTCTTGCCGAATACAACGCGGGGCGGCGCAACGCAGCGCGCTGGGTGGATCCAATCCACCCTAGAAGCGCCCGCGCCTTCTTCTCGCGAATCGATTTTCCGAAGACCCGACAGTACGTGCGCGAAATCCTGAGCCGTTTCGCCTTATACCGCGGAGGGTTGCCATGGACCTCTTTCACGGACCTTTTCCCACCGCCCGGAAGGGCGGGGAGGAAGGAGGCCGTTCCCGTTGCGAATCGGCCGTAGAGCGATTCCGAGAGGATTCCCCTTTTGCGTCGCGAAAGGGGGACACAGGCGAAAAACGGGTTGCCAACTGCGCCCTTCGGTGCAAGATGGGGTATTGGTCACCGGGCCCTTAGCTCAGCGGATTAGAGCGTCTGACTACGGATCAGAAGGCCGTAGGTTCAAATCCTACAGGGCCCAGGCGGAGCATCCCGCGGGTGTAGTTCAATGGTAGAACGGCAGCCTTCCAAGCTGCATGCGAGGGTTCGATTCCCTTCACCCGCTCGCTTTTCGCCAAGCGTGGCTCGAAGGGCGGCATCTCCCCGTTTGCTTAACGACCAGTTCTCCCAAGCGGTCGCTAGTGGTAGAAACGGGTAGCTCGTCTGCCGTGATGAGTGGAAGGCTTTCCCTGCCTTGAGCCAAGCGCCCGGTGAAGGTCGAACAGGAAATGGTCGGCCATGTCACGAGAGAACCCTTCGCGAACGACGATGCGAAGCACGGAAACGCCTTGTGCGTTGGGAGGCATCGTGTAGGCGGGTACCTGCCATCCGTGCTCCCTAAGCTTCTCCGAGAGCGCGAATACCGCTTCGGAAGGTTCGCTTTTGAACTTGAAGGCAAAGGCAGGCACTTGAGAGCCGTCGCTGACCAGCTCGAAGGGCCCCATCTTTGCAATCCGGTCGGAAAGGAAGAGGGTGGTTTCCCGCATCGCCTTCAAGATTCGGGTATAGCCCACACGGCCGAGGCGGAGGAAATTGTAATATTGGCCGACGACCGGAGCGCCGGAGCGAGAGAAGTTCAACCCGAAAGTCGGCATCTCGTCTCCGAGGTAGTTTACGCGAAAAATCAGTTCATCGGGGACCGCCTCTTGTGAGCGCCAGAGAACCCATCCGACGCCGGGGTAGACGAAACCATATTTGTGACCGGAAACATTGATCGATTGAACGAGCGGCAAGCGGAAGTCCCAGCGCAAGTGCGGCTCTAGGAAGGGAGCGATAAACCCCCCGCTCGCCGCGTCGATATGCAGAGGTACCTCCCATCCCGTGGCTTGTCCCCAGCGGATCAGTTCGTCATGGATCGCCTCGATCGGCTCATACTCCCCCGTCAGGGTCGTGCCGAGAATGCCGACCACCCCGATGGAGTTGTCATCGAGATAGGTGGAGACCCCGGTCGGCGTTGTGAGGTAGCAGCCCGGTTCCACTGGGATCTGCCGAGGCTCTACTTCGAAATATCGACAAAACTTCTCCCAGACGACCTGCACATTCGTGCCCATGACGAGATTCGGTCGATCCGTAGGCATGCGGGCGGCGAGGCGCCGCTTGCGCCATCGCCATTTGAGAGCCAATCCCGCCAGCATCGCCGCTTCCGAGGAGCCGAGCGTCGAAGTTCCAAGAGGGGTCTCGGCCGGCGGAGCATGAAAGAGATTTGCGAGAATGCTTACGCAGCGCTGCTCGATCTCAGCGGTCTGGGGGTACTCATCCTTGTCGATTAGGTTCTTGGGAAGGCTTTCTGCCATTAGATCCCGGGCTTCCTTTTCCATCCAGGTTGTTACGAAGGTCGCGAGATTGAGTCGCTCCTGCCCGTCGAGCAAAAGCTCGTCATGAATGAGCTGGTAGGCAACCTCCGGCGCCATCTCTCCGTCGGGCAGTCGATGCCGGGGCGCCGGCCGGCTCATGGCTCTTCGGGCATACGAGGGGGAAAGGAAGGAATCTGGAGCATCCTGGGAAGGCGTGCGAGCTTTGTGCATGGGGAGGGCTAGTGTCGGGATTTTGAATGAGGAGGCTTAGCCGTTAGGAGGTCCGTAGGCGTTCGACTAGTCCGTGGCGAAGGCCACGCACGCTGACGGTCAAGCGGTCGATTCCCAAGGCTGCGAGGGTCGAAAAGAAGACCGCGATTCCCGGGACGAAAATGTCCGCTCGCTTGGCGGGCACTCCGGGAAGGCATTGCAGCCGTGCTAGATCCGATCTAGAAAGGTCCTCGAGAATACGTTGGAGCAGATCCGCGGGGAGCGAGAAGAGATGAATTTTCTCGGCGTCGAATTGCGGAAGCTCCTGCACCAGGGCAGCAAGCGCGGTCGCGGTTCCTCCGACAGCGACCAAGGTGCAATTGCGAGGGGAAAAGTCGCGGAGAGCATCCTTGATCTGCTTCTCCAGGGTGAGGAGCATCGACGCGAGCAGCTTTCCACCAATCGGATATCCTGAGACAAACCGTTCGCGAACGCGAATGCAGCCGAGCGGCAGGCTCAAGTGAACCTCGACCGTCGCATCCCTGCCTTGTGTCCATTGGGAACTTCCCCCACCGACCTCCGTCACCAGGAGCTTGCGGTTTCGTAGGAATGGGTCAGCCGCAACTCCTTGGAAGGTGATGTCCGCCTCTTCCTCGCCCGAAAGCAGGAGAACAGGGCAGTCGAGTAGGGCGCTGATCCGTTTGAGGAACTGCTTGCGGTTTCGGCTGTCGCGAACGGCGCTGGTTGCCGCCGCGATGCGACGATCGGCTTGCCACTGATCCGCCGCGCGACGGAGACTCCGGAGCACGGCTTCGGTCTGCTTCACGGCGTCCTCCGTCAACTCTCCGGTGGTGAGCACCCCTTCGACGAGGCGGGTAGTGAAGCTCCGATGGTCGAGTGCCTGAAGGTCGACTCCGTCCCATTCGGCCACGAGGAACTTGACGGAGTTGCTGCCAATGTCAAAAACCGCGTAGCGGGGGGAAGCGGGGGTCGTGTCCAGGGGTCGTTGGCCTGGTGGATGTTCTTGGCGGCTTCCAACGAGGGGAGGAAGCGGTTCAGAGGTCACGAAGGAAGCTCTCCCTCTTTGCACGTGGCTTCTTCGAGCAACTCTTCCAGTTCTCCGATCAGTCGGTCGATCTTTCGCAAGTCCTTCCTCCGGCCCTTTTCCGGAGCGATCGGCAAGGATTCGAGCTTAGCGGCCGCCTTGGCCAAGAGCCGATGCGCTCTCCTTCCCGCTTGGCTCTCCACCCGTTCCAACTCTCGGGCGGTCAGGGTGAGATCGCGGATCTCCCTCTGCAGGCGTGCGACGTAGTGCGCGGCGGTTTCTTCGAGCAGAAAGGAGAGGCTGGCTAGTCCTTGCTCCACTTCCCCCAAGCGGCTTGGCCGCGCTAAGAGCCGTGGGAACCGTTTCATGCCGTCTCCTCCGGTCGTCCGCGAAAGACGAGCTGTCCATCGGCAAAATCCACCGAGAGTGCAGTCTTCTCCGGGATTTCTCCCCCGACAATCTTGCGGGAGAGTGGGGTTTCCAGCTCCCTTTGGATGGCCCGTTTCAGCGGGCGAGCTCCGTAAATAGGACTATACCCAACGCGTGCCAGATGCTCCTTGGCAGCGGCGGTCAACTCCAAAGTGATCGCTCGCTCTGCCAGCCGCTTGCGCAACGCTTCGAGCTGCAGATCCACGATCTTCTGGAGTTGGGGTAATTGTAAAGGCTTGAAGAGCACGATTTCGTCAAGACGGTTAAGAAACTCCGGCCGGAAATGAGCCCGAAGCTCATCCATTACGCGGTTGCGCACCAGTTCCGGAATCTCTCCCGATGGGCCGATTCCTTCGGTCAAGTAGACGCTTCCAATGTTGGAAGTCATGATGATGATCGTGTTGCGAAAGTCGACGGTTCGACCTTGGCTATCGGTGAGCCGGCCGTCGTCGAGAATCTGGAGAAAGACGTTAAAGACATCGGCATGGGCTTTCTCTACCTCGTCGACCAGGATTACACTGTAAGGTTTGCGCCTGGCCGCCTCGGTCAACTGTCCTCCCTCTTCGAATCCGACGTACCCCGGGGGAGCGCCGATGAGGCGTGCGACCTGGTGTTTTTCCATGTATTCGCTCATATCGAGGCGAATCATGTTCTCCTCGCTGTCGAAGAGCGCTTCCGCCAATGCTCGGGCGAGCTCGGTCTTCCCAACGCCGGTTGGTCCCAGAAAGAAGAACGAGCCGATCGGCCGCTTGGGATCCTTGAGGCCGGAGCGAGCTCGGATCACGGCATCGGCGACGGCCGCAACCGCCTCTTCTTGGCCGATCACTCTCTGGTGGAGGATGGAATCGAGCCGGAGCAGCTTCTCCTTTTCTCCTTCCAGGAGTTTGGAGACGGGAATCCCGGTCCATCGTGCAACGACTTCCGCGATCTCCTCCGGGGTCACTTCTTCCCGAAGAAGGCCTCCATCCGCCTGTCCCTTGGCGAGTTTTTCCTCTTGTTCCTGGATCCGTCGCCTCAACTCCGGGATCTTTCCGTACTGAAGCTCCGCCACGCGGTTGAGATCGTAGGCGCGCTGGGCGATCTCCATCTCGTGCTCGGCCTGCTGGAGCTCTTCGCGCATCTTCTGGAGACCGCCGATCGACCCCTTCTCCTCTTGCCATTGGGCTCGAATCCGATCTCGCTCGCTCCGCAGATTGGCGAGCTCTCCCTCCAGGATCTCCAAGCGCTTACGGGAGGCGTCGTCCCGTTCCTTGCGAAGAGCTTCCTTTTCGATCTCCAGTTGAAGGACTCGCCGTTCGAGGTCTTCCAACTCTTCCGGCATGCTCTCCATTTCAGCTTTCAGTTTGGCCGCCGCCTCGTCCATCAGATCGATCGCCTTGTCCGGGAGGAAGCGATCGGTGATGTAGCGGTGAGAAAGCACCGCCGCGGCCACGAGAGCGCTGTCCTGAATCCTCACCCCGTGGTGGAGCTCGTATCGTTGGCGCAACCCCCGGAGAATCGAGATGGTATCTTCCACGGTCGGCTCGGAGACGAGGACGGGCTGGAAGCGCCGTTCCAGGGCGGCATCCTTCTCCACATATTTCCGGTACTCGTCGAGCGTCGTGGCTCCGATGCAATGCAGTTCACCCCGCGCAAGGAGGGGCTTGAGCATGTTGCCCGCGTCGATCGCCCCTTCGGCTTTGCCCGCCCCGACCAAGGTATGGATCTCATCGATGAAGAGGATGATCTGCCCTTCCGAGGCCGTTACTTCCTTGAGGACCGCCTTAAGCCTCTCCTCGAACTCTCCTCTGTACTTGGATCCGGCGATCAGGGCCCCCATGTCGAGCTGCACAATGCGCTTGCTTTTCAAGCTCTCCGGGACGTCGCTTGCGACGATGCGCTGCGCCAAGCCTTCGGCGATGGCGGTCTTCCCGACGCCCGGCTCGCCGATCAGGACAGGATTGTTTTTCGTCCGTCGGGAGAGCACCTGGATCGTACGCCGGATTTCCGCATCCCTCCCGATTACCGGATCGAGCTTTCCCTTCTGCGCGAGCTCGGTGAGGTCACGCCCATATTTCTGGAGGGCTTCGTAGGTTTCTTCGGGGTTAGGGCTCGTTACCCGCTGGTGCCCCCTCACCTCGGTCAGGGCCTGGAGAAAGGTCTCGCGGCTGATTCCCGCCTCGCGAAGCAGGCGTCCGGTAACCGTGGCCGAGGGCTCGTCCAGGAGCGCCAGCATGAGGTGCTCGACACTGACAAACTCATCCTTTAAACGCTTGGCTTCCTCCTGTGCCTTGACCAGGAGTTCGCGGAAACGCTGCGTCACGTAAGCCCCGCTGTTGGAGCCGGAGATGCGGGGCAGGCGCTGGAGTTCCTGACCCAGGCGTTCTCGCAACTTGGCTACATCGACGCCCGCCCGGTCCAGCAAGCGGGGCACGAGCCCTTGCTCTGCCAACAGGGCTTCGCAGAGATGCTCCACGTCGACCGACTGGTGGGAGTGACGTACAGCCAAATTTTGCGCCTCGGCGATGGCCGCCTGCGCTTTTTCTGTGAATCGGTTCATAGGAAAGGCCCGCTCTGCGAAACTAATGGAGATCGCCAGGATAGAGCAAAACTTTTGCGATCCGGCAGGGGCCGCTAAGGTGTCGGAGCGGGCTTGCGAAGAAGAGCCTCTGCCGCGATCCAAAGCCAGCCGATTCCGAGCAGAGAACCCCCGAACGGCGTGACACGGGTCCAGCCTACGTTTTCGGTAAGGACCCATGCGTACAAGCTTCCGGAAAAGAGGAGAATGCCGAAAAGAAAGCAGAGGGTGGGAATGACGAAGCCTTTCGAATACCGACTCAGCGCGAGCACGGCCAGCACGTGGACGAACTGGTATAAGACAGCCGTCTTCCAGGTTTCCAGAGCGTGGGGCAGGTTGGGAGAGGCGGCGAGCCGGTGCGCGCCGTAGGTCGCCGCAGCGATGCCCAGAAAGCCAAGCAGCCCGGCCGAGAAGACCCCAAAGCGATTCATGCTGGATTCTCCTGCGAGGTTGTCCTAGCCACTTCACGACTGAAGCCCGGGCTGGTTTTAGTGGACATTTTTGCCGAGGTTTCTCCTATGGCTGGCAGAAATGGCATGCCCGTTCCTTCGGACCTGGTCTTTCATCCTCACGGCTGATCCACATACAACTTCTCTGGCAAACCGGCGCCAGCCTCGCATTCATAGCCTTTTGCGGCGCGGGCACGCACGAAATTTTTGAGAACCGTCCGCTACAAGAGAAGGAGATTCCTTTGGCCGCAGGGTTGTCATGCGCATGGCAAGTGCCTATAACCCATAGGCAAGCATAGGAAAACGCCCATGGCCGAGCGGCACGTTGCTCGACAGACCAGGATGCAGCTCATTGGCTCTCGAGCACAACTCCCCAAGCGGGTCTGCCTCGTGGGCTTTGATGGCTTGGTGGAAGAGTCGTTTCGGGCGATCGACCGCCGCCGCTCGCAGGCCCAATACACCGTTCTCGCTTCGATCGAGCAGTTTGTGACGCGTCTCCGAAAGGAGACAGAAGAGGGAGCGGTCCATGCTTTTGAGCTGGTCGAGGGTCATGCCCGGATGAGCGGAAGCGCTCCTTGGTTCTCCTCCGCGCTGGGAGCTTTGGGTGTCCAGGTCCACTTTCTCGGCGCCTGCGGGAAACCGGGATGCGTGCATGGGGCCTTCGCCGAGGTCCAAAAGCGCGCTACGGTCTATCCTGTAACGCCTCCCGCCTATGAGCGCATCTTGGAGTTCAACGATGGCCGCGTCTCTTTTGCAGACTACCGCCCCTTAGCGGAGATCACCTGGGAACTCCTGGAAGAGCGAGTCGGAGATGGGGCGTTACGCGATCTCTGGGCAAAGGCGCATCTCGCCGCGTTTCTGAACTGGTCGAGGCTTACCCATCTTTCTTTGCTCTGGAAGCGACTTCTTTCCGAACTTTGCCATCCTTCTGCCTCCCTGCGAAAGCTCCTTCTCTTCGACCTTGGGGATCTTCGCGATCTGGCGGATGCCGACGTCCGATCGGCGCTCAAGATCCTCGCGGAGTTCCAAGCAAAGCATGACGTGGTCTTAAGCTTGAACGATCGGGAAAGCGAGACGGTTGCTCGCGTTCTCCGCATCAGCGGGAGCTGTTTGGACTTCGCAAGCGCCCCCTCGTGGGCCGCCGCCATACGGGAGAAAGCTGGAATCTCGACCGTCGTCATCCACTGCCCAAGATTTGCTGCGGCCGCTGACGAAACGACCGAGGATGGGTTGGAAACCCCTCATACGACAAAGCCAAAAATCGTCTTCCAAGCGGGAGATCATTTCAATGCGGGATTTTGCGCCGGACGACTTCTCGGCTGGAAGGTCGCTCACTCCCTGCAGCTGGGAGTCGCCTCTGCCGGATTTTACGTCCGGCACGCCGCTAGCCCGACCCGCGAACAGCTCGTCCGTTTCCTGCAGACACTTTAGCAACAGAAAGGCTCAGATCGCCACCGGAGCTCGAATCGAGGGCTCCGGATCATAGTCGATCAGCGTAATATGTTCATAGCGGAGTTCCTCCAGCGATCGGACCTTGGGGGTGATTTCCACCCGAGGAAGGGGCTTCGGCGATCGAGCGAGCTGGATTCTGGCCTGTTCCAGATGGTTCGCATAAAGATGGACATCGCCGAAGGTATGGACGAACTCCTTCGGCCGCAGATCGCAGACGTGCGCGATTAGAACCGTGAGTAGGGAATAGGAAGCAATGTTGAACGGAACGCCTAGGAAGAGATCGGCGCTCCTTTGATAAAGCTGGCAGGAGAGGAAGCCGTCCTGCACATAGAGTTGAAAGAGGACATGGCACGGAGGAAGAGCCATTTGGCCGATCTCGGCTGGATTCCAAGCGGTGACCAAGAGACGCCGGCTGGACGGATTGCGCCGGATCTGATCGAGAATCTCCCGGATCTGATCGGTCGAGGTTCCATCCGGGCCTCGCCAGTCACGCCACTGCGCGCCGTAGATCCGCCCCAAATTCCCTTCGGCATTGGCCCACTCGTCCCAGATCGTCACTCCTTCTGCTCGAAGGGACGCCACGTTGGTTTCTCCTCGCAGGAACCAGAGAAGCTCGTGGACGACGGACTTCCAATGGATTCTCTTGGTGGTCAGAAGGGGGAAGGTCGTTGTTAGATTGAATCGTAACTGGGCGCCGAAGAGGGAATAGGTGCCGGTGCCCGTACGATCGGACCGGTGGGCACCCTCGCAGAGAACGGTTTTCAAGAGATCGAGGTAGTTTCTCATTTCGGGTCGAAGCCGACTTTAGGAGAAGAATGAAATCGTCACAATCCCAAGAGGCCAAGGGTTCCCCTGAAACGCCCATGATGGCGCAATACCGGGAGCGGAAGGCCGAGCTGCCCGAGGACGTCCTGCTGCTCTTTCGGCTGGGAGACTTCTACGAGTTTTTCGGAGAAGACGCCAAAGCGGGAGCGGCTCTGCTGGGCCTCGCTCTCACGCACCGGCAGGGGACTCCGATGTGCGGGATGCCGGTCGAGTCGGTCGACGGCTATATCGCACGGTTGGTGGAGGCGGGGAAACGGATCGCGATCTGCGAACAGGTGGAGGCTCCCCAGCCCGGGAAGCTGGTCCGACGGGAGATCACGCGGATCGTCACTCCGGGCAGCTTGCTCGACCCCGGATCGCTCCGATCGAAAGAAAACAACTTCTGTCTCGCGCTGGTCCGCGGTCGCCAGGGACTGGGAGTCGCCGCCGTCGACTTGGGAACGGGAGAGGCTCGCGCGGGGGAGCTGGGAGGAGAGGAAGAGCTGATCGACCTGTTGAGCCGCTTTCGGCCCAGCGAGATCCTGCTCCCGGAAGAGACATCCGACGCGCGGTTGGGCCCACTTCGGGTTCGGGGGCTCGAAGAACTTCTCAGGAGATGGGGCAACCCCGTTCTTACCCGGCACAAGAAGTGGGCATTTACCTTGGAACACGCTTCCGCTCTACTGCTCGCCCATTTTAGGACCAAGTCCTTAGC
>JBFXFN010000019.1:0-41617 GCA_050179015.1 Methylacidiphilaceae bacterium | reverse complement strand
GTCCGCGCTCCGGCTCAAGAACTCAGACCAGAGAATCGCCTCCCCATGCAGCTCCCTCATGAGCTCGCACGCGCGATCATAGGTCCGGTTCGCCACGAGAAGGAGGCTCACCCCGCGCCCCTCTAAGGCGCGCAACGTCTTTTCACTGGTCTCCCCAGCACCCAGTACCATCACCGATCGTCCCGAGAGATTCCCGAAAAGGCGCTCGGCGAGCTCCACCGCAACAGAGCTGACCGAAACATTCCCCCGAGTGATAAACGTGCTCGACCGAGCCGCCTTTGCAGCGGCAAAGGAGGTCTGAAAGAGTCGGTTGAGCCAAACACCCGTCGCCTGCAACCGATGAGCCACTCCATACGCCGCCTTTACCTGCCCGAAAATCTCCGTCTCGCCAACCACCATCGACCGGAGCCCGGCAACCAGCTCGAAAAGATGGTCGATGCAAGCGCGCCCTTGCCGAAATTGGGAGTAGTTCCCCCAATCCGCAGCGAAACCGTGGTAGCTTTCCAGAAAGCGGTCCCATCCCAGTCGGCATCGATTCGCATCCAGGGTGATTCCAATATACTCGACGCGGTTGCACGTGGAGATCAGGACTGCCTCCTCCAGGCCCAGCTTCTGCATGAGGAGAGGAAGTGCGTGCGACAACTCATTGGTGTCAAAAGCTATGCGCTCGCGGATCTCCAAGGGGCTCTTCTCATAGTCCAGCCCGCCACCCACGAGAAATTGCATGTCTCTCCCTTTCCGATCTTCCTTTGCGAGCGATGCCGTCAACACGGAATCGCCGCTCGATCTCGGCTCCTCTCGCACCGGAGTCGCCCCTGTTCTGCGCGAAGAGCGGCCCGACCGTCCGGGCCCCTCACATCCGAAATTGATGGGCGCGGCTCCAACCGTTGATGAGCCAAAATGTCAGCAGAACGAAAAGAAATCCACCCACCATACCTTGGGCGACCCATCGCGAACTCCAGTGGAAAAGGCAGCGGGCGCATACTAGGACAAGATAGAGCAGCCAGACCCCCACTGACCAGAAGAGCTTTACCCAATCCCAGCTGCCGCGCGTCGAAAGCAGAACCCCGATCAGCAGCCCCGCGGTGAGCAGGACAAAGCCGAGATGCAGCAACCTTCTCTGTACGACAAGCAAGTCTCCCAGGGCCGGGAAAGTGTAGAACCAGCCCGCTACACGACGGCTCTTCAGAGTCCGATCCTCGAAAAGATAGAGAAGTCCCGCCACAGCTCCGATCCCAAGCGCCCCGTAGGCCAGAAGCAGGGCGGTTCCGTGAACCTCCAGAGGCCATCCAAGCTTGGGCAACGGCTTTACCCGATCGATCGGGGCGATCAATGCCGCAAAATCCAGAAGGGAAACGACCGGAGCGGTGCAAAACCCCAGAACGGAGAGCCGGTAGGCCGATCCCACGAGCAGATAGATCAAGAGCAGCGCCCAGCCCAAGAAGGCTACCGTCTCCAGCAAATTGGTGATTGGGCAATGGCCGATGTTTTTCCCCCGAAAATAGAGGAAGAGCGACTGCCCCCCCCAGGCAGCCAAAAGAAAGAGGTCGACCAGCCGACCAGCCCCTTTGGAGCGCGAGCCGAGCATGTAAGCTCCGCGCAAAGCGCCGAGAAAAGCGAAAAGAGCAGCCAAGCTCAGCCAGAGCCTATCTCCCATTCTTCCCTCCGGCCGCTTACGGGCCTTGGGCTGCCAAAAGGCGCTCGGCTACGTCTCGGATCCTTTTGCCGTCAGCCCGGCCTCCGGCCTGCTGCAAGGCGGCTTTGATGACTGCGCCTAACTGTGCTTTGCCTACTGCTCCGGTTTCCTGGACTGCAAGGCGAACCAGAGCTTCCAGCTCTTCCTGGGAGAGGGGTTCCGGAAGAAACTCCTGCAGGACGGTGATTTCCTCTTCCTCCTGCCGGGCGAGATCCTCTCTCTGACCGCCCCGATAGCGCTCGATGGAATCCTCCCTCTTGCGAATCTCCTTGCCGATCACGGCGATCACCTCCGGATCGGCAGGCTCTCCCGCCCGCCCCTTTTCCAATCCGGCATACTGGATGGCCGACTTGAGCATTCGCAAGGCGGAGGTCCGGGCCGCATCCCGTTTTCGCATTGACTCCTTGAGTTCCTCGTTGATTCTTGAAAAGAGCGACATTGCCAGGAGCTTAACACCCTCTTCCCTTCCGAGGCAGCCGGAAAATTACGCACGTTGGATGAAAACGCTCTACCGGCTTCTTTTTCTCGATCTTCTCAAAATCAGCCTGACGAGCACGGCCATTCTCACCTTCTTCCTCGTCTTGGCCAATGTGTTTCGAGATGTCGCCGACCTCATCATCAATCACGAAGTTCCCCTCTGGGTGATCGCCAAGCTCGTTCTCTCTCTGGTCCCATTCGTCCTGACCTTCACCCTTCCCTGGGGCCTGCTTATGGCGGTTCTCTTTCTCTTCGGCCGAATGTCTCAGGACCACGAGTTGATCGCCTTGAAGTCCGCGGGCATCGGGATCGCCCCCTTGCTCGCCCCCGTGATCTGGTTCGGTCTCGCATACAGCCTCTTCAGCTTTTCGATCAATGCCTATGTCGGGCCCAAGAGCCGCCATGCATTCAAAGAGATCTTTTCGGACGTCCTCTTGCAAAATCCGCTCTCGTTCTTCGAGAGCGGAAAGTCGATCGACCAGTTCGATGGCTTCCGGCTTTATGCGAGCCAACGCGTCGGCGCTCGCCTCCACGACGTCTATATTTGGGAAGTCGACAGGGCCCTCCGTCCCCTCCGCGCCATCCGAGCGGATGAAGCGGAGATCAACGCCGACATGCCTCACCAGCGGATCGTCCTTACCCTCCGGAACAGCCGCCAAGAGGAGCGGAGCGTGGCCAACCCCGAGGACGTGCAAAATATCGTCGCCGGTTCCCGCGCCCTTCAAGTCCCCTATGAGATTTCGCTCGGCACGCTCTTCGACCGCCTGACCGTTCGAAAAAGCATCGGGCTATCGACCCTCGGAGAGATCGGGCAGCAGGTCCTCGGAAATCGAGCTCTCGCCCTGGATTCCAACCCCACGCCCATCTTGACCGAATTGCAAAAACGCCTCGCGATATCGCTCTCCTGCTTTACCTTCGCCATCGTCGGCGTGCCTCTGGCCATCCAGGTCCACCGGAGGGAGACTTCTATAGGCGTAGCCTTGAGCCTCGTGATCGTTCTTGCCTACTACGCGATCGTCCTCTTGGCGGACGCTCTGAAGGCCAAGACGCATCTCTTCCCGGAACTCATCATCTGGATGCCGAACCTCGTCTTCCAAGCCGTCGGGTTCCTGTTGATCTGGCGGGTGAACCGGAGGTGAGCCGCGAACGCGGCGCCCGGGCCTCCGTTAGGGATCTTAAGGGACAAACGGTTCGTCCGGCTGGAACTGGGGAATTTCCGGAAAGTAGGGCGCGGGTGTGAATGGCGGCTCCGAAGGAGATTTCGGCGCTCCAGGCTCCTCCGCGCCGGTTCCGGGCTGGTGCCCGGGTCGCTCCTCCGGCTCTTGTCCCGGCTCCGGGTCATCGGACGATTGGAGCCGCTGGCCGATCGCCTGCGAAAAGCCAAAGAGCTTCCCCGGAGCGAGCGATACCGCCCATCCAACAAGCAGGCAGCCGAGCAAAACGCCGCGAAGGACACGGGTTCTCATCGCATTTTGAAGCTTCCTACGAGCAAAACAGTGCAGCACGCGCCCAATAGAAGAGTCAAGGAACTTTGAAGATCTCGGGACACCGGGTCAGGTTGCGAATTCCGTTCCTCTCTATGACGACTAGGTCTTCCAGGCGCACCCCGCCGATCTCGGGATAATAGAGCCCAGGCTCGACGGTCATGACCTGCCCCGCGCGAAAACGGCCCGCGGCGAAGCGAGGGGGCTCATGGATCTCAAGCCCCAGGCTGTGCCCGGTTCCGTGGAAAAAGCCAACCCACCTCCCTCCCCGCCGCTCCGTGGGATAGCCCGCTTGCGAGAATCGACGGACGAGCTGGCGATGGATGGCTCTTCCGTCGGCACCCTCCCGCATCGACTCCAGCACCCATCGTTTGCCTCCGGCGACGGTATCGTAGAGGCGTTGCAATGCTTCCGAGGGCTCTCCTTTGACAAAAGTGCGGCTCAAATCTCCGTAATAGCCGCTCGTCTGAGCCTGAGGAAAGAGGTCGACCACGATCGCCTCGCCGGCATGCAAAGGCCCGCTCCCCTGTTCGTGAGGATCACAGGCCTGCGCTCCTCCGGCTACGATCGAGTGCTGCGCAATCCCGCCTCGTCGAGCGATCACGGCTTCGATCTCTCCTCGCAGCCGTTCCGATGTGAGCTCCTCTCCTTCCCATTGAAGACGCCTCTTTAAGCCTGGACGGCTCTCTTGGAGGATCTCCCGAGCGCGCTCCATCCCCGCTTCGGCGATCCGCAAGGCTTCCGTGATCCAGCCGATCTCTTCGCCGCTTTTCTGTTGGCGTTCCGGAAAAAAAGGCGCTCGGCGGACGCGGAACCGCAGCCCTCGCTTTCCGGCCCCATCGGCGACTCCGAAAGGAAAGGACTCGGGAACCTCGGCAACCTGGAATCGGAGCCGCCGCGCCAAAGCCAGCAGGAGCTCGACCGGATCCGACCGCCTCCCCTCCTCGGGGACCAGCTCCTCGGCAGCAACCACCTCATCCACGCGTGCGCTCCTGCGCGCCCGATCGATTTCCAGTGGACCAAAGACCGCATAGGTCCGCCCGCCCTTCTCCGCCCAGAAAAACGGGTCCGGCACCACCATGCGGATGGCATAGCGCAAATCTGCTTCCCGCTCGCTGGAGCCGTAAAGAACTCTCGCCATCTGCCGTTATCCGCTCTTCCTCGACGCCGATTTCTTTTCGGAGGGAGAGGAGAGAGAATCCGGCGTCGCCGCCAGCGGCCGCATCGAGTAGTCCTTCCACCCTCCCCCAAGGGCTCGAATCAGGGAGACGAGAGCGATGTATCGCTGACCCAGGATCTGGACGTCGAGCAGCTGCGCAGAAAGCCAAGTCCGTTCAGTCGTGTCCACTTCGATGTAGTTGACCATCCCTTCTTTGAAACGGACGAGGGAGACGTCGTACTGCTGCTTGGCAAAGGCGACGGTCCGGTTCTGCGCTTCCTGCTGATCGCGCAGGATCTTGATTGCCGCCAGCGCGTTTTCGGTCTCTTGGAAAGCGCTTAACACCTGTTGCCGGTAGTTGGCCACGGCGGCCTGATATGAAGCCCGTGCGAACTCGACTCCGGCCACGAGGCGACCACCCTCAAAGAGGGGGATGTTGATGAAAGGGCCGATCGACCAGAAGCGGCTCCCTCCCTGGAACAAGAGGGAAGCGGCGTCACTGATGAGCCCGCTGACCGCGAAAAGGTTCACCGATGGGAAGAAGGCCCCGAGCGCCATTCCGATCGTCGCATTGGCACGAGCCATCTGGCGCTCCGCTTGAGCGACATCCGGGCGCCGCTGAAGGAGGTCGGAGGGAAGATAGGTGGGAAGGACCGGAGGTGCGTCCCGCAGGGCGTTGGGGGCCACCCGCACGGTCGAGGCCGGCTTGCCCAAGAGCGTCGCAATCGCGTTTTCCGCCTGGGCCCGCGTGTTTTGCAGACCGATGTACTGAGACTGGGCGGTCGCCAGGTCGGTCTTGGCCCGCGCCAGGTCGAGCTCGTTGGCCACCCCGCCGTCGTAGCGGCTCTGGACCAAGTAGAGATTGTCCCGAAAGACATCGACCATGTACTTGTAGACGGCAAGCTGCGCGTCGATGTAGCGCAGGAAGTAATATTGGATCGCCAACTCGGCGTGAAGCGAGAGGATGACGGTTTCGTAAGCGGCCTGCGTCGCCTGCGCGTTCGCCTTGGCCGACTCGAGCCCTCTTCGCAGCTGCCCCCAGATGTCGGCCTCATAGACGGCATAGCCCGGAATCGCATACTCCTGCCAGGAGAGGGGCAGGCCGACCGTGGACTGCGAAGTTCCGATCTGCTGGCCGTTTGCGGCGGTCACCGGCGACTGCACCTGATGCTGCTTGAAAAAGAAGGGCTGATTTTGCGAAAAGCTCAGGTTGGAATAAAAGGGAGCCGCTCCAACGTTCGGGAAAAAGTTGGCGAGCGACTGGCCAACCTGAGCCCGGGAAGCCGTCGCCTGGGCAAACGCCACCTTGATCTCCTGGTTGCCGATGGAGAGCTGGTTTTCCAGCTGGTCGAGGACCGGATCGTCAAAAAGCTTCCACCAATCTCCCTTAGCGATCACATCCTGGGGCAAGGCCTTCCTCCACCGGATATTTTGCGGCACGCCTTCGGAGGAAGCGCGCGCCGCCGAACCAGCAGCCTGACCATTCTGCCCCGTGGCCGCCTTCTCGCTCCCGGAGGACTCTCCCCACTTAAAACTCGTCGGGGTCTCCACCGCCGGCCGCTTGTAGTCGGGACCGATCATACATCCCCCGGAGAGGCCGAGGGCGGTCAGAAGGAGGCCGGCGCGAAAGATAGCCTGCGGGATGGGTTTCCCCGCGCCGTTCCGCCGGCCCGAAAGTAAATGATTACTCACAATTCTAGCGCCCTCTCTTTCACCAAACATCGGCATATACGGCTCGGTGAGCAGCCGGGTCAAGCGGAAGCTTCCTTTGGCTCAGGCTCTTGGCCGACTCCCGCAGGCGCGCTATCTTCTAAAAAGTTGCACCTCTTCTCGCAATGCCGAACGCTGCTTGTTCCGTTTCTCATTGTCTTCGGCAGGACATCTCCCGAGAACTTCCCAAAACCTTCCCGTGACGAGAACTTCCACATCTAGGACGACCAGGAATGACCGCTAGCCGCTCTACCCCGCAAGGATCCATATCCCTTCGCGGGGTCCGGGTTCACAACCTGCGTTCGATCGACCTGGACATCCCAAAGGGAAAGCTGACCGTGGTAACCGGCCCAAGCGGCTCGGGAAAATCGTCGCTCGCCTTCGACACGCTCTATGCCGAGGGCCAGCGGCGCTACGTGGAGACCCTATCGCCGTATGTTCGGCAGTTCCTCGAACGGATGGAAAAACCGGAATGCGAGGCGATCGAGGGGATTCTCCCCGCAATCGCCGTCGGTCAGAGCGGGGGCACGGCCACCTCGCGGAGCACGCTCGGAACGATGAGCGGCATCCTGGACTATCTCAAATCGCTGTACGCCCGGATCGGAAGACTCCGCTGTCCCCGCTGCCATCATCCCGTCGAAGCGGCCTCGTCCGCTGCCATTGCTGACGAGGTTTTGGAGAGGTTTCCCGGCGAAGAGGTCGGAATCGGATTCCCGATCGAATTTCCCGAAGGAACCGGTCGGCGGGATGCTTTTTCCTTCCTCCGTTCGCAAGGACTTCTCCGCATTTGGGAGAAAGACACTCTGGTCCGAACCGACGAGGAGCCCGGGGACGGCGACGTCCCGAGCGGCCGATTTCTCGTCGCCTTACGCCTGCTGCGCGTCGATGAGAGGGAGAGGAGCCGCCTTGCCCAGGGGATAGAGGAAGGAATGCGCCTCGGCAAAGGACGGGTCGTGATTCGGCCCGCCCGCGCCGAGATGCTATCCTATACGGACCGGCGGCTCTGTCCCGGCTGCGGCCAGGAATTTCCCGCTCCCGCACCCGCTCTCTTCTCCTTCAACAATCCGCAGGGAGCTTGTCCCGCCTGCCATGGTTTCGGGCGCATCGTGGAGATCGACTTGAAGCGGGCGGCTCCCGACCCATCCCGGTCGGTGCGGGACGGGGCCATCCAGCCTTTTCGTTCGGAGTCGCTTTCCTGGTGGCAGCGAAGACTCGAGAAGATCTGCATGCTCCTGGGGATTGCGATCGATGTTCCCTTCGGCCGACTTTCGCCTGCCGAGCAAGAACTCATCCTTGAGGGCGAGGCTCCGGGAGAGGATGCGGAAGAGACTCTGGAACGCGGCTTCTGGTGCGGGGTGCGCGGATTTTTTTGCATCCTGGAAAAGAAGGCCTATAAGACGCACGTTCGGGTATTCCTCTCCCGCTATCGCGATTACCGCACCTGTCCCGAATGCGGGGGAAGCCGTTTTACGGCGTTGGCGCTCGCCTACCGGCTCCCATTCCCTTCAGGCCCTCTTTCGATTGCGGAGTTCTCCGCGCTGCCGGTGCAAGAGGCCAGAGAGCTTCTCGCCTCGCTTTCTCTCCCCCCGGCTGATCCGGCAACCCACCATGCCTGGGAAGAGATTCTGGTCCGTCTACAGTTCTTGGGGGAGATTGGACTCGGCTACCTATCGCTCGACCGGCCGGCCCGCTCGCTCTCCGGCGGAGAGATCCGGCGAGTGAATCTGACGATCTGCCTGGGAAATCGCTTGGCCAACACCCTCTTCGTCCTGGACGAGCCGACGATTGGACTCCACCCACGGGATGTCGACCGGCTGCTTGGCGTCGTGCGCAAGTTGCGAGACCAAGGCAACACGGTCGTGGCGGTCGAACATGAGGAGCTGGTAATCCGGGGAGCCGATCATTTGGTGGAGCTCGGACCGGGAAGGGGAGCGGACGGAGGAAGGGTCGTCTTCTCCGGCTCGCCGGCTCAGATCCTAAAATGCTCCAGCTCCCTGACCGGCGCCTATCTTTCCGGACGAAAGACGATCTCCCCGCCCGGCTCTCGTCGACCGATCGCCTCTGCCGAGCGACTTCGTTTGTCCAACGTCTCCGTACATAACCTTCACGATCTCGCCGTCGATCTGCCGCTCGGCCGCTTCCTTGCGATCACAGGGGTCAGCGGCTCCGGAAAAAGCAGCCTCGTCCACGAAGCCCTGGCTTCGACGCTCCGTGCCGCCCTGTCCCATCCGGATAGGCCTGCGATCTTTCATGGGAAGACCGCCACCCTTGCCGGGTGGGAGAGAATTTGCGCCCTCTATGAAGTGGATCAATCCCCGCTCAGCCGAACCCCTCGATCGAACCTCGCCCTTTATGCGAAGGCGTGGGAACCCATCCGGCGCCTTTTTTCCCAGACCGAGGATGCACAAGCCCGAGGTTTGACCGCTCTCTCGTTTTCCTTGAACGCGGGTGACGGCCGTTGCCCCCGTTGCGAGGGATCCGGTGTCGAGCGCGTCGAGATGCAATTCCTCGCCGATGTCTTTCTGCCCTGCCCGATTTGCGAGGGCAAGCGATTCCAGCCACACGTCCTCGCGGTTCGTTTTCAAGGAAAGACCCTGGAAGAATTTCTCGCCATGACCGTAACGGAGGCGATTTGCCTCCTCCAGCCGAAAGCCGCGACCTCCCGGTCGGAAGAAGCGCTCCGCCGCCAAGCCGCTCGGAGACTCGATGTCCTAGCGGAGATCGGGCTCGGTTACCTCCGTCTTGGTCATCCCTTAAGCCAGCTCTCCGGAGGGGAGAGCCAGCGGCTGAAGATCCTGAACCATCTGGCCGGGGGGATCGACTCTGCGGCCAAGGGCGCCGACAGGCCAAAGAGGGGCGGCAGAAGCGCGGGCTCCGCGCTTTTTCTTCTGGATGAGCCGACCACTGGACTCCATGCCGACGACATTCCCGCCCTCGTGCGCCTTTTCCAGCGGATTGTGGACCAAGGGAACAGCCTTGTCGTAGTCGAGCACAACCTCGATCTGATTCGCTGCGCCGACTGGGTGATCGAGCTTGGACCGGAGGGAGGTGCTGATGGGGGCAAGGTGGTAGCCGAGGGAGACCCGGAATCCATCGCTTCGCATCCGACGAGCCACACAGGCCGTTTCCTTCGCCAACGGGTCGCGGGCGAAACGAAGAGACCGGCCTCTGCTCCGCCAGTTACGCCGCCCCCGGATCGGATTTCGATCCGAAATGCGCACCACCATAATTTGAAGTCGCTCTCCTTGGATATCGCCCTCGGCAGCTTCACGATCCTGACCGGGGTGAGCGGGTCCGGAAAGTCTACCCTCGCCTTCGACATCCTTTTTGCGGAAGGCCAGCGACGTTACCTCGACTGCCTCTCCGGTTACGCACGCCAATTTGTCGAACAGATCGAGAAGCCCGCTGTCGAATCGGTAACCGGTCTGCCGCCAACCGTTGCGATCGAACAGCGTCTCACCCGCGCAGGTACCAAGAGCACCGTCGCGACCGTTGCTGGGATCTTCCCTTTTCTCCGCCTGCTCTACGCTCGATTGGGTATTCCCGCCGACCCGCAAACCGGAGAGCTGGCGCAGCGACAATCCTTGGAATCCCTTCTTGCGGAAATCTCCCGGCGCCTGGTCGTTCCCCAGCGACTGCTCGCCCCGCTCGTCCGAGGCCGAAAAGGAAACTACGCCGCTCTTGGCCGCTGGGCGGCGCGCAAGAAGGTCTCCGGCCTGCGGGTCGACGGACGGTGGGTCGATCCGCATCGCTTCACCGGGGTCCATCGCTACCGGACGCATTCGATCGACGTCTGGCTTGCGACGCTTTTACCCGGCTCGCCGAGCGCGGAGATCGGGCGCCTGGTTGCCGAAGCCCTCGTGCTGGGACGGGAAAGCATTCTCTTGGTCGACCCGCAGGGCCGGGACTCGCTCCTCAGCACCCGTTACTTTTGTCCAGGCAGCGGGCGCTCGTTCGATGAACTCGACCCGCGCCTCTTCTCCTTTCACTCTCCCCTCGGCTGGTGTCCGGATTGCCAGGGCTACGGATCGGTACCGGATGAAGGAGATAGGGAGAGGGAGGGGGAAAGCCCCTGCCCGGGCTGCCGGGGAACCCGGCTTAATCCGGTCGCTGCCTCCGTGCGTCTTCCCCTGGGCCGCGCAGATGGCGATGCGAGACCGACGCTACCGGAGATCTGCCGGCTCTCGGTAAAGGAAGCGATCGATTGCTTCTCCCGGATTCCCGCGACAGGGCGCGAAGCTCCCGTTCTCGCCAAGATCGTTCCCGAGATCATGACCCGCCTCCGCTTTCTGGAGCAGGCGGGCCTTTCCTACCTGGAGCTCAACCGTTCCGCGCCGACTCTCTCCGCCGGGGAGCTGCAACGCATTCATCTCGCCGCCCAGCTCGGCACCAATCTCCAAGGAGTTCTCTACGTGCTCGATGAGCCCACGATCGGGCTTCACGCGCAAGAGAACTCCCGGCTGCTCGACACGCTGGACGAGCTGCGTCGCAAGGGGAACACCTTGGTCGTCGTCGAACACGACGAAGAGACGATCCACCGCGCGGATCGCGTGATCGATCTAGGACCCGCGGCGGGACGCTTCGGCGGCCAAATCGTCGCCGACGGGTCCTGGACAACCCTCGCCGGAGATGGGGGATCGATGACAGGACAGCTCCTTGGGCGCCCCCTTCGCCATCCGCTCGCCGGCCGGCGAAGGTGCTGCGAGCGAGCCGGACCCTGGCTGCGCGTCGAAGGAATCCAGGTGCATAACCTGCGCAATCTCTCGGTCGCGATTCCCCTCGGCAAGCTCGTCGTTATTTGCGGCGTGAGCGGATCGGGAAAGAGCACTCTTCTGCATCGTGTCCTCTTTCCTGCGGTCCGCCTCGGCGTCGCGAAGAGAAAGTCGGATCGCACGCCACCGATCCGGGCCTGCTGGAGCAGCGTTGCCGGAGCGGACCAGCTCTCCGGTGCCGTGCTGGTGGATCAATCCCCGATCGGCAAGACGAGCCGGTCGACTCCGGCAACCTATCTGGGAGTATTCGACCAGATTCGCGCGCTCTTTTCTTCGCTCCCGACCGCCCGGGAACGAGGATATGGACCCGGCCGCTTTTCCTTCAACAGTCCCTTGGGACGATGCCCAGCCTGCCAGGGAAACGGGATGCTCGCCGTCGAGCTTCCGCTTCTTCCTCTCTTTCGTGTTCCCTGCGAAGCCTGCTCGGGAAAACGCTATAACCCCCAAACGCTCGAGATCGAATATCGCGAAAAGACGATTGCAGAGATTCTGGGGATGACCGTGGAAGAAGCCGCTTCCTTCTTTTCAAGCGTTCCCCGGATCCACCAGTGCCTGGGCCTGGTAACCGAAGCAGGCCTGGGCTATTTGACCCTCGGGCAACCAAGCCCCACCCTCTCCGGAGGCGAAGCACAGCGGCTCAAACTCGCCACCGAACTCGCAGCCTCTCTCGTTCGCCCCACTCCCCGATCCCTGGCGCCTATCCCTCCGAAGCGATGCCTCTATCTCCTGGAAGAACCGACCATAGGGCTGCACCTCGCCGACGTCGAGAGGCTCCTCCGGCTCTGTCACAAACTCGTTGAACTCGGCCATACCGTTGTCGTGGTCGAGCACCATCTCGATGTGATCGCCGAAGCCGATTACGCGATCGAGTTGGGCCCGGGAGCGGCGAAAGCCGGGGGGCGGATCGTCGCCGAAGGCCCACCCGAGAGAATCGCCAAGGTCAAGCAATCGCCCACCGCTCCCTTCCTGCGGCCGGTCCTGGATCGGGCGAGCGATTCGGACTGAGCCAAGCCAATTTTCGGATTTCCGGAATGGAGCCTTTTGGGCAACCTTAGGTTATGAAAGACTGCCCGAGCATCGCAGACTATTTGACCGGTCGTCTCCAGAGCGAGGGAATCGAATATCTGTTCGGGGTCCCGGGCGACTACGCCCTCCCCCTATTTTCCGCCTTCCGAAAGGGAGGCATCGAGACCATCAACACGTGCGACGAGCAGGGAGCGGGCTTCGCGGCCGATGCCTATGCTCGTCTCCGAGGCATGGGGGCGGTCTGCGTTACCTACTGCGTCGGCGGGCTCAAAGTCGCGAATGCGGTCGCGGAGGCGTATGCGGAAAAATCTGCGGTGATCGTCATCAGCGGCGCTCCGGGGATTTCCGAACGAAGGAAAGACCCCCTCCTCCATCACAAGGTGCGCACTTTCGAGACCCAGCGGAAGATCTTCGAGGAGATCACAGTCGGGACGGCGGTCCTCGACAATCCCGAAACGGCGGCATCCGAGATCGACCGGCTACTCGCTCTCGCCCGCCGCTATCACCGGCCGGTCTACATCGAGGTGCCGCGAGATCTCGTGGCGGCTCCCTGCCACCCTCTCTCGATCCGGCAGGAATCCGAGGCGAGCGATCCGCAGGCTTTGGCGGAAGCCTTGGAAGAAGCCCGGCAAATGCTCCACGCCTCCCGTTGTCCGCTGATCCTCGCGGACGTGGAGATTCACCGCTTCGGCTTACAGAAGGAGTTGGTCGCACTTACCGAAGCGACGGGCATCCCGGTCGCGGCCACCCTACTAGGGAAATCGGTCATTGCGGAAACCCATCCTCATTACGTCGGCGTTTACGAAGGAGCGACCGGACGAGCCGAAGTGCACGATTATGTGGAAGCAAGCGACTGCCTCCTCCTTCTGGGCGTTTTTCTGACCGACATCACGGTGGGGGGAAGTTCTTCTTCGCTCGATATGAGCCGCTGCATCTATGCAACCAGCGAAAAGCTCTCGATCCGCCACCACTCCTTCGAAGGGGTGCGCTTGGAAGACTTCGTGCGCGGGCTCTTGAAGCTGGGCATCCAAAAAAGTCTTCTACCGGGGGTCTCCGCGCACCCCGTCCGGCCGATCGAGACGGCCCCGATGCGCCCGCAGGACCGGATCACCGTCCAGTCGCTCTTTGCGGAAATCAACCAGCTTCTCAGCCCCGAAATGGTCGTCGTCGCCGATGTCGGTGAGGCGCTCTTCGGAGCTTCCGACCTGGTCATTCGCGAATCGACCGAGTTTCTGAGCCCCGCCTACTATGCTTCCTTAGGATTCGCGATACCCGCCTCGCTTGGCGCCGCCCTGGCGAATCCCCGCTTGCGTCCCCTTGTGCTTGTGGGAGATGGCGCCTTCCAAATGACCGGCATCGAGCTTTCCACCGCCGCCCGCTTCGACTTGAGCCCGATCGTCATCCTCCTCAACAATCGCGGCTATTCCACCGAACGTCACATTCTCGACGGGCCGTTCAACGATCTTCTGGAGTGGCACTACTGCCGACTGCCGGAGCTCTTGGGAACCGGCCACGCGTGCCAGGTCCGGACCAACCAGGAGCTGGCGGATACGCTTCAAGCCGCATTGAGACAGAAGGACTCTTTCTGGCTGATCGAGGTTCGCTTGAGCCCCCACGATCGCTCGCCCGCCTTGGAGCGATTGGCGCAGCGCCTCAACCCGCAAAAGGAAACCGGTCGAGAGCGGTAGGCGGCGTCCGTTGATCCCCATGCGCTCTCCCCCTTCCGCAGCCAGCCAGCGGCCGGTCCCGTGCGGAGAGAGGAGGCTATCCCTTGTTGTACCCCGTTACGACCCGTCTGCCGCCATTCTCGTAAAAAGATCATAAATAAGAAGATGCGAATCTTGATTGCCGAGGATGATCGAAAAATCTGGAAGCATGTAAAGGCCGCGCTGCAGGCCGAGGGCTACACCGCCGAGGTGGCGGAGGATGGGGAAGAGGCTCTCTGGCTGGCACAGAACTATCCATTCGACCTGCTCCTCCTCGACCTCATGCTCCCTGAGCGCGACGGCATCTCCGTCGTTCGGCAACTGCGGCGGTCTGGATCGCGGCTCCCGGTGCTTTTCCTCACCGGCCGCGCTGATGTCGAAGACCGGGTGCGGGGACTGGATGCGGGAGCTGACGATTACTTGGGGAAGCCCTTTTCAACCCAAGAGCTACTTGCGCGCGTGCGCGCTCTTTTGCGTCGCCAAAGCCCCACCTTGGCGAGCCGGTTGCGCTTCGAGGACATCGAGATGGACCTAGTGGCCCGGGTCGTGACTCGGGGCGGCCAGCGCATCGAGCTGACCAATCGCGAGTTTGAGCTGCTGCGGCTCCTGATCGAGCAGGCCCCTAACCCTGTGAGCAAGGCACTCATCCTGGAAAAGATATGGGACCGCTGTTTCGATTCGGAAACCGCCCTGGTCAATGTTCATGTCAACCACCTTCGACAGAAACTCCACCTGCCGGGAAAGCCTCCACTGCTCCAGACGATACGAGGGATCGGATTCGCGCTGCGTGCAGCGCCCTCCACTTCGCCATGAACCGCCGATGGCTCACGCTGACGGCCGCATTTGGCCTGAGCTTTCTCGGAGTCTCCACGATTTTCCATTGGGCAGCCTCCGCGCGCGAGGCTCGTTTTTTGAAAACAGAGGAACACCGCCGGGAACTCGTCCGATGGGAAGCCGCCTACGCCATGGCCATGCTTGCCACCTTCCTGGGAACCGGGCTCTTTGTTGCCACCGCAGGCAGGCGGCCGCTCCGTGCGCTCCGGCGCCAGCTTTCGCTGCTCGACCCGCAAAGCCCATGGCAGCGTGTTCATTCCGACGAGCAGGACCCTGAGGTCGAGGCCTTGGCCGGAGAAATCAATCGACTCCTCGATCGAATCCAAGAAATTCTGGCAGAAGTCGATCGTTCTTCCGCACGACTTGCCCACGAGCTCAAGCTTCCTCTCACTTTGGCGCGCCTACGGATGGAACAGGTCGTGGATCGGGTCGATCCCGCCATCGGCGAACAGATCGAAGCGGAGCTCGACCGGCTCGGCCATCATCTGGACCGCGCGCTCCTCCTGGCACGGGCCGAGAAAGGAGGACTCATCCTCCGCTGGGAACGGCTGCGTGTCGATGAGCTCATGGAACAGTTATTGGAGGGGTTCCGGCTCCTTGCCGATGCGGAAGGCCGAACGCTAGAGATCCGCACGGAGCGCGCGGAGGCCGAGGCCGACCCGACCTATCTCAAACAGATCCTCTACAACCTTCTCTCCAATGCCCTACACCACGGCCGCGGGCCCATCGTCATCCGCCTCCGCCCGGCTTCCGGCCGCGTCGTGATCCGCGTCGGCAACCGAATCAAGCGCAGCGGCGGAAAGGGTTCCGGGCTGGGCGTGGGGAAAAGGATCGTCGCCGCCCTCGTCCAGAGCCACGGCAACATGCGGATCGCCTATCGAACGTTTGGAGAGTGGCACTGCGTTCGGCTCACTCTCTTCCCGAAGACTCTCCGGCAGGTGTAAGGGAGCCACCAGAAATGCGATCTCCGTTCCGCAGGATTTCGCAACTTAAAGAAAAGTTAAACTCTTAGCGCCTCCTTTCTTAAAGAGCAGGGTCGTAAGGTTACTTCAGATTGAAAGAGCGCTCAGGGTGATTCTCGCGGGGTCCGCCGGCCGGTCGTCGGTGCCTTCTCGGAGGATCGACGCCGAGCGGGAAAAAAGCGGAAAGGAGGCTCGCCATGATCCTTCTCCAAGAGCGCAAAAACCAAAGCGCCGAAAATCGGCTGGTGAAGCTGCCGGTTTTGCTCGCCGGCAAAGCATCTAAGCTGGCTGCGGCCGCCGATCCCCGTCTATCGAAGACTCAACGATTCACTCCTTTCGAGGAAGATCCGGTCGAACGCCGCGAGCGAACCGCGGGCTGGCTTCTCTCTCTGGCTTTCCACGCGGCATTGATCTTGGGCGCCGGAATCAGCTTGGCCCCCAAGATCAAGCAGGCGTCTGCACCGATCTTTCCGCCGGCATCGGTCGACCTCGTGGCCGCACCTGAGCCGATGAAACAGGCGGCTCCCCCGGAGCCACAGCCGGTCAAACCAGGCGACATGGCGCAGGCGGTGCTGCGCAAGCCCCAACCAAAGAAGGCGGTCCTTCCCCCGAAGCCCAAGCCGGCCCCGGCGGTCGCATCCGCAATGCGGCCGACCCAGATGGCACAGCCCGACTACCTACGGAATCCCCCGCCCGTCTACCCCGACGCGGCCCGGCAGAAAAAGGAGCAGGGCGTCGTCTACGTCTGGGTGAAGATCTCGCCGGCGGGCGGCGTGGAAACGCTCCGGGTCGTGCGGACCTCGGGCTTCTCGGACCTCGATCAGTCGGCGGCGGCCGCCGTGCAACATTGGCGCTTCCATCCCGCTACGGCGGGAGTGAGGCCCGTCGAGTCCCAAGCGGTAGTACCGGTGCGCTTCTACCTCCAATAGCGGGCGGCAATCTCGGAAGGGCTTCCTGGGCCGTAAGAATGGTTGACAAGGAAGCCCTTCTCACCGCACAGAGGCTTCATCTGACCGACGCGCTCCCGTTATGCCCACGCTCCGTTCCCGCCTCGGCACCCTTCTGGTCGTCATCCTTCCTGGGATCGTCCTTCTCTTCCTGAGCATTCGGACTCCGGCCATCGGCGCGGAGCCGGGAACTAGTAGCAGCGCCGCCGACTCGGCGGCAACTCCCCCTACGGCGACGGGAACCCAACCGGAGCCGCCTCCCTCTGCCTCGGGTGGCCAGGTTCCGGCGGAGGCGGCTCCTGAAACGCCGGAGTCGGGCCCCCAAGGAGGCCCTTCTTCCGAAGAAGCGCCCACGACACAATCCCCGGAGACTGCCGCTCCAGGAGCCACGGCCGCGCCGGAGACCGCCCCAACCATCACGGTTCCCCAGGGTCCCTTGCCCGGGGGGGAGCTACCCGCCGGGCTCGGCCCGGTGCTGGGCGAGGTGGGGGTCGCGGGCTCCGCCCCTTACGAGACCGTCGTCCCCGCCGAAGAGCCGGTCGGGGTGCTCGGACCGGAAATGAGCGTCATGGAAACTCCCCGGTCCGTCCAGGTGGTAAACAAGGAGGAGATTCAGACCATCAATGCCCAATCGGTCAACGACCTGGCCGCCTTCGTCCCTGGAATCAACCCAACCCAAATGACCGGGAGCCCCGTTTCGGAACCCGTCATCCGAGGCCTTCCGGGGACCGCCTACCGGAACGGAATGCTTGTCGGCTTCAGCCAGTCCGCCCAATGGGGCCCGCTCATGAACATGAACGCCTACGACAACCTCGATGTCGTCACGGGCCCTGTGAGCATCGTCTTCGGCCCCCAGGAGATGGCGGGAGGCTTCGCGAACGAGGTCACCAAACAGCCTTATTTCGACAAATTTCGGGGAAACGCGAGCTATACGGGCGGCATGTACAGCACCAACTTCTGGAACATCGACGTCGGAGGCCCCATCATCAAGGATAAGCTCGCCTACCGGGCCGACTACTTTGGGCAGGATGGGTATGCTCCCTACAACTACTATGATGGAGCCTACCTCCAGCGACAGTGTGCCCTTCTCGCCCTCTCCGCCAAGCCCTACGACAATCTGACGATCGACTTCAACACCGAGTTCGACGTCAACCACCTCAACACGGTGGCGGGCATCAACCGCCCGGACCAGGCCCTGATCAGCGACGGCCTCTATCAGACGGGTTCGCTCGCCGGCTGGTACGGGCCTCCGGGGGTTCTCCACCCCGGGCTCGGCACCGCTCCGCCGGGCGCAGGCTATGCGATGAACTGGGGAGCGCAAGAACCGATCAGCCGCCGGTCCAACCTCTTCTCCAATTCCGAGAACTCGACCCAGCAGCTCTACTATGTCGCCCAGGCGATCGAAGCCCTCAAGATCGACGACAACCTCTCGCTTGTGAACAACTCGATGTTCGAATACTTCAGCAGCTACATCGACCAGGCGATCCCCTCGACCTTCTGGGCGGTATTGCCGGCAGGCTACAACTTCGACGACCGGCTCGAGCTCCGCGCCTCCTTCGATACCCCGATCGGAAAGGGCAAGCCCCCCGCCGGCTCCGCCGGGCCGAATGGGGAAGGCGAGAAGAATGCCGGATGGAGACTCCACCACGCGATCGATGCGGGCCTCGAATTCCGCTACTTCAGCGACACAGAATATTCGGGAGCCTGGCATTCGCCGATTAATATATGGAATATGGCCCAGCCGCTCACTTCGAGGAACTCCAGTCCGCTGATTCCTTTTTCTACCGCGATCGCGGCTCCCTACTCCAATCCCTATCTGACCGACATTCCGGTCCCCGGCTATCCGGGAGCCTACTACAACATCTTCAACTACCTCTCGACCTCAGACACCTTTTACGAACTCTCCCCCTTCTACCAGCACAAGGTCGACTTCACCGACCAGTGGAGCCTGCTTCTTTCGGGAAGGATGAACGCCTACTTCGTCCAAGCTTCCCCGCCGCCGGGCACCCCGGCCGACATTTCGGCGGCTGCATCCTCTCTGGGGCTCCCGAGCTTGACGCCGACCTCGATGAGCATCGTCCAGCCCGAAGTCTCGATTAGTCCCAGCTACAAACCCTTTCCCTGGATGACCAACTACTTCACCTTCTTTTACGGACAGACCACCCTTCTCACGCAGTTCGGAAGCTTTGGTCCCGAGTTTCCCTCCGACTACTACCACCAGAATAACTTCCTCTACGAGCTGGGAACGAAACTCAACCTACTGCACGACAAACTCTTCCTAGGATTTTCCGCCTACATGCAGAGCGGCTTCATCCCGGCGCAGGTCATCCCCGGGGGTCCGGTCGCAACCGCTCAAGCCGATATCAGCGGGATCCAGATCAACGGCAGCTATCAGCCGAACAAGAACTTCTGGCTCAACTTCGGCTACGCCTACATCGCCGCGCGAGAGCAGTGGGCGGGTTTGCCCCAGGGTCCATTGGCCGACCAGCCCTACTCCACCTCGGTGGCGCGTCAATACAACTTGCCCATCGACCCGATGCTCAACATGGCGGCGGCTAACTACCAATTCATCGGCTTTCCAACCAACTATGGAAACCTGATGGCGACCTACAAGTTCGACAACGGGCTGGGCATCTCCCTTTGGGGCATCACCGAGAGCGGAAATTACCTCTTCTACACCTATTCGACCCGCATTCCGACCTGGTATACCCTGAACGCCCGCATCTTCTATGCGACCAAGAGGTGGGAAGCGAGCCTCTACATCTACAATCTGACCAACGAGGAGTACTGGCTGCCGGGAGCCCCCGGTTTCAGCAGCGCGCGTTTTATGAACTACGACTATGTCGTTCCGCAGCTTCCTTTCTGGATCCAGGGCACGGTCCAGATCAACTTTTGATGGTTCCTGAGACTGGCACGCCGGAACCCGTTGTTGTCCTCGCTCTATTTGCGGGAACGGCCTCCCGAGGTATTCGCCTCGGCCGCGGCTTCCTCGTCGGCCTTCACGATGAGCTCGTCGAGCAGCGGAGCCATCGCGATCTCCAAGCGGAGCAGGGAAGGCTTGCGGGGATCTCCTTCGCCGCAGCTCGACGTTCCGGCGAAGAGGTAAAAGGCGATCTCTTCCCGATCAGCCTCCGGAAGGGTGCGCAGCACGCTCACGACCAGTTCCGGGGTAGCAGAAACCGCATAGGCGGTCAGCATGGCCGCTTCTACGTCCTCGATGACCAAAAGTTCTTTTGCGCCTAGGAGCACCGACCGCGTCACCGCTTCCGCTTTGGGTCCTCCTTCCACGAGCGAGGCCCGAACCCGCCGCAATAGCGGGCGTAGCCTCTGGTCGAGAAGGCCGGGATACTCGGGAAGCGTCGCTTTCCGAAGAGCACCCCCTACGCTCTGGAACTCCGCTTGGAAATTCGCCGCGCCCTCCGCTGCCCCAAGAGAGCTTCCCACAAGGCTTATCCAGCATAGACCGATACCCATCCACTGCTTGTTCATGATCCTCCTCTTATTGACTATTCGCCTCCGCCATCACTCGCTCCCTGTTGGGAACCGGCGGACAAACCTCCTCCTCTTTTGCCCGGTTCATCGTCCGGACGGCGGAAATCCCGCTCTGGACCGCCCCCTCTATGGTGGCGGGAAGACCAGTGCTTGTCCAATCTCCCGCAATCCAGAGGTTGCGCCATTCACTCCTCGGCCCCGGTCGCAACCCACACGCAGCCGGACTCAAGGAGGGGGTACCGGCTTGAGCCCGATAGAGAAAGAAATGGAGAAGCCGGGCATCGGCCGCTTCCGGCAACCGGTTGCGGATTTCTTCCATCACGCGATCGGCTACGGCTTCCCGCGAAAGCTCCTTCCACGACTGGGCCGCGCTGATGACCGCTGCGTACGCATGGCCGCAGGCAGCGGCCCTCCCCGATATCCTTTCGCGGGAAAAGAGCCAATGCACGGGCGAATCGAGAAAGCCGACCACGATCTCCCGCGTCAGCGGTCGATCGGTCCAAAGATAGAGGTTGAGGATCGCCTCCTCTCCGAGAGATCGGCAGATCTTCTGCAGTGCGCTTCCCTCGGGCAATAGAGACCCCAGAACGTTCCAGGGAAGCGCGCTCACCGCCTCTTCCACCTCCCAACGCCCGCTGCCAGCAACCTCGATAGCCTCAAGCCGATCGCCTGAAAACATAAGCCGGCTCACCGGAGAGCGGCAGGAGAGAGCCCCTCCGCAAAAGCGGAGCAGTCGCTCGCACTCTTTAGCCATCAAATCCCCAAGATCCCCCCGGCAAAAGACCAGGGCGGAGTCCTTTCGGCTTCCCAGAAGCGCCCGGCGGATGACGGCGGCCAACATCTGGGCCGAAGCACGGGAAAGATCCTGATTGCACGCAGCCAAGCAGAGAGGTTCCCAAAGGCCCCGGATGATCCCTTGCGGCTGTTTCCTTCGCCGAAGCCAGCTCTCCGCGGTTTCTTCGCAGAGAGGCTCCCGTCCAAGAATCAGCGAGCCGATCAACCGGATGGCGGCCCGACGATCTTTCCATGAGATCTCCCGATATTCGAGAAAGGCGCCCAAAAGATGCCAGGGTGAAGGGAGAGGCCACGCTTCGAGAATGCTCTCGGCGGCTCTGCCGCGAAACGGGATTCGGAGCGGATCGATCCAAAGCAATTTCCCCTCTGCACCCAGGGAGCGGAGCAGTCGAAGAGTCTCCCGATAGCAGCCCATGAGGAGATGTTGCCCGGTGTCGAGCCGTTCGCCCGACCTTGCCTCGGGGAAGCTCCCCGCGCGTCCGCCCGCCTGCGCCCGGGCCTCTAGAAGCGTCACTCGATCTCCGGAGAGCGTCGCCTCCACCGCTGCCGCCATGCCCGCAAGCCCGGCCCCCAAGACGACGACGCGCCGCGGAGGATTCCAAGGGAAACCACGCCGCCGGGAAAAGGCAAAGAGCATGGCGACCATCCTCCCGGCGCGCTCGAGCTTGCTCATCCGGCCAGCTCCGGAAAAGATCCGAAAATCCGCCTTGCGAATCTTTTCCAGGATGGCCTCGTAGACCGCTCGCATCGCCTCGGAGGCCACGAGCCTCCGCTGGTCTTCGGGATGAATCCACCGGTGCGAACGAGCAAAGTAGTGCTTGGCGCGAAGATATTGAAAGAGGCAGAGATCCTGCATCTGTTGACTCCACCTCCTCCGAAGAATGTCTTCCACCCCAAGGCCAAACTCGGCGAGCTCCTCCTCCGGCAGGTAGACCCGGTCGACGGCCGCATCCTTTTGGACATCGCGGAGAATGTTCGTAAGCTGAAAAGCCATGCCCAAATCCTCCGCGTACCGGCGGCTCTCGGGCCTCCGGCAACCGAAGATCTCGATGCTCACGAAACCCACGGCACTCGCAACCCGCCGGCAATAAACCTCGAGCTCGGAGAAGTTCCGGTACCGGCTTTTCCGGAGATCCATCTCCACGCCATTGACGATCTCCTCAAGTGGTTCTCGATCAATCTCGTAGCGACGAATTACCGAAGCAAGCTCCCGTCCCAACCGGGAACGGGGCGTACCCCGGTAGGCATGCTCGATCTCTGCGCGCCAGAAGGCGATCCCCTCCTCCTTTGCCGCGAGGGCGAGGGAAGGAGAATCCGCTACGTCGTCCACGACTCGGCAAAAACCATAGAAAACGGCCATTGCCTGCCGTCTTTCCCGGGGGAGACAGAAGAATGCGGCAGCTAAATTGGATCCGCTGCGCGCCGTTAGTGCCTCTCCCGTCTCCGCTTGCATCCCTCGCGTCTCCTTATTAGCCATTTCGAGAAAAATGCCGAGAACCGATTTCACTGCGCCAATTTTCCGACCCGAAGGGGGAAAGAAGGGGGGTGTTCTTTTTGGTGGGGAGTTTCATCCCATGCGCATCCGGATCGCTGCAAAAGGAAACCGATGACTCTGGTGGCTCCTGAAATCGGAAGGGATGACGGGATTGGCGGTAGACCCGAGGCTTGTGTTTATTGGCACCACGACAAATACTGGAGCAACTCTCTCCGGAGGAGGCTCGGGAGCAGAGGAATTGCCATTTTCACCATGGGACAAATTTCCGAATTCCTCGATCGAGAGTTCCGTCACTTCAACGCCGCAGCGCTCGTCGACGCCGCGCGGGCCTACCAAGCCCATCTCGCCGCAGGCGGAAAGATGCTGCTTGCTTTAGGGGGAGCCATGAGCACAGCGGAACTCGGGATTTCGCTGGCGGAGATGATCCGGCAGGACAAGGTCCATGCGATCTCCTGCACCGGAGCCAATCTCGAGGAAGATCTCTTCAACCTAGTCGCTCACGACTCCTACGTCCGCGTTCCCCACTACCGAGAGCTTTCCGCCGCAGACGAGCAAGACCTCTACCGGCGCCACCTCAACCGCGTCACCGACACCTGCATCCCGGAGGAGGAAGCGATGCGGCGCATCGAGGCCGCAGTTCTCGAAGAATGGATCGGCGCCGATCAAAAGGGCCTCCGCCTCTTTCCTCATGAGTTTCTTTGGAATGTGCTCCGATCCGGCCGGCTGCAAGCTTCCTTTCAGATCGACCCGAAGAACAGTTGGCTCCTGGCCGCCATGGAGAAGGAGATCTTCCTCATCGTTCCAGGCTGGGAGGACTCGACCTTGGGGAACATGTATGCTGGTCACTGCCTGCGGGGCAAGATCCGGAATCCGCAGACTGTTCGCAGCGGAATCGAGTACATGATGCGGTTGGCGGACTTTTACCAGCGCACGAGCTCTCGTCATTCCTTGGGATTCTTCCAAATCGGGGGAGGCATTGCCGGCGACTTCCCGATCTGTGTGGTGCCGATGCTCCACCAGGACATGCAGGTGGAAAACGTTCCCTGCTGGGGCTACTTCTGTCAGATCAGCGACTCGACGACGAGCTACGGCTCCTATTCCGGAGCCGCTCCGAACGAGAAGATCACCTGGGGAAAGCTCTCCTCCTCCACTCCTAAGTTCGTAATCGAGTCGGACGCTACGATCGTCGCCCCGCTGATCTTTGCCTACGTGCTGGGAAGGTAGCGCCCCTGCCCTCTGCGAGCCATGGTCGCCTCCCCTGGTCGGGATGTTCGGGAAACGGTGCTGCGCGTCAACCTCTTCCAGTTGTTCAACACGGCCTCCTTCACGCTCGTCAACGGGATCCCGATGATCCTTTTTTTTCGGGAACTGGGAGCTTCTGATTTCTTGCTGGGCATAGTTGCCTCCCTGGGGCCTATACTCAATCTCCTTCAGATTCCGGCAACCCGTTACTTGCCCCGGATCGGTTACCGACGCCTTGTGGTGGGAGGGTGGTCGCTTCGCACCTCCTTTATCGCGGGGATGGCCCTTATTCCCTGGGGAGTCCCCCTGCTGGGCCGCGAGACCTCAACGATAGCGATGCTTCTCTTGCTCTTCGGCTACAACGCGTCCCGAGGGGCCTCCCTATGCGGCTTTCTTCCCTGGATGTCAACCTTGGTCCCGGAAGGCTCTCGCGGATGGTACCTCGCTAGGGATCTCTTTTTTTCCGCCGCCGCCGGCGTGATCATTCTCGCCGGCTCCTTCCTCCTTTTTCGTGGCCATTCTTCGCTCGCGACCTTTTCCTGGACCTTCTGGGGAAGCTTTGCCGCCGGAATCTGCAGCCTCTCGTTTCTCAAAAGGGTGCCAGACGTTCCGATCGCTGCCACGGACCAACTCCGGGAAGAGCGCGGCGGGAGCCTCCCAGGAAACCGGGAACTCCTTTGGTTGCTGGGCTTCAATGTGTTGACGACGAGTTCCCTCGCTGCGGGCGCGATCTTCTGGATTCCTCTGCTACAAGGAGAGCACCGGTGGACTCCGGCCGGCGTTCTCGGCCTTTTGGCCAGCCAAAGCGGGGTCATTCTCCTCAGCGTGGCATTCCTACGGAACCGCATCGACCGGTTCGGGAACCGTCCGGCCCTTCTCGTCGCCGTCGTCGCCCTGGCGACCTATTTTGCCGTCTGGCTCGCCATCGCGGCCCGCTTACTCCCGATCCACCTGATCACCCTGGCGATCGTCATCGTCTCTTGGGGGATCGGATCTGCCTGTTTTCAGGTCGGGAACGTCCACCTGGCGATGCAACTCGCTCCTAGGGAAGGCCGGAGCGTATATTTTGCCCGCTTCAGCGTGGCCAACAGTCTCGCTTTGGGGGCGGGTCCTATTCTCTGGGGCGGCTTCCTCGCTTCCTTTTCGGGCGGGAAGTTTCGGATCGGCGCTTGGGAAGCTACCCCGTACGTCTTCCTCTTCCTTTTTTTAAGCCTCCTCACGGGCGGAAGTCTCGTCTTCTTGGCTCGTATTCCGAACAGACGGTCCCCGGAATCTGCGTGCGAGCCATAGCCATCAACTCGGATAGGCGATCTCGGGAACTTTGCGAAAACTCTTTTTGCTCCCTTGCTTCCGGAAGAAGCGGCATCCTATATTGATCATCCTTTTTCAGGCAAAACACCGACCGCATGATCTTGGCAACCTGTCGCGAAACGCTGCCGGGGGAAAACCGGGTAGCTTTCATTCCCGAGGGAATCCCCGCCCTGACGAAGCTAGGCTTCGAAGTCGTGCTCGAATCGGGTGCGGGAGAGGCTGCGGGTTTTCCCGATCAGGCTTATCGGGAACGTGGAGCGCGCTTGGAGAGCCGCAGCAGCGTCCTCGGTCAAGCCCAGGTGCTTTGTCAATTCCACGCTCCCCCCTCGGAGGCTGTGCAGGCGCTCTCCCCCGGGGCGATGGTCATCTCGCTTCTTTATCCCTTGACCCGCCTGCCCCTCGTCGCCGCTATGGCCAAACAGGGGCTCACCGTCTTTGCCCTGGATCTTCTGCCAAGGATCAGCCGGGCCCAGTCGATGGACGTGCTCAGCTCCCAGAGTACCGTGGCGGGCTACCGTGCGATCGTGCTGGCCGCCTCGTTGTTGCCTCGGTTCTTTCCGATGCTGATGACCCCTGCGGGAAGGATTCCCCCCGCTCGCGTCTTCATCATTGGAGCGGGTGTCGCCGGGCTGCAGGCGATCGCAACGGCGCGTCGGCTCGGAGCGGTCGTCGAAGCGCATGACGTTCGTCCGGTGGCCAAGGAGCAGGTCGAGAGCCTGGGAGCCCGCTTTGTTGGTCTGGAGACCGGGCAAGAGAGGGCAGAGGATTCGTCGGGCTACGCGAAGGCTCAACCGGAAGAGTTCCTTCGCCGCCAACGCGAACTCATCGCCGCCCAGTGTCAAAAGGCGGATGTGGTCGTCACTACCGCGCTCATTCCCGGCAGGCCCGCGCCGACTCTCATCTCCAAAGAAGCCGTGGAGCGGATGCGCCCAGGATCGGTTATCATCGACCTAGCGGCCGAGCAAGGCGGGAACTGCGAGTTGACCGAGCCTGGCCAGACCGTGGTTCGATGCGGAATTACGCTCTGCGGACTCCTTAATCCCGCAGCCGCACTGGCCCCGCAAGCGAGTCTCTTTTATTCCAAAAACCTCCAGGCCTTTCTCTCCCTCCTCGTGAAGGACGGGGCGCTACAGATCAACACGGAGGATCCCATTCTTGGGCAAACGCTCGTCTGTCAGAAAGGACAGATCGTTCACGAAGGAGTACGAAAGGCAAGCGAAGCGATTCCGTCCGGATCCGCAGGGTGATCGCCCGTCGCAGTAAAAAGCCTAACCGGCCTTCTGCCCGATCCGGTAGCCGATCAGGGGATGAGCACAACTTTGCCCAACGCGCCCGGTTCCTGCACCCTTCGATGAGCCAGAGGCGCCGCTTCCAGCGGAAACTCCTCTCGTACGATCGGGCGAAGCACGCCGCTGGCGAGCCCGGCACCGAGGGCGGCATGAATTCTCGCCATCTCCCTCTGGGACGCTCGGAAAAGATTGACTCCAAGAACCTGCGCTTCGCGCGCCAGAATGGCGCGCGGATCGATCTCAACCAAGCCCCGAGAGCCGATCACGACCGCTCGCCCTCCAACCGCCAGAAGATCGAGGTCCCGACCGAGATTGACGTTCGCGAGCATTTCCAGAAGGACGGCGACCCCTTCCCCTTGCGTCCACTCTAAAACCTCGCGCCCATGCCCTTCGGCACGATGGTCGACGACAAATTCGGCCCCCTGCTCCTTTGCCATCTTGCGCCCCTTCTCCGTCCCCGCGGATGCCGCAACCCGGCAGCCGGCGGCGGCGGCCATCTGGATCGAGGCGATTCCCACCGCGCCGCTCCCCCCGTGGACGAAGACTCGCTCCGAGGGCAAGGCATGGGCCTTTTGAAAGAGCGCGCGATAGGCGGTGGCGTACGGGGTAATGAGCCCGGCGCCCTGCGCAAAGGAAATAGCCTCTGGAAGGGCACCGACCTGCCCCTCTTCGCAGAGTGTGAACTCGGCATAGGTCCCGGAGAGGCTCCCGCCTATATAAACCCGATCCCCCGTCTTCGCAGCCGAGACACCTTCCCCGATCTTTTCGACTATGCCCGCCGCATCCAAACCCGGGCAGTATGGCAGGGCGGGAAGGGAACCGAAGCGGCCCGAGCGAATGTAGGCATCAACCGGGTTGACGCCGGCGGCCTTAACACGCACCAGGACTTGTCCTGGACCCGGCTCCGGACGGTCTACGTCCTCCACCCTCATCACCTCGGGTTCTCCAAACTCATGAACACGAATCGCCTTCATTCTCAAGAACCTCCATGGGAACTCTTCCGCCGAATCACCCGAGAGGGATTTTCCTCTCCTCCTCCGCCGTCTTCTCCCGCAACCGAGGGCGGAAGCCCCGGATATGATCAAGACATTCCGCAATCGCCGGTCCGAGGAGCGATAGACACTCTCGGACGGCGGACGGGCGACCCGGCAGATTGACGATCAAACAGCGGCCTCGAATGCCGGCGGTCGCCCGCGAAAGAATTGCGGTTGGAACTCGAGCGTAGGAGCGGGAGCGCATGATCTCTCCAAATCCTGGCAGCTCCTTCTGGATCACCCGGCGCGTCGCCTCTGGAGTCAGATCGCGGGGAGCGGGACCGGTCCCGCCCGTCGTTAGGGCGAGAGCGCAATCCTCTTGATCGGCGAGGCGAGTGAGCGCCTCAACGAGCTGCTTCTCCTCGTCGGGAAGGAGGACGCGGACGAATTCAATCGGATCGGCAAAGATCTCCTCGACCTCTCGCTCGATCTCGGGACCGCTTTGGTCTGCGTAGACCCCGGCGTAAGCCCGATCGCTCAGCGTAATCCGACCCACCTTCACGGGTTGCCCGGCTCCTTCTCTTTCTTGACGAGCCGCACCCCCTCGATCGACATCCCCTGGTCGACCGCCTTGCACATGTCGTAAAGCGTCAAGGCCGACACCACGACCGCCGTCAGCGCTTCCATTTCCACCCCCGTCTTTCCCACGGTTTCGGCGGCCGCGACAATACGAACTCGATCCTCCTCCAGAGCAAATCGAACTTCGACATGGTGCAAGGGCAAGGGATGGCAGAGAGGGATCAGCTCCGCCGTCTTCTTGGCACCGAGAATACCGGCGACTTGCGCGACAGTCAGCACATCTCCCTTGGGTAAGGCCTGCTTGCGCAGCTTCTCGAGAGTCTCCGGCCCAAGCCGCAAGGCTCCCTCCGCGATCGCTCGGCGGTTCAGATCGGCCTTCCCGGTCACTCGAACCATCCGTGCGCGCCCGGAGTCGTCCAGGTGAGAGAAGGACTTGGAAGAAGACGCCGCTCCGGAGCTCATGTTGTGGGGAGAAAAGAGAGAAGCTCCTTCGCGGCGAAGGGTCCATGCCCTTCCGACAGCCGCGCCAACCCTTGCATGCGGGCAAGAGTGGTCACCGAAGCCGAGCCGCTCCATGGCAACGGCTGAAGCCAGATCGAGCCTTCGTCGAAAATAGTCAGGATCGGCCAGAAGGTTTCGCGCGAAAGGGGACCGCAGGGCAGATTCGTTCGAAGACGTCCCCTCTGCCAAGGAACGAGGAACGACTGCCCGCAGAGAGCGTCGCACAGGGGCTTCAGAAAAAGCCAAAAAAGCGTAAAATGAGCGCCCGGATTCCCGGGTAGACCCAAGATCAGGGTCTCTCCCCGAGAAGCGCAGAGAAAAGGCTTCCCGGGGCGAATCCGAACTCCGTGGAAATGGATCGTGCACTCCAGCGCCGCCAAAGCCTCCCGCACCAGATCGGCTTCCCCTGGCCCCAACCCTCCGGAAAGGACAAGAATATCGGCCTTGGCCATCCACTCCTCAATCGCCTGCACCATCGGCTCTCGATCATCCGGCACCCATCTCTGCCCGACCAGATCGATCCCATTGTGTTCCCAGAGAGCGGCCATCATCGGACCATTGACGTCGTAGACCTTCCCCACCGCTAGAGACTTTCCCGCGGGAGCCAGTTCGTCTCCGGAGAGGAGATGGGCCACCCGAATCCGCCGGAAAACGGAGACCTCGCTCTTCCCCAAGCCGGCCAGCAGGGCAAGCTGGCCCGCCCCGATCCGGACTCCTGAACCCAGCAAAAGATCGCCCGTCTTCGCGTCTTCTCCCCTCCCTTGAATCAAGGTGGATGCCAAGGAAGAACGAACGACGATCCCTTCCCCGGCACGCTCCGCCTCCTCCTGCATCACGACGTGAGTCGCTCCTTCCGGAACCATCGCTCCCGTCAGAATCCTCACGGCGCAACCCATGGGAAGAGTTCCTAGAAACGGCCGGCCCGCCTCCGACGAGCCGCAGACCGGCAACGGGCCGGGAAGATCCTGGGCGCGCAACGCATATCCATCCACGAGAGCACGCGAAAAGGGAGGAAGCGGGGTTTCCGCTCGAATGGGCTCTGCCAGGAGCCTTCCGGCGGCGGAGCGCAACGGCACCCGTTCCGATGCGCTCGGCCGGGCCAAGCTTTCCAGGATCCGCCATGCCTCTTCCGCCGTTACCATACGGCTCAAGAAAGCCCTTCGCGAACGCCGGGCGCAAGCGGAAAGCGCGGAGAGGCCGATCGTCCCGTCGCTTGCGCCGCCGTCCAGCAGCGCATATGCTTACACAATGGACGAGAAGAAGAATGGCTCTGGTCAATGGGTTTTATTCGAGGCCCGGCTGCGCGAACTGCGGAGGTTTCTTTGACGCCGATCGTCTTATCGCCGAACGCCAGCAACTAGAGGAACGCATGGCTTCCGCCGGATTCTGGTCCAACCGGAAAGAGGCAGAGCAGACTATCGCGCGCAGCAACGAAATCCGCTCCCCATTGCAGGAACTCTGCGACCTAGAGCGACGTGTCGCCGATCTGCGGGCTCTGGAAGAACTCCTTGGCGAGCATCCTGATCCGATGCTTAAGGACGAGTTCGACCGCGAGCTTGCGGGAACCGAATCACGCTTTGCGGAGGCGGAGCTCCGGCTGCTGCTGGCCGACCCGCTCGATACGAAAAACGCAATTCTAGGCATCCATGCCGGCGCAGGCGGAACCGAGGCTTGTGATTGGGCCGCGATGCTTCTGCGCATGTATCAGCGCTACGGGGAGCGACACGATTTTCGGTTTGAAATCCTCGATCTGCTCGCCGGCGAGGAAGCGGGGGTAAAGGCGGCTACCGTACTGATCGAGGGCTCCTTCGCCTACGGCTACTTGAAAGGTGAAAGGGGAGTGCACCGGCTCGTTCGCATCTCTCCGTTCAATGCCCAGGGGAAGCGCCAGACAAGCTTCGCCTCCGTAGATGTCGTCGCCGAGGTCGACGAAGAGGTCAAGATCGAGATCCCTCCTTCCGATTTGAGGATCGATGTCTTCCGATCCGGCGGTCACGGAGGACAGGGAGTCAACACGACCGATTCCGCCGTACGCGTCACCCACCTGCCGACCGGGATCGTCGTCACCTGCCAGAACCAGCGCTCTCAACTTCAAAACCGAGCCACGGCCCTCCGAGTCCTGCGGTCCCGCCTCCACGAGGTCGAGTTGGACCGGAGGAGAGCGGAGCAGGAGCGTGTGTATGGAGAGAAGGGAGAAATCGGCTGGGGCCGGCAGATCCGCTCCTATGTCCTGCAGCCCTATCAGCTCGTCCGCGATCTACGCACCGGGGAAGAAACCTCCGATGTTCAAGGAGTCCTCGACGGCAAGCTAGACTCCTTTGTCTCCGCTTTCCTCAAGGGGAAAAAGCGCTCCTCCCCGGTGGAGGACGAACGATAGCAGCCAACCTGTGGGGTAGCCGTGCTTCGTTCCCTCCGCGTCGAACACCTGCCGCTGATCGGCTGTCTCGAATGGGAGCTCGAACCCGGCTTCACGGTGATCACGGGCGAGACGGGTGCCGGGAAATCCCTCCTGATCGGGGCTTTGGGCCTTCTCCTCGGGAATCGGGCGGACCGATCCCTCTATCTTGACGGAGAAAAAACCTGCTCGGTCGAGGGTGAATTTCTTCTGGACGAACGAGTCGAGGCGGCCTTAGCCCCCTTACTCGAGTCGAGCGGCATCGAGCCCTGCGAAGAAGGCCGGCTCCTAGTCAAGAGGAGCATTCCCGCCTCCGGAGGGAGTCGGCAGTTTATCAATGGCTGTTCGACCACATTGGCGGTCTTGCGACAGATCGGCGACACTCTCCTCGACCTGCACGGGCCGCATGAGCACCAGTCTCTGCTCCAGCGAAGCGCTCAACTCTCCCTTCTCGACGCCTTCGGAGGCTTACAAGAGTTGGTTGCACGAGTAGACGAGGCTTTCGAGAAGCTTGAGCTTGCGCGAAGTCGTGAACGGATCTTTTCCGATCCCGAACGGGAACGCCGTCGCCTGCGTTGGACAACCATGGTCCAAGAGATCGGGCAAGCGGCCGTTCGCCTCGAAGAGGAGGAGGAGATCAAACGGGAACTCGAGCTCAGCCAACAGAGCTGGAAGCTGCTGGAACTGCTTGGCGAGCTCGACGAGCTCCTGTTCACCCAAGAGGGCGCGCTCGATCGCCTTTCCCGTGCGCGCCGAGTCCTCACCGTCTGGTCGAGCCTGGACCCCACCGGCACCGCCAAGGCCGGAGAGTTCCTGGAAATGTGCGCAGTCGGTCTCCGAGAGATGGAGGCGCTCCTGATCGACTATCGAGAACGGCTGGAAGTGGACCCCGATCGACTCGACGCTCTTGAGCGGCGCCGGAGCCTCCTCGAAGGATTGAAGCGCAAATATGGCCCTACTCTCTCCGACGTCCTCCTGAACCTGCAGCATGCAGAAGGCGAGCTCCGGGCAGAGGAGGCGGAGCGCGAGCTGCATCGCGAGCTTGCGCAACAGCGGCCGGAACTAGAGTGCGTCTTCGACGAAGCTCTTCGACGGCTTAGCGAAGAGCGGCGGCTCGTTGGTGAGGCGCTCGCTCATAAAGTTTCCACCGAGCTGGCCGAACTCGGGTTTCCCCGGGCGGACTTTCGGGTGGAGTGGACATCCCGGGCGCAGCCGGGAAGGAGGGGAGCAGAAGAGGTGGAGTTTCTTTTCGCCGCAAATCCCGGCCGCCCTCCCCTCCCTCTTCGGGAGACCGCGTCGAGCGGGGAGATGGCCCGCGTCATGCTCGCGCTCAAGACGGTTCTCGCCTCTGTGGATCGCGTGCCCATCTTAATCTTCGACGAAGTGGATGCTAACATCGCCGGCGAAACGGCCTGGAAGGTGGGAGCCCACCTCCGAAGCCTAGCTGCGCAACATCAAGTCATTTGCGTAACCCACCTCGCCCCGGTCGCAGCCCAAGGCGACTCGCATTTCCGCGTGAAAAAAGAAGCATCGGACCACAAAGCCTCAGTCCTGTTCGCGCGTCTTGGCCTCGAAGAAAGAACCGAGGAAGTTGCACGCATGCTAGGAGGCAAGAGCGAGGAATCCCTCGCCCTGGCCGCCCGCATGCTTTCGAGCGCTCCGCGTCCGCCTGCCCTCTCCGCTCCAAGGCAAGAGAGGTGAAATCTTTCCGCATCAAGCTTGGCACCAGGGCAACTCTCTTTCTGCCTTGACAACTTAGCTAACCTCCATCGAAACTGCAGCACTTTCCTAAACTTACCAGAAAGCAAGCTTTCCATGCCCCATCGCCACCGTTATCTGTTTGGCACTTCAAGAAGGAGCCTTGGAGGTGCTGGAAGCAAAATCGCATTTAGAAATCATCTTCCCATTGTTCCCGTCGAGGTCTGCGTCGAACATAAACCTTGGGGAAACGAAAAATATCACCCGATTCCAGGGGAATCCCCACCCAGCTCCGCTTTCCAACTCGAGAATGTCCTTACCGACTCCCGCCTCAAGTCGATCCAGGGAAACGGCAGCTTAGTCTTCCATGCGGCAGGCGACACGGGAGGAATCAAGAGGCCGGAATCGCAAAGAATCGTTGCGGACAAGATGGAGGAGGATTTTGAACGAGCCGACAGAAGGTCCTCCCCCTCATTTTTTTACATTATCGGCGATGTCGTCTATTACCATGGCGAACCTAGGGAATACTACCCGCAGTTTTATGAACCCTATCTTCATTATCCAGCTCCCATCTTCGCCATCCCAGGGAACCATGACGGCGACCCAAATCCAAGGAATCCAGAGTCTACGACCCTGGATGGCTTTTTGGAGAACTTCTGCTCACCAGCGCCTGTTCTAACGCCCGATGCCGGAGATTCAACCCGAACGGCAATGACCCTGCCCAATCCATACTGGGTTATGGATGGCCCGTGGATTCGCATTATCGGGCTCTACACGAACGTCCCGGAAGGTGGAGAAGTCCACGACCTGCAAAAGGAGTGGTTTTGCGAGGAGTTGAAGAAGGCTCCGGAAGATAAACCTCTGATTTTAGCGCTTCATCATCCGATCTATTCTGCGGATTCGCACCATGGAGGAAGCCTTGCCATGGAAAAGCTGCTTTTTTGGGCAGCGGAGAGGAGCGGTAAGTGGCCGGATCTGGTGTTGACCGGCCACGTCCATAACTACCAGAGATTCACCCTATCCAGAGAAGGAAGGAACATCCCGGTCATCGTCGCCGGCGCGGGTGGTTATTGGTATCTTCATTATATGGCCTCGGTGCTTCGTGGAATCCAAGGCCCGGTCGGGATCGAGGGAAGAGAGGATCTGGTCTTGGAGTCCTTTTGCGATGATCGGCACGGGTTTTTGCGATTTGAAGTCAACGCGGCCGACATATTTTGTGAATATCTTACGGTCCCAAGACCTCATGAATCTTGGCGATCGAGTCCCCTGCTTTGGGATAGTTTCCGGCTCGACCGGAAGACCAGGACGCTTTCTTCCACTTGATCTGCTTTTCGCGAACGGAGTCGTAAGTTTTTCCTAAAGACCCCCCAGCAAGAGCCCGCTCCGCTCCTGGGCTAGCCGCGCAATGCCGATTTGCGCTTCGCTCCGGGCAAGCTGTTGCGAAACAATGCCCGATGCGGCGGCCTTGCCGCTTCTCCAAGAAGCGATTTCAAGGCGCAGGCTATCCTCGATTAAACGTGGACGCGGAAGAGGAAGCCGAGCGCATAGGTCGCAACGGCTTCTAGGACACCTACCGCCGTCATCTCGAGCCCGGAAGACCACCACGAACGGGCCGTGATCAACGACTTGGCCGCGCCGACGAGAAAATGGGCGATCAGGCTGATGGCAAACGAGATCGATATTGCCCCGACACCGCCGCAAAAGAAGAAGGGGAGCAGCGGGACCAAGGCACCGATTCCCGTGGAAATGGATGCGGAAAGACAGGCGGTCGCCGGGCTGGGAAACGATTCTTTGGAAAGTCCCAGCTCGGAGCCCGACATCGCGGCCAAAAATTGGTCGGGGCGGGAAAAAAGCTTTTCCGACATCGCTTTTGCCTCCTGCCGATTGAAGCCCTGGAGTTCGTAAAAGAGCGCCATCTCTTCCTTTTCCTCCTCGGGGTGCCGGGAAATCTCTTCTCCTTCGCGGGCCATCTCCGCCTCGTAGACCTCCCGTTCGCTCTTTGCCGCCAAGTAGGCCCCCGCTCCCATGGAAAGAGCCGAGGCAAGCATCCCGGCCAGCCCGGAAAGCAACACATAATGCGTCTGATTTTCCGTGGCGCTCGCCACTCCGGAAACGATCCCGAAAACAGCTCCCAGCCCGTCATTTACGCCGTAGATCGCGTCCGCCACCCAGCCCCCGCCTCTCTTATGCCAGCGTTCCCGGGCAAGAATCCCCTCTGCTACGCTCTTCGGCTGGCTCGGTGTAGCAAGCGTCTGCAGAATCTGAGCGTGAGAACGCTCTTCGGCCGCCATCTCTCGGTAGACGGTGCTCAGCTCCTCGGGCAGCAGTCCTTTTTTGCGCTGCTTCTGGTATTCCTCTTCCTGCCGGTCCTCGGCTCTCTCCATCCTTCGGATGACTAGTGCAGGATCGAGCGTCTGCCGCCACCAGCGGCGCCATCGCCGCCGCCAGCCTCCCGAGAGACTGGGAAGGGAGACCCCCTGTGCGCGCAGTTCTTCCTCCCACCGGAAGGCGTGCTTCTCCTCGGCCTCGGCAAGGCGGAGAAAAACGTCTCTTCGGTGGGGATTCGCCTCGCGCGCGGCAAGATCCCGGTAGGCCTCGGAACTCTTCTTCTCGGCAAGCCAGTATTTCCGAAGCAAGCCGGCGCGGTCTTGCTTTCCGCTCTTCACGGTCCGTAGCCCGGGCGCCCGAAATCACGCGGAAGCATATCCAACTCCCGATAGGCCTCCATCTGCAACTGGGTCATCACCGAAGGATGGCCAAACCACATGCGCGCCCAATCCCGATCCTTGAACTCCGTCTTTTCATACCGCGCGAAAACCAAGGCGATCGTCCTCTTTTCCCCGTCGCTGAGCCGAAACCGATCCGGGATACGATAAGGCAAGTCGTCTAAAAAAAGAAACCGGGCGTCGGTCGCCGTCGCTTCGAAGACCAGGACACCCCGGCCGGATTCAGTGGAAAGCTCGATTTCCACGATCGACTTGCCTGCGGCATCCGGAACGGAACCACTCCCAATCAGGTCATACGAGAGGTCGGCGTGAAACCGCCGCGTGATCTCCTGCTGCGCCTTAATAGGCAACTGCTCCAGATACCGCGCCAGCCGGGGTGTCGTGTTGGGCAGGAGAATCGGCGGCTCATCGGCTCGGGCCTGCCGGCAAAAGACCGAGAAGAGGACGGCTGCGATCAAGACTCTCATGGGCTTCTCCTTGCTCCTTTTCCGGGTTGCGAATCACGCGAAAAAAGACGACGTCGAGCCGCAGCCGGGTCTCGAAATACTCCTTCCATTTTCGGAGGGTCCAGTCGGGGACGAAGAGATGATTTCGAGCCGAGTTGGAATAGATCTCGAAATCGGGATGGCCGCTGATTTTTCTTCCGACGATCCCTACCTGTCCCACGACGGTAAGGGAATGGGGCGAAAGAATAAGGTCTCCCGGCCGCAGCTGGCCTAATCCCGCGATCCTCTGCCCATTCGCCTCGAGCCAACGCTCCAGCTCCGAAAAGTAGGGACTTACCGCAGGAGAGCCGAAGATCCGGTTCAGCACGACGCAGACGGCCGCTGTGGACGAAAAGCTTCCACCTCCCGGCAAGCTTCCCGTATCCATCCCCGTGGCGTAAATCGCCTCCCGATAGATCCGCTCGCTGAAGTCTCGGGCGGGCCCGGCTCCATCTTCCGAACCCCGTTCCGGGAGCTGCGCTCCCGGAACCGCTGGCGGCGGCATTTCGCGCAATGGGCGGGCTTGGCTCAGAGGGGTACCGATTGCCGCCAACCAAAACCAGACGGTCAGCGTCGATACCGAACATCTCCGGAGATGCATCATAAGTGAATCTCCACCATACTGAAGTCGTACTACCGGCAGCAACCCAAAGGGAGAATCACCAGCCGAAAAGCGGCTCCTCTGGGACAATCCGTTTGGCGATTTCTTCCAACGCCGGAAGCGACACTTCAGGCGGCTCCGGAAGCGGACGAACCTCAACTTTTCCGACGAGTGCGCCCCGCCCGATCATCCGGATGTGGGGAACAAGAATCCGTCTGGCCCGAAGGCTTCCTCCATCCCCTACCTCCAAGCCGCTCAGCGCCACGATCCGGTCGCTTTCAAGCCGGCCCTCCACCCGCAAAAAGCAGGCCACGATGGCGGCGGAGGAAGCGCTTGTCCGAGCGCAGATCTCCACTTCCGGGGCGACTACCCCTCCTTTGACGTCTCCCTGCTTTCGGAATTGTACGGTTTCGCTCCCACGCACCTCGGCGTCGATCCATCCGCTGATCCGCACTTGGCGCGCCTCCACGCGCGGTCCATGATATTCGCAACCTGGGTGAAATTCGACGTCCCCCAACGTCTTCAGCCGTTCCCAGGCCCTGCCACGCACCTGGTAGCTTACCAAGTTAAGGTCGTGCCCACAGGCAATGCATCCGGAAGAGATTGCGGCGGAATAGACGTACTGACCCGCTCCACAGAAGGGACAACGAACCAACCGATTCCGCACCGGTCGACTTCTCGGCGCTCCTTTTCCCCTCTTTGCAACGAGCGACAAGTGTTGATGGCATTTTCGACAAAACGTCGAGAGAGCGGCACGCGACTCCCACTGCTCATGACCGCAATGCGAACAGCAGACTTTCTTTTGGCTGATCCCATTCTTCTTCCTATCGGTCATTCGGCGCTCCGCGTTTCCCGATACCGCTTCCATTCCTCAACCCCGTGAGGCCCCACAAAGCACATACCCTGGACACGCGCTCCCTGTTCGACATTGATGCTGCCGGCGACGAGAACTCCTTCGATCTCGGCCGACGGAGAGAGCACCAGCCGGCCGGTGACAACCAGGGTGCCGAAAAACCGGCCGCCGACCCAGCCATCCCGATTGACAAAGATCTCTCCCCGCAGCTCACAGCCCGGCATCAGGCTCATTCCCTCCTCGCCGTCCGTCCTCATGGATCCCATCTTTGCCTTGCTCGAAAAGAACTTTTCCCCGTCCACCGGGAAGACGGCTTGCTATGATCGCCGAGGGAGCAACGAATGGCAAAAGAGAAAAAAAGGGGGATTCCATCCCGCAACATGTTTCATCGTCCGGAACGCCGGCGCCAGTGGGCCGAACGGCTTTTGAGCCTTTCGTCGGACGACGAGGAGGGCTTCGAATCTCTTGCGCAAGTCTTGTGCGATCTCCAAGCAAGATCGGTCGTCCCTCTACAGCGGCTTTTGCAGGTCCAAGAGGGCATGCCTAAAGATTGGCGAAGAATTCCTCCCCTTCCCCAGGAACTTTTCAAGCGAATCCGTCTTTTCGCGCACAAGGGCAGGGTTGCGCGACGGGTTTTTGAAACCAGCGGAACGACCTCTCAGAACCCTGGCCGCCATTACCTGCTCGCCGTCGATCTCTACCGCGTCGTGAGCACAGAAGGAGCCAGACGGGCGGGAGTGCCTTGGGAGGCTGTCGATCTCCACTTTCTTGTCCCTTCCGTAAAAGAAGCCCCTCATTCTTCATTATCGGCCATGTTCGATTTTTGGGCGGAAGCGAGCACCCACTCCTCCCATTTCTGGATTCAGGATGGCCGCCTGGATGAGAAGGGCCTTCGCGCCGCCCTCTCTGCAGCGGTTCGTGCAGGCCGTCCGGTGGGGCTGTGCGGAACGGCCTTTGCGTTTGTTCCCCTTCTCGACCACAAAAAGGCATCGCCTCTTCTCTTGCCCCAGGGAAGCTTCCTTTTGGAGACGGGTGGATTCAAGGGCCGTACCAGGGAGCTCTCCAAGCCCGCATTCTATCGCGCTTTGGAGGAGATGTTCGGAATCTGCGCAAAGGAGATCTGGAGCGAGTACGGCATGACCGAACTCTCCAGCCAAGCTTACGCTCAGGGCCCGGAAGGAGTTCACAAGACTCCGCCCTGGGCCCGGGTCCGAATCGTCGATCCTCTCACAGGCGAAGACTGCCCGACCGGGGCGAAGGGATTGGTAGCCTGGGTCGACCTCGCCAACATCGACTCAGTCCTCGCAATCCAGACCCAGGACGAAGCGATCGCCGTCTCGGACGGCTTCCGCCTCCTAGGCCGATCCGCTTTCCCCTTGCGCGGCTGCTCTCTCACCGTCGAAGATCTCCTTTCCTCATGACCGTCCGTGATCGTATCGATCAACTCTCCTCTCTCTGCCACCTCTTCCCTGAGCTCGCGATCTCGGGCCGCGAATGCCTCTCCAAGCTCCTTACGACTGCTTTGGGAAGCCTGGACGCACTTGAGTCGTTTGTACCCTACGGTGATGGCTGGAGCCGCGCAATCGCCCCGCGGCGCATTTACCATGTCCTCGCTGGCAACCTTCCGGTTTCGGGATGGCGCTCCCTGCTGGAAGGACTCCTTTTGGGATCGGAGAATTTTCTCCAGTGCCCCAAGACACAGAAAGACGCCATGGTCCGCTTTCGCAGCGCTCTTCCCCCGATCCTCCGAAAGCGAACCCGGATCCTCTCCTCCTATACCGAGAGCGCCTTCGCCTCGGCCGACGCCGTCGTCGTCTTTGGGCGTGATGAGACCGTCCGTCTCTTCCAGTCGCGCTGCCGGAAGGGGCAGCTGTTTGTCGGCTACGGCCATCGGGCAAGCCTCCTCTGGCTCGGCACGGTCCAACACCCAACGCCCATTCTGGCGCAAACGATTGTCCGAGATCTGACCACGTATGACCAGCTAGGCTGCCTCTCCCCCCAATGCGTGGTGCTCGAAGCCGAAGCCCTAGTCGTTCCCTTGGCCGAACAGTTGGCTCGCGCGCTTTCCGAGAGAAGCCGACTCCACCCCACGCCCCGGGGCCCGGAGGAAGCCGCGAGGATTCGGGAGGCTCGCACCATCGCCCGTGCGCTCGGCTGGCCGGTTTGGGACGACGGAGACAAGCTCCAGTGGACCCTTGTCGTCCGCGATATCCCGCAATTTCAGCCCACCTGCGGCCATCAGGTGCTCTACCTAGACAAGGTTCCACGAAAAAGATTGGAGAACTGGCTGACTCCGCTCCAAGGCCAACTTTCCGCGATCGGCGTCGCGGCGCGACCGCCGGCCTCTATCCAGAAGCTCTTCTGGCGCCTCGGGGCATCCCGCTTTTGTCCGTTGGGAATGATGCAGACTCCTCATCCTTTCTGGCATCATGACGGAAGAACACCCCTAACGGACTTGATCCGTTGGGTGGATTGGGAGGGACCCGGGCGACCGGAACCGTGGGGAAAAAACCTCCCGAGAGCCTCTCAGGCTGGCTAGCTCCGCCGGTAGACTTTCTCCGGATCGAAGATCTTCCCCGACTCGGTGAATTCGAGCTCGTCCGAACTCCCCGGCTTCAGCCTCCGGAAGAAGCAGCTTCGATAGCCCACATGACAGGAGGCTCCTCCTTCGACGGATACTTTGAGGAGAACACAGTCCTGGTCGCAGTCGACACGAAGCTCTTGAACGCGCTGCACGAATCCGGACTCCTCCCCCTTCACCCAGATTTTTCGGCGCGAGCGGCTATAGTAGGTTGCCAAGCCCGTCTGAATGGTCCGATCGAGCGCTTCCCGATTCATATAGGCCACCATAAGGATCTCGCCCGTCCCGGCATCGACGGTAATACAGGGGAGTGTGCCCGATGCATCAAACCGGGGCTCGAGGCGAGTCCCCTCCTCGATTTCCGAACTGACGCTCACACGGATCGATCATGGCATCCTCTTCCGGCAAGGCCAAGAACAATCCGGAAAGAACCTCTTTCGCAGGAACGGGCGATCCCTCGGACCTGCCCTCAAGAAGCCATGCCGTCCTGCTCCTCCCGGTTCGTCCGCCGCTCCCATCCGGGAAAGAGCGGAAGCTCTTCGGCTTCCTGACGGCGGCGGCGACGGCGAACCTGCATCGCCTTGCTGCGCGGGTCCTCCTCTTCGGCTTCCATGCCCGAGAGGATCTCCGCGGCTCGACGAACCGTCCGCTCCGGCAACCCCGCCAACCGAGCCACCTGCAATCCATAGCTCTTGTCGATCACCCCTTCGACCACCTTGCGTAAATAGACCGCTTCCCCGTCGACCTCCCGAACCGCCATGGAGAGATTGCGCACCTCCGGACGACCCTGCGCCAACTCTGCCAGCTCATGGTAGTGCGTCGCAAACAGGGTGAGACAGCGATTCCGCTCGCAAAGCTCCTCCGCCACCGCCCAGGCGATCGAAAGGCCGTCGAAGGTGCTCGTCCCTCGGCCTACTTCGTCGAGAATAACAAGGCTCCTTTCCGTCGCATGGCGAAGAAGGTTGGCTGTCTCCTGCATCTCGACCAGGAAGGTGCTCTGGCCGCCAGCGAGGTCATCGCTGGCCCCGATTCTCGTGAAGATCCGATCAAGAGTCCCAATTTTCGCGCGGGCTGCGGGAACGAAGGAACCGACATGGGCAAGCAGACAGATGAGGGCGGTTTGGCGGAGATAGGTGCTCTTGCCTGCCATGTTCGGCCCGGTGAGAATCGCCAGCCGCGACTGCCGGCCGTCGAGATAGGTGTCGTTGGGAACAAAGCGATCCCCGACCAGCGACTGCTCGACGACCGGGTGACGGCCGCCAGCGATTTCGACAATGGGCTCGTCGGTGATTTCCGGCCTTACATAGCCCCTCTCCCGGGCAAGCTCGGCGAGGGCCACCGCGACGTCGATCTCGTTGACCGCTTTGGCGGTTTTCTGGAGGGCCGGGAGCCGATCGCAGAGGCTTTGCCGGAGGGTGCAGAAGAGTTCCCACTCAAGCTCGCGGGCACGCCCCTCCGCGCCAAGAATTTTCTGCTCCATCTCCTGCAGCTCCGGCATAGTGAATCGTTCCGCGTTCGCCAAGGTCTGGCGGCGGACATACTCCGGAGGAACGTGCGCGAGCTGGCCGCGAGGCACTTCGAGCAGGTAGCCGAAGACCGGATGATAGCGGAGCTTGAGCGACCGCAGACCGGTTCTCTCCCGTTCGCTCCGCTCGAAATCCAAAAGCCACTTTTTCCCGTTCTCCGCCGCTTCTCGAAGGGCATCCAACGTCGCGTCGAAACCCGCCTGAAAAAGCCCTCCCTCCCGGCAGGAGAGCGGTGGGTCGGCCACCAGGGCTCGCTCGATCTCGGTCACAAGATCGTTCTGCAGCTCGAGTCGGCTTCGCT
>JBFXFN010000018.1:17149-42316 GCA_050179015.1 Methylacidiphilaceae bacterium | reverse complement strand
AAAACGGAAAAGAGCTTTGCCCTTGCCCCGGGGCAAGGGCAAGAACCCCAAAGTAAACAAAAATGCCCTACCCCTCGTGGTCAGATCACTTGTTCTCAAAGCGGTCAGTTTGACATGTTCTCGACAGCTTTGCGCCGGCGCGCTGCTTTACGCCTCGTGATTGGACCCTTCTTTTCCTTATGCTCCTTCCGGAGGACGAAGCAGCAGCATGCCGATCGAGAAGGCGCGGCACTCCCGACGCGCGATCTGCGCGCAGGCGATTGCCAAGAGTTTCGCCCGCCTCCTCTTCCGGGTGGAGGTCGGCGGCTCCTCGGAATTTCCCGCCAGGGCCATTTACGTCGCGAATCATCTCTCGCTGATCGATGCGCCTCTCCTTTTCCTTTTCCTTCCGATTCGGCCGATCTTCGTGGTCTACGCGGGGATGCTTCGCAACCCCTTTTTCCGATGGGTCATCGGCCAAGCCGACCGTTTTCTCCTCGAGGAGGACCGCCCGCTTGCCTTCAAGGAGCTCTTGGGCGTTCTGCGCCACGGCCATCCGGTCCTCATCTTCCCCGAGGGGCGGATGTCCCTCACGGGAAGCCTTATGAAAATTCAAGAGGGAGCGGCATTCCTTGCTCTCCATAGCGGGGCGCCCGTGATCTCGCTGATCTTGCGCGGGACCCAACACTTTCTCTGGGGCAGTCCCGCCCCCGTCGCCAAGAAGCTCTCTCCCAAAGTCTCGATCACCGTAGGCCGACCCGTCTGGATCAGGCCGCCGGCCGGCATCGGCAGACGCAAAGCACGTCGGCTCGCCTTGCTCCGGCTGCAGGAGCTTATGGAGCTGGGCTTTTTCGAGAGCACAGAACTTTTCCCCCTCTTCGAAGGCGTCCAACGCGCGGCGCGCCTCCACGGGTTTTCTCGGCTCGCTCTCGACGACCCGATCCTGGGCGCCTTTTCCTATGGGCGACTGCTCAGTCTATCCTGCCTGATCGGTCGGGCTCTGAGCCGGCGGAGCCAGCCCGGGGAGAGGATTGGAATTTTGCTTCCTGCGAGCGTCGCCTGCGTCGCCACGATCCTTGGCCTCTGTGGACGGGGAAGAGTTGCCACCCTGCTCAACCCAGCCACAGGACGAACCGGCCTTCGGCACGCAAGGGAGAGTGCTTCGCTGCGAATTCTGGTGACGAGCCGGCGGATGCTGGCCGAGCCCGCGCTAGCCGGGATCGGCGAAAGCCTCTCGGCGCTTACTGGCCTCTCCCTCCTCTTCGTAGAGGATCTATGGGCGGAGACGGGGACCGGAGAGAAAACCTTGGCTTGGCTCGAAAGTCGCTTTTCTCCGAATCAGCGATCCAAGCCGCTTCTCGACGACCCGGCAGTCGTCCTGTTCACCTCCGGCTCGGAAGGCCCTCCTAAGGGAGTTGTCCTCAGCCACCGAGCGCTGGCGAGCAATGTCGCCCAAGCGCTCGCTGTAGTAGGCACAGGTCCATGCGACAAGATGTTTTCCCCTTTACCCCTCTTCCATGCCTTTGGACTCACCGCTGGCGCACTGGCGCCTCTTCTGGGAGGCTTCCCCGGCTCCCTCTACCCTTGGGTGCTCCGCTTCCGCACCATCCCTCGACGCTGCTACGCTTCCGACGCTACGATCTTGATCAGTACGAATACTCTCCTTTCCTATTGGGGCCGCTATGCCGCGCCTTACGACTTTCTCCGCATTCGCATGGTAATAGCCGGGGCCGAAGCCCTGCGCCCGGAAGTTCGGCGTTTCTGGTCCGAGGAGATGGGCTTGCGCCTTCTCGAAGGCTACGGAGTGACCGAGGCGGCTCCCATAGTCGCTGGAAACACGCCCGCTCTTTCGAAAGTCGGTACTGTCGGACGGCTCCTTCCCGGAATCGAGGCTCGCTTGGCCCCGGTTCCGGGGATTGCGGTAGGCCAGGAGCTCTGGATCCGCGGCCCCAACTTAATGACCGGCTATCTCCCCGCAAACGTTACCGGCGCTGGTTTCCGCGAGGGTTGGTACCCGACAGGCGATCTGGTCGAGCGAGATGAGGAGGGCTTCCTGCGGATCATCGGCCGGGTGCGCCGCTTTGCCAAGATCGCGGGAGAAATGGTCTCGCTCGACCTCTCCGAAGAGCTCGCGCGGCGCCTCCGGCCGCATTCGACCCATGCGACGGTCGCACTCCCTTCTCCGGATCGCGGAGAACAAATTGTTCTGGTCACGACCGACCGCTCGCTTACGCTGGCCGATCTACGACGGGCAGCGGATCGCGAAGGCTCCAGCCCCTTAGCCCTTCCCTCTCGACTCTTCCGAATGGAGGGTATTCCCCGCCTTCCGAACCAGAAGGTCGACTATTTCGCCCTTGTCTCCTGGGTGAAGGGAACGATTGCCGCGGACCCGCCCTTCCCCTGAAAGGGTACAGCCAGCGGCTACGCCTTACCCTCCCCTGCGGCCTCGAACAAGCCGCATGGGCTTCGAATCAAAAACCAAAATAGTCCGCCGCGCTCTCAACTCTTGCGATCCAAGGCATGAGCCACGATCGCCTCTACAGTGCCGTATTCCTTCGGTTCCAAGTTGTTCCATCTAGCCAACTCCAACCCGCTGCGGTCATAGATCGTCGCCTTGAGCCGCCGCCCGTCTCCCCGCCAGCCGAGCCTCCGAACCGTCCGGCCATTGAAATCCGGGATTGCACACACAAAGGGATGCCAGCCGGAGCGCCTCCCATCCTTCGCACGCAGCATCTGGAGGCGTGCCGCCTCGCGGCGAAGATCCTCCTGCATTCGATGTGACACGTAACCAGGCATCCAGGCTGCTAGCGAATCGTGCAAATCGACCAGCACGATCAGCCGAAAGCTCGGAGCCCTCTGGAAATGATCCAACGCGTCGGCCGCTCCACGCGTCGCCTGCTGCGTCTTTTCCGTCGAGCTCAGCACGACGGTCACATAGCCTGGAGCATTTAGAACAACATCCCTGCCGAAAGCATCCCTTGCCGCGATCGTAGGCGGTGCTCCCAATGGCGCAGCGTGAAGCCCCATCGGCAAAATCATCCATAGGCAGCAAAGGACGATCGCGCCGCTTCCGCAGAAGAAGCGATTCCGCACCCCCTTGTGCCCGTGAAGCTCTCCGCTCGGCCGCATGGCCGGACAAGGGCCGTACATTGCGATACCATTAGCGCACCGTCTGGTCGAGCACAAGCACGGAGAGATGGAGCACACGCCAATACCAAGGCCAAGACGGAGAGCCCCACGAGGCGTTTCTTCGCTGAATTTTGCTTTCCTAGGGATCGGGCGTGGCCTCGTCAGGCTGCTAAATGGACGGGGCGGCGAGCCTTTTTGAAGCCCGCCGCCCCCTTTTTACCAATGGCTCTACTACAGTGAGCCTAATCTATCGCTGACCCTTCTTCGCGCATTAGAACGCGTAGCCGATCGTCATCATCACGACAGGCTCATAGATGTAGGAGTTGCCCGTCGTGGTATTCAGCGTGCCGCCAGCCAGATTCTGGTTGTAGCCGTTGAGGTCGTTCAAGAAGATGAACAGAGCCTCCGCGCCGATGAACCAGTGGCTGTTCGGAATGAAGTACCGCAACCCAACGGCAGGCGAGAACCAGTAGCCCCAGACATTCCCGAAGGTGCCGCTTCCCATGCCCGTAACGTTTCCGCTGGTCTCGCCGATCGCGCCGCCGCCGTAGAAGCCAACAAAGGGCTCGAAGGACTTGGCGATCCGGTAACCAATCGTTCCACCGAGACCCAGGAGACCCACGTTAATGCCGGTGAGGCCGTGGTTGCCAACACCGCCTAAGCTCGAGCCCAAGGTGGCTCCGGTGAAGAGACCAATCGCCTCTGCGGAAAAGCTCAGGTTTCCCCACTTGTCGGGATCATGCCAGTAATAACCGCCTTGCAATCCGCCGGTAAACGCAAAATTCGTGTTGCCGGTCGCGTTGATGCCCGTGCCGTTTGGAGCGACATACTGTCCTTGGTCGAATTGACCCCAGCCCATGCCCGCGGCTCCCGCGAGGAACCAAGCTCCCGACTTGTGCTGCTCCTGCGGAGCTTCCTTCATCTGCTCCTTGGCCGCCTCGTAGGCCTCTTTATGACCCTGCGGCACGGTCACACCATCTTCCTCGTTCTCTTGGGTGGTGGCCGTTCCCGCACGCAGAGGCAGAACCCCCAACATCATTGCGCAACTCACCCCCGCGAGGAAGGCGGTTGCTTTCCATGTTCGTCGCTTCATTTCGTTCCTCCTTCTTTCCCTCATCCTTTGTTTTGGCCCACAGCTCTTTGCGCCTGCGGCCCCGCATCGGCCAGCTCAGCGCTTCCGTGCGATTTGAGGGACAAAATGAGATTTTCTTTCGGTGTCGTCAATAACAATTTTTCGGGAAGGCTTTGCCATGGCTCCGCCGCGAAGGAGAAACAGCCCGTGCTTGGCGCGCTGGAAAGAGTCCTTTCTTTGGATCGCGCCAAGCTGCCGCAAGGTAGCAGGGATCGGAGGCGGGGCAGCGGTCGTCCGCCCGAGTTCTCTGTGAACGTAGAGCAACGATGGCAAGCAAGCCCGGACGAGCCAGACAAGCCCGTTTTGCCGGCCGCAGGAGAAAACTTGGGAGACATGTAGGCTAAGGTTTCCAGCACGTTTTTCTCGATCCTGGCGAGGAATGTCGAGTCCGATTTTCTCTCCGGTCCGTCATCCTCCCCCTCCCTGGGAGAATGACGAGACGAGGAAGTGAACCCCGCGTTTGAACTTCGAAACGGCCCATCCGCCGCCCGGCTCGTCGGCTGCTTCTGCTTCGAAATGGAAGGGAAGATTACGCGCGCTCCACCAGGCAGCCCTTGAGATACTCAGTTTCGGGAATGGTGGGGAGAATTGGATGATCCAAGGACTGACCGAGGGTTTTCCGAAGACGCAAGGGTACATTTGCCTCCCAGGCGGCCCGACCGATCAACTCCTTCCATTCGCCTATCCCAAAATGGTGGGAACAACAAAAGCTGGCTAACAATCCACCTGGAGCGAGCAGGCGTAGCGCACGCAGATGGAGCTCGTGGTAACCCCTCCCTGCTGCGGCGCGCTGGACCTTGGTCTTGGTAAAGGAAGGAGGGTCGAGGATGATGAGATCGTATTCCTCCTTGCCTCGTTGCGCCTTTCGCAGCCAATCGAATACGTTCTCCTCCAGCCAATCGATCAGCAGACCCGCCTTTTCCGCCGCCGCTCGGCCGGAGCGGAGGGCTGCGGAGGACTGGTCGATCGCCGTGCAGGACGCTGACCCTGCCGAGGAACAGAAAAGGGAGAATGTCCCCTGGTAACAGAAAAGATCGAGCACGCGCCTTCCGGCAGCAAAGGAGCTTACCTCGCGATAGTTGGCGCTCTGATCCAGGTAGAGCCCAGTCTTCTGCCCCTCGAGAAGACGCGCGGGCAGCACGACTCCGTTTTCGCGAATCCAGAGCGGATCGCTGTAGCTTCCGTAGAGCACTTTCTTCTCCAGCGGCAAGTTCTCTTGGAGCCGCACGGGAGCGTCATTACGAAGGACAATGCGGGACAGCCCCGTCTTTTCCTGAAGCAGAGAGACGACCTCCCGAACCCGACGCTCCATGCCGGCGGTAAGAAGCTGCACGACAAGCCAATCTTGGTAACGATCGACGACCAGCCCAGGAAGCCCGTCCGACTCCGACCAGACCAGTCGCGCTGCATCCGCATCCTGCGGCTTCAAGAGGCCGAGAGAATTCCGATAGGCGAGTGCCTCATCGAGCAGCCTGGAGAGGAGTGGGTTCTCGAAGGGCTCTTCCCTCCGTGAATAGAGCCGGATCGAGATTTGCGAACGGCTGCTCCAAATTCCACAACCAATCCGATGGCCCCGGGCGCTCCTCACTTCCACGCAGTCTCCATCCTGGGGCTCGCCTTCAATTTGGGCCAGCTCGCTCCGATAGATCCAGGGATGCCCATGAAGACATCGATGAGTCCCCTGCTGCTGGAGGAGGACCCGGCCGGAAATCCGCGGCGGGAGAGAAGGGGAAACGGGTGGGGAACCGGGAGACACGCGTCTTTTAGATCCCAACGAGGATTTGACTCTCTAGAAAGCGATGCTGGGCGGAGTCCCTCGAGCCGCAGCGGTGGAAGATCCGCGAGAGGGATACCGGTAGAGTTTGCCCAAGAAATTCTGAAGGAGGATCTGCCCTCCTTCTTCGCCGATGATGTATTCGGGATTGAGCGGAATCTTGCCCCCGCCGCCGGGCCCGTCTACTACGTACTGAGGAACGGCAAAACCGGTCGTATATCCACGAAGATCCCGCATGATCCGGATGCCCTCCTCGATTGGTACGCGGAGGTGATCCGTGCCCTCGATCAGGTCGCACTGGTAGAGGTAATAGGGACGGACTCTTGCCCGAAGAAGCTTGTGAATGAGATCTCGGACAGAATCCACCGAATCATTGACGCCGCGTAAGAGAACCGACTGGTTGCCAAGCGGAATTCCAGCATCCGCTAATCGCACAAGCGCCTCTTTCACCTCCGCAGTCAGCTCAGCGGCATGATTGGCATGAATGTTGATCCAAAGCGGATGGAAAGTCCGCAAGAGATCGCAGAGATCCTTCGTCACCCGCTGCGGAAGAAAGATGGGGACCCGGGTCCCGATCCGCACGATCTCCAGGTGGGGGATCTCCCGCAACCGACCTAGCAGATCCCGCAGGCGGGCGTCAGAAAGCAGTAGCGGATCCCCTCCAGAAAGCAGGACGTCCCTCACCTCCCGATGCTCCCAAAGATAGGCGAGGGCTCGATCGACGTCGACCGCCAGATGCTGCTCTCCTACTCCGCTTACGATCCGCGATCGGGTGCAGTAGCGGCAGTAGCTGGCGCAGCGATCGGTCACCAAGAAGAGAACCCGATCGGGATAACGATGAACAAGCCCCGGAACAACCATATCCCGGTCCTCGCCGCAGGGATCACTCATCTCGTAGGACGCGCAGATCAGTTCTTCGCTCCGGGGAATGACCTGCCGTCGGATAGGACAATCCGGATCCTCGGGAGAAAGATGCGTGAAGAAGTAGGGAGTGATTGCGAGGGCGAGCTTTCTGGACGACGCGAGCACGATCCCCTTCTTTTCGGAGTCGGTCAGCCGCAGACGCGCCTCGATCTCCTCAAGCGAGGTGAGCCGGTGGCGAAGCTGCCATCGCCAATCGTTCCACTGCTCATCCGGGATGTGCGCCCAGGAGCCTTTGCCCGCCGAGCGGAAGTCGCAATCGCGGCAGCTCAAGAGAAGGTCCTTCCGTACACAAGAGGCAAAGCTAAGTCTTTTGGCATCCTTGTCAACCGCCCGTTGCCTAGAAACACTGGTCTATCGCCTCAAAAAGTCATCAAAGCTAGCTGCACCAGATCCGCAGGCAAAAACCGGCTCGGATCGCCAAGCACCCGCGTCCATAACTGGATAAAGGGAGGAGGAATGGTCGATCCCATTCGGAAGAAAGCTCCGGGGATCCTTCTTCCTCCTTGCCAAGCCAGCGGCGAGGTGCTTTGCTTTTTCCTTCACCGCTCAAGGGAGAGAAGAGCCACGGCTGCTGTTCATCTCTTGGCAGACGGGCAGATACCGAAGCGGCCAAACGGGGCAGACTGTAAATCTGCTGGCTCACGCCTTCGCTGGTTCGAATCCAGCTCTGCCCAAACGAAGAGATCCGATCATTCCGGCCGCTCTTCCTGATCTTCCGCATCTTCCTCCTCCAAGGCTCGTCGCCAGTGCTGGGAAAGCAACGGTCGGACAAAGCCGAACAGGAAGTAGGCGAGGAAGTCTACGGCTAGCATCCACTTATAATAGACCACCGTCAGAGCGGCCGCCGCCAGAACCAGCAAGAATTTCGGCATCGAATGCTGGGTCCGCAATCCAACTCCCTTAAAGCTTGGGTACCGGAGCTTGCTGAACATCATGAACGAGAGGAGCAGGAGAAGGCCCGCCAAGACATAGCGGCCCCACCCCTGCTTTAACTCTCGATCGGTCTCGTAAAGAGAAAGCAGGAAGAGCGTCAGGGAGGAGACTAGCCCGGCGGCGGCAGGGATTGGAAAGCCGGTGAACACCTCTCTGCTCTCTTCGGCTCGTGCTGCATGGACGTTGAAGCGGGCCAAGCGGAGCGCGCCGCACACGAGGTAGGTGGCCGCCACGATCCACCCAAGCCGATGCGGGAACTGGTAGAGGACGATCTCAAAGACCAGCAGGGCGGGAGCGACCCCGAAGGAAATGAGGTCTGCCAGAGAATCGAACTCGCGCCCGAATGCGCTCTCTCTGCCGCCGAGACGAGCCACCCGCCCATCGAGCAGGTCGAATACGAAGGCCGCCAAGATAAAGTCCAGGCTCGTCTTGTACGTGTGAATCCATCCGGAAAGCTCGCTGTCGCGCAGGATGCTTCCTTCCAGGATCTTGAGGATGGCGAGAAACCCGCAAAGCAGGTTGCCCGCGGTCATGAGACTCGGCAACAGATAGACCTTGCTCTCGTTCTCGCGTTCTTTCACGGCCATCGGCCCACGACGGTCTCTCCGGCGTGGACAACGTCTCCCGGCTCGACAAGAATACGACACTCCTCCGGCACGTAGAGTTCTGTGCGAGACCCGAACCGGATCATTCCGATTCTCTCTCCCGCACGCACCGAAGCTCCGTTCCCGACCCAACGGACGATTCGGCGGGCGACCTTGCCCGCGATCTGGCGCACTCCCACGATCCCGCGAGGGCTTTCGATCCACCAATCCTGCCTCTCGTTGCGGTCGGCCGCTTCTTTCCGGCGAGCGTCCAAAAAGCTTCCGCTGGCATATTGGATCTTCCTCACGGTTCCCGCCACCGGGGCCCGATTGACATGCACGTCGAATACCGAGAGAAAAATCGCGACTCGCCGCATGGGTCGGAAGGAAAACGGGCTTTCGCGCACCACGTCTACCTGGACAACCTTACCGTCGGCTGGCGCGAGGATGGCGTTGGGATCCAAACTCGGCTTTCGATCGGGATCCCGAAAGAAGAAGATGACGCATCCGAGCAGCAGAAGGAGCAGTGTTCCTAAAAAGCGACTCCAACGGAATGGAAGGAAGAGAAAGAAAACCGTGGCGGCCGCCACGACCGTCAACAATGGCAGCGCGTCTCGGATTGCGGGAGGCAACATTCTTTCGCCCTTTCTCGTCTTTCCAGAATGGCTCGCCTCCCCTTATCGGGGAAGCCATGGCATTGCGGCTCCACCGAATCGCGCCAATCCGTAAAAGTAAAATGCGGGGGCGGTGAAGAGCAGGCTGTCAACAAGGTCCAGAGCCCCCCCGATCCCCGGAATCCAGTGACCCGAATCCTTCACATCCGCATCGCGTTTTGCCGCGCTTTTCACCAAATCGCCCCATACGCCCAGCGCTCCTAGCCCCAATCCCAAAAGCACCGCGTCGAGTAAGTGAAATCGGAGAAGACCGTTCCCGCAGAGCAGGCGAATGATCAGGCTAGCTAGCAGTGCCGCGGCAAGCCCTCCTGCAAGACCCTCCCATGTCTTTTGAGGGCTGATCCGGGGGAGAAGTCGATGTTTTCCGAAAAGGGAGCCCGCCACGAAAGCTCCTGTATCTCCCAGCTTGGTGACGAGGATCACGAAGAGCACGGCGGCGCGCGGATCCGAGTAGTCGTTCGGCTCTAGGGCAATACGGCATAAGAAGCTGAAAAGGAAGGGAATGTAGATGACTCCCAAGAGGGTGAGGCCGGCTGTCTCCAGCGGCAAGAGACGCCCCCGAAAACCAAAAACGACCCGGAGAAGAAGTGCGATCACCATCAGAACGAACAGTGCCTCTTCCCACGCTAGATGCGCCCTGGCCGCCTCAGGACAGCCGACCCAACAGAGCCACAAGATCGCGTAGAACGAGAGACCCAATGCGATCCCTACACCTTTGAAGACCATGGCGCCCTTCCGCTCTTGCATGCGGTAGAACTCCCACTGCGCGACCGCCGAAAAAGCGGCGACGGCCAGGATCTCCCCAGTCCGCCATCCAAGCAGGACCACGGCGAGCACAACACTCCAGAGAACGACCGACGAACCGCTCCTGGCAAGCCAGCCTGGCCGCTTGTTCATTCGAACTCTTCCCTCTCGAGTCGGCCGAACCGCCGCTGTCTTCGCCCATACTCTTCCAAAGCCCGTAGGAATGCGTCTCGCCGAAAGTCCGGCCAGAGTACATCCGTGAAGTAGATCTCCGAGTAGGAGATCTGCCACAAGAGAAAATTGCTGAGCCTCATCTCCCCGCTGGTTCGGATCAGCAGATCCGGATCGGGATCATCGCCCGTATAGAGGTGACGGCGGAAGCAGGCCTCATCGATCTCTTCCGGCTGCAACCTCCCGCATAGAACGTCCCGGGCTAGCTGCTGGACCGCCGTCAGGATTTCAATGCGACCGCTGTAGCTCAGGGCGAGCGATAGGGTGAGCTTGCGATTTTGGGCCGTCCGGACGGTCAACGCATCGATCTTTTCCCGTAAGCCCGCCGGGAGATCGGCAACCCTGCCGATTACTTTCAGGCGCACCTCGTTGGCGATCAATTCGGCCTCCGTTTCCTCCACAAAACTGTTTAACAGCTCCATCAAGGCGTTTACCTCCTCGAGCGGACGCTTCCAGTTCTCGACGGAAAACGCATAGAGCGTCAGGAAGCCAATCCCGATCTCTCCCGCCGTACGAACGATTTCCCGAGCCGCTTCAAAGCCGGCTCGATGTCCTTCTACGCGCGGAAGGCTCCGAGCACGAGCCCACCTGCCGTTTCCATCCATGATGATGGCAACGTGGTTCGGCGGTTTTTGAACCACGCTCGACCTCGCCTTTTTACTCGACAAGGAACGTCTGCTCCCTTCCTGCTCCCACGGAAACCAAACGGACTGGGGATCCCGTTAACTCAGAGAGCACGTCTAGATATTCTTTGGCCAAGTCCGGTAGGTCAGCGAAGCTCCGAACCTCGGACGTTGGTTGTCTCCAGCCTTGAAATTCCTTATAGACAGGAACGCATTCCTGCCACTGCTCAACGGAGGTCGGCGGATGAGAAATGCGACGCCCCCTCCACTCGTAAGCGATGCAGACGGGAATCGTCGAGAGCGCGTCGAGTCCGTCCAAATTCGTCACGGCGAGCTCGTCGAAACCGTTGATCAGACAGGAATAGCGGCTGAGAACTCCATCAAACCAGCCGCACCGCCGGGCGCGACCCGTGGTGGCTCCGAACTCCCGCCCGTTCTGATGAAGGAGAGCCGCCAACTCGGCCGACTCCACCGGCATCGGGCCGGCGCCCACACGGGTTGTGTACGCCTTGAGACACCCGACGACCCGGTCGATGCGATGAGGCGGCACCCCGGTCCCGGTGACGGCGCCTCCGGCCGTCGTGTTGGAGGAAGTCACATAAGGATAGGTTCCAAAATCCACGTCCAGAAAGGTGCCCTGGGCGCTTTCAAAGAGCATGTCCTTGCCGTCCTGCATCGCATCGGCCAGCCAAACCGTCGTGTTCACGATCATCTCGCGCAGGAACTCAGCCGCATCGGAACAGTGACGGATCACGGTTTCAGGGTCGATCGGCTGGCCTCCGAGAAAGGAGAGCAGCCGATTCTTTTCTTCGATTCTTTCTTCCAACTTGCTCCGAAGCTCCTCCGGCTCCAGAAGATCGTGGACGCGAAGCCCAGTGCGGTTGACCTTGTCAACGTAAGCCGGACCTACGCCGCGTCCTGTCGTCCCAAGCTTCCCCTTGCCGCGCAGACTTTCCAACCGCTCATCGATGCGCCGGTGATAAGGCAGAACAAGATGAGCGGAATCCGATAGGAATAACCTGCCTTTCGGTGCTATCCCGCGAGCGGTCAATCCCTCGATTTCGTTTACGAGCGAAATCGGATCGATGACCATTCCGTTGCCTAGGACGCATTCCTTTTCCCTTCGAAGAATCCCCGAAGGGATCAGGTGAAGAACAAACTTTTCACCCTCCACCTTCACCGTGTGACCGGCATTATCCCCCCCCTGGCAACGGACGACCACGTTGGCATCGACGGTTAGGAAATCGATGATCTTTCCTTTTCCCTCATCTCCCCACTGGGCGCCGACCAGAACCGTATTCACTCAACCCACCCATCCCCTTATCGTCCGATGCCTCGATAAGAAAATCCCCAAGCAATCATCTTTTCCCGGTCTAGAAGATTGCGCCCGTCAAAAACCAGCGGGCTCACCATTCGCTTTTTCATGGCGAGCCAATCGAGATCCCGGAACTCCTCCCATTCGGTTGCCACGACTACGCAGTCGGCTCCATGAGCCACTTCCTCTCCGCAAGAGCAGAGCTGCAGCTTGGGCAGAGACTGTTCCGCCTTCTCCATCGCCTTTGGATCAAAGGCGCGGACCACCGCTCCTTCCTTGAGGAACGATTCCGCCAAAGACATCGCGACGCTCTGCCGGGTATCGTCGGTGTTATTCTTAAAAGCTAGCCCCAGCAAGCCGATCGTCTTATCGCGTAGGAGCCAGAGCTCCTCGCGAATCTTTTTCAAAAAGTGCTCCCTCTGTTGCTCGTTGATCGACGCAGCTTCCTTAAGCAGTCGGAAATCGCAGCCGAGCTCTTCGGAGATCCGGATGAAGGCGGAAACGTCCTTTGGAAAGCAGGAGCCGCCCCATCCCACTCCCGCTTGCAGGAAAGAACGGCCAATTCTCCGGTCCAGGCCCATCCCTTCGGCGACAAGGAGCACGTCTGCCTTCGAAGCTTCGCAAATCTGCGCGATCATGTTGATGTAAGATATCTTAAGAGCCAGAAAGCTATTCGACGCATGCTTGATGAGCTCGGCGGAATTCAAATCGGTGATCAACATGGGTGTTCGGAACGGTTCATAGATCTCCTTCATGACCGTTGTGGCTCGATCCGAAGAGGCACCGATTACGATGCGATCGGGATTCATGAGATCGCTGATCGCCGAGCCTTCCCGGAGAAATTCCGGGTTGCTCACCACGTCGAATTCGGCCTTTTGCTTGCTATAGCGCTCCACCGTCTGGGCCACTTTCTCTCCCGTTCTTACGGGAACCGTGCTCTTGTCGACAATGACCCGGTACTCCCGGAGAGATCCGGCTATCTCTCGGGCCACCTTCTCTACGTAGTGAAGGTCGACGCTACCGTCAGCATGGGGCGGGGTAGGAACGGCAATGAAGAGCGCGAGGCAGCTCTCCACCGCTTCCGCCACCGACTCCCCGAAGCGGAGCCGCCCCAAGCCTACGTTCCGCGCAATCAGGGTTTCCAACCCCGGTTCAAAGAAGGGAACGCTACCGCCGCGCAGGCTCTTGACCTTCGCCTGGTCGCTGTCCACACAAAGCACATCATGACCAACTTCGGCAAAGCAAGCTCCCGTCGTCAACCCGACATATCCGGAACCAATGATCGCAATTTTCATGGTGAGATCCGAAATGCCCTACCGACCGGCCCGAACATTGCCTGGCCTGTCTCTCGGGCGAACTTTCTCCTCTAGTTTGTCAACTTTATCCTGACTTTTGCGCTCGGCAGGGCTCGTAGCCCAGCTCCGACTCGCCGCCTGAAGCCCACCTGGCTCTGCGGCGCACGGCCAACCGGCTGGCGTGATGTCTCGAGAGTTCTAAATCTTATGATCCGGAGCTCAGCCGATGCTTCTTAATTGGCGCTCCAATCGAGCATCCGCTCGATCGGGAGCCGCGCCCGCTGCGCTATCTCCTGAGGCACCACGATTTCCGGCTCGCCAGATTGCAGGCTTCGGCAGACCTTTTCCAGCGTAATCTTCTTCATGAAATGACAGTTCGCACACGCACACCGATCGGTGGGAGCGGGCAAAAACTCTTTCCCCGGAATCTCCCGGCGGAGACGGTGGAGCATCCCGGCTTCCGTGGCGATGATAAAACTCTCGGCGGGGTTATTCCGGCAGAAGGACACCATCTTCTCGGTCGAGCAGATCTCGTCGGCCAGCATTCGGACAGCGGCGTCGCATTCCGGATGGGCCACGATCGGCGCGTCCGGATGGAGTTGCCGCATCTGAACGAGGCTCGCATGGGTGAACTCGACATGCACGTAGCAATGACCCTGCCAGAGACGCATCTTTCGTCCGGTCTGCTGCTTCACCCACTCACCCAGGTTTTGATCCGGAACGAAGAGAATCTCATATTCAGGAGGGATTCGGTTGACGATCCGGATCGCATTGCTCGAAGTGCAGACCACATCGCTCAGCGCCTTCACCGAGGCGGTGGAGTTCACATAGGTGACCACGAAGAGGCGATCGGAATTTTGACGAGCCTTCGCAAGCTCATCGGCGCTGCAGGAATCGGCAAGAGAACAACCCGCCTCCAAATCCGGAAGAAGAACCTTCTTCTCCGGGTTGAGGATCTTCGCGGTCTCCGCCATGAAATGAACGCCGCAAAAGACGATCCAATCGGCAGCGGTCCGGCGCGCTTGATAAGCGAGACCGAGTGAATCGCCGACAAAGTCTGCGATCTCTTGAACCTCCCGAATTTGATAGTTGTGAGCTAGAATAACGGCATTCCTCTCCTTTTTGAGCTGCCGAATCTCGGCCTGCCATTCTTTCGTATCCATCGCAAACCTTAAGCCTTTCGTCCGCTTTTACTCTGTCTGCTCCAGGAAGGCTTGTCTAGCGTGGCGCGTCAATTACAGGGGGGCGCGGCCCTCATCCGGGACATCGTTATCCATCGGCGGATCCCGCGTAAGGAGAGAATCCCCTTCTTCGTCACGGTGCGGAAAGATGAAAACAAATTCATCCCATTTTCGGCTTCGCTTCATGGTCTTGCGCCAGGATGGGGCAAATGCACGGCAATCTCGTCAAAAGACTACCACTCGAAGGTCCCCCTCTCGCCCCGATGCACCTCCCTTCCAAAATCCTAGAGATACGAGAGGCGCTGGAGCGTCGAAACATCCGGTACTTTCTGCCCGCCTTTGTCGACATCCACGGAATCCCCAAAGGGAAACTCGTGCCGATCTCCCACGTCGAGCGATCCCTCCATCGGCGGGAGCTTTTTTCCGGCCATGCGCTCGACGGCTTGGGTTCCCATCCTGAAGACGGGGAAGTGGCCGTCGCTCCGGATTGGGAGCGCGCCTTTCCTGTTCCTTGGAGACCGGAACTCGCCTGGATCCCCTCGCACCTCACCTTCGCCGCCGCTCCGTTTCCGGCATGCACACGGGCCGTCCTGAAACGATCGCTTGAGAAAGCGCGGGATCAGGGCTTCCACCTTCGACTCGGGATCGAGTGCGAACTCTACTTCCTCCGGAGAACCGCTTCCGGCCGACTCCTCATTCCCAATCCGCGGGAAACTCTTCCTAAAGGCAGCTATGACGCCGGAAGGCTGCTCGACGAAGCGGGCATCATCGACCAGATCTTGGAATCGATCGAGCGGCTCGGATGGGAAGTCTTCTCGGTGCAGCATGAAGACGGCCGGTCTCAGTTTGAATTCGTCTTCAGCCATTGCGAAGCGCTCGAGATGGCTGACCGTTTTGTCTTTTTCCGCTGCCTCGCCAACCGGATCGCCTCGCATCAAGGACTGACCGCCGTCTTCATGCCTAAGCCGTTTGCGGATCAACCCGGAAATGCTGCTCACTTTCACCTCTCCCTGGCTGATTCGCGTACTGGCGCGAACCTTTTCCAGGCAGAGCCGGGCGAAGACCCCCGCGGGCTAGGCCTTTCCCCTCTCGGGTATGCCTTTCTTGCCGGCCTGCTCCGACATGGCCGTTCGCTCTGCGCAGCGTTCGCTCCTACGGTCAACAGCTACAAGCGCTTGATCAAGAAGGGCGCGATGCAATTCTATTCCTGGGCGCCCGTCTTTAATTCGCTCGGGCGGAACGATCGAACCCACGCCTTTCGCATTCCATTGGGCGGCGGGCAGTGCGAAATCCGGATTCCGGACTCATCGTGCAACCCCTATCTCGCAACGGCCCTCGCTCTGGAAGCAGGTCTGGAAGGAGTTCAAGGGAACCTCGATCCCGTCGCACCGGAGCGGGAAAGCATCTATTCCTGGCAGGAGCGTCAAGCGAACTGGCGACCCCACGAAGATCTTCTCCCCCGATCGCTTGGCGAGGCGCTGGCGGAATTTGCCGCCGACCCTCTAGTCGAAAAGGCCCTGGGGCGAGCTCTGCGGGAAGAGTTTCTTCGGTGCAAGTTTGCGGAATGGGACGAATACAGCGTCGAAGTAACAAATTGGGAAGTAATGCGTTATGCTACTCTCTTCTAACAAGGGACAGAGCCAGGGTCGATCCGAAAAAGAGCCCAGCCTCATGCCGACGCCCAATCCATGGATCCTGAAACTCCATTTTTCTTCCTACCGCGAGCTTTGGCCGATCCAAGACCTGTTGCCCAGCCATCTCCCTCTGATCCGACTCGACGCCAACGAAAACGGCCTAGGACTTTCTCCGCTCGCCTTGGAGGCCATTCGGCAGGCGGCAACAGAATCTCATCGCTATCCGGAGATCAGCGGAGAAGGCCTCCGAGAGCTCGTCGCCGTACAACTCGGAGCCGCTCCCGAACAAATTGTCCTAGGCAACGGCTCGACCGAACTGATCGAGTTGCTCTTTCATGTCTTTCTCCGCAGCAGACAAGAAGAGGTCGTAATCCCACGCTACTCCTTCCCCCTATATGGAATCCTCGCGCAACGCTTCGGATGCCGCGTTCAGATCGCGCCGGATCGCAACTTCTCGGTTGACCTGGAAAACCTCGGCCGTGCCATTACCCCCCGTACGCGCCTCGTCTTTCTGGCCAATCCGAACAACCCCACAGGAACCCGGGTGGAGAACGCTGCGCTTCTTGAGTTTGCTAAGAGTCTGCCGCCGCGAGTCCTGCTGGCTTTGGATGAAGCGTACGCGGATTTCTTGGAAGATCCACCGAACCTCGTCGCAGCCATTCGGGACGGAGCTCCCATCGTGGCCCTTCGGACCTTTTCCAAGCTCTATTCCTTGGCGAGCCTGCGTCTCGGCTATGCGCTCGCGTCGCACGAAATCGCCCGTGCAATCCAAAAGGCATCTCTTCCCACCAACACCAGCGGGGTCGCTCACAAGGCAGCCATCGCCGCACTGAACGACAGACACCATCAAAAGCAGTCCAAAGAAACGGTGCGGGTCGGACGGCTTCGACTCGAACGCTGCTTCGAAGAGCTAGGGATCGATTGGATCCCCTCAGCCGCCAACTTTATTATGGTTCGCATCCCCCAAGCGGAAGAAGTCTGGAAGGCGCTCGTTCGAAGAGGCGTTCTTGTCCGCAGCCTAGAAAGCTGGGAGCTGCCCGGCTGGCTTCGTGTCACGGTAGGCAGACCGGAAGAGTTGCTGCAGTTCGCAGGATGTCTTCATGCCGCAATCCGTGAAGTCCATCCTAGGCAGCCCGCCCTGGCATGAGAGACAGGGGGGCCCGAGCAAAAAGACATCCTCGGCCCGTGCGGGCAAGAGGCACCGTCACCACCTTTCTAGAAACTGTCCGACTTCGCGTTTTCTTTGTATTCGGCCTCTTCCTCTTCGCCATTCCTCATCTGGTAGCGAAAGGAACGGAAGATCAACGCCTCTTTCTTCCGGAAGAAGACGCCGACTCCCATGGCCGAAAACGTTGGTATGACTATGCCATGGACCCCGATCCCGGTTCTTGCACGGTCCACATCAGCCCGCGCTTTGCAGAGTCGGGGCCCAGCCGGATCGCCGTGCTTCCCTTCACCGATGAGGGAACCGGCAATTATGTTCTCAACGAAATCCAGTGGCCGGGACGGAAGGGGGAGGCCTTGGACGTATGGAGGTGGACACACTCCCAACGGCTTCGTCGAATGGTTCACGGCTATCTCGCAGCCAGAGAGTTCGATCTCATTCCGGTGCCCCAGGTCGACGCCGCTCTCGCCGCACACGAGATCTCTTCCGACCGTCTCCTCGAGGGCGTCGAGCCGCAGGTTCTCGGTCGCTTTTTGGACGCGGATACCCTTGTTTACGGGGAACTCTCCGTCTATCGCAGCTATTATCTATTCCTCGCAGCCGGCTGGAGGGTGAAGCTCGCAATCCGGATTGTTTCCGCGATCACCGGTCGCGAAATCTTTTCCGGCAGTGCCACTCGCAACATCATCGGCCTTCGGATCGCGACCAACCCGATTGATCTTGCCCTTGCCTCGATCGCAAATCTCGTCCATTTGCGCGATGTAACTTTACGGCGTGGAGAAGACGAAGCATGCCGCGAGCTGGTCCTTCGCGTGCCTCATCCGTTGCGCGCAGCACGCTCTCGGGCCGCTTCGATACAAAAGGCGCTTCCGGTGACCACCGCCCCCGCTCTCCCTCTGAAAGCGGGCGACCTACCGCCCGCCGCCTTGACCGTTCCCTTGCGTCCGCGGCATTCGCCACCTTCCTCAAAGCTGCCTCCAGAACGTTTTTTTCTCTCCGAGCAGCAGAAATCCACCCATGGGAAAAAAAATCCTCTCGACTACCTGATCGATCTGGATCCATCTCGGTTCCAGACCATCGCCTCCCCCTACCTGTCGACCGAGCGACCGTTCCAACTCGCGGTTCTTCCTTTCGTCGACAAGGCGACCGGCGGACATTACCTGCTCAATGGAGTCCCCGCAAAACCTCGCTCCCGCAAGGACCGAGAACGAGCGAAGTGGACCACGGCCAACCGTTTCCGACGGGGAATGGTAAGCTACCTGGCGCAGCGGGACTTCTGGGTGCAAAGCCCCGCTCTCACCGACAAGATCCTGCAAGAAATGGGTTGGCGTACTGCAGAGGATATCGTCCGAGAGAAAGCAGAACGGGTGGCTGACTGGCTCGGCGTCGACGCGCTCGTCTACGGCGAGATTCAAGATTCCGTGGCCATCTATGCGTTTCTCTATTCCGCCTGGCGGGTTGGGCTCCGGGTCAGAATCGTATCGGGGCGCACCGCGCATACGCTCATCGAGGTCAGTGGTCAGCGACAGGACTCCACGCTTCTTCCGGCCGTTTTCCCGCTGGACATCGCGATCTCATCGGTTTTGGCCGCCGGCTTCCTCCGCGATATTACGCTCAAGCGAGCGGAGGACGAACTCTGCCGAGAGATTGCGCTCCGCATTCCCACCCCAAAAGTTCCTCTATCTTTCTCCGCGGGTGAAATGCCACTGACAGCTTCTTTTCCAATCTCCGAGCAAAGTCCCTCATCCGAAGGACGCTGAACGGGAAACGTCTCGATCGAGTCCAGCAAAGCCTGCGTTTACGCCGCTACCGAAGAAAGACGGGATGCAGCATCGCTTATTTGGGTGACGGGCCGAGGACCGGAGCCTTCCGGCACCCCATTCGGCAGCCAGACCGTGAAGCGATTCCAGTTTTCGCCCGGATTGTCATATCGAATCTCCCCTCCGTGGGCCACGACGATCTCTCGGCAAAGGCTCAATCCGAGTCCGCTGCCTCTGGCTTGACCATCTCTTGCACTTCGCGTCCGGTAGAAACGCCGGAAGATTTCGGTCTGGTCCTCCGCCTCAATGATCGGGCCGGTGTTGGCGATGCTCAAGGCCAGCCACGGGCCCTCTTCCAAAAGCGTTATCCAGATAGAGCCGCCCACGATATTATATTTCGTTGCGTTATCCACGAGATTCCAGAGCAGGCGAAGCAAAAGCTCTCCGTCTCCGAAGATCCATCGTCCCGGAGGGATGGAGGTCGCAATGGAGAGCCCTCCCCGAACCGCGAGGTGCCGGGCGTCCTCTGCCACTTCTGCTATCATCTTGCTCCAATCGAGAGTTTGCATTCGCGGCCGAAGCTGACCGCTTTCGGCGTAAGAGAGAAATAGAAGATTTTCGGTGATCGCGGTCAGCCGCTTGACCTGTTCCAATAGGGAGAGGAAAACTTCTACCCCCGAAGATTGCTGGCTCTTGGGTTCGGTAAGCACGGCCTCCAATTGATTACGGAGGATCGTCAGGGGAGTTCGCAGCTCATGAGAGGCATCGGCGGTCAACCGCGCCTCTTGGGCAAATGCCTGTTCGATCCTCTCCCACATCGCATTCAGGATTTGCGCCAAACGTGCCAAATCCGGATCTTCCGAGGGGATTTCGACTCGGCCATGGAGCGCGTTTGGCCCGATCTTCTCGGCGGCCGCGGCGATCGCTCGAACCGGTCGTAAGGCGTAGCCTGAAAGGAACCATCCTCCCCAAATGGCGACGGCCAAGGCGAGAGGAAACGAAAGCAGGTAGGCAACTTCCGCCTTCTCCAGGATCGCCTTCACGAGCCGCGTATCCCGACCGAGCACTAAGCGATACCCGTCCTTCGTCATGACCATCACCCGAAAGGTGCGTTTCCCAATCGAAAAGAAACAAAACCCGTCGTTCGCCAGCTGATGAGGATTTCTAAAAAAAGGCGCACGATAGAGGATCGCTCCTCCGGCCCGATCGATTTCCCATATGCTGCTCTCCTCACCCTCCAGGTTATCGGGAAGTCTCCCCTGGAAAACCATTCGCGACGTCTTCAAAACGGAAAGGATTTCTCTCGCGTCCGAAGTCATCTGAAACTCGGCCTCCTGGACGAGCTTCCGATAAAGCATCCAGCCGGATAGAACTCCGGCGATCGCGAGCGCAAGCCCCACCGTCGCTCCGGTGAGAAGCGCCACCTTCCATCGAAGAGAAATGCTTTTCATGGGGGCACGTCGATTTTATACCCGATTCCCCGAACGGTTTGAATGAGCTTACAGCTCTCCCCCTCGTCGATCTTCTTTCTCAATTTCTGAATGTAGACGTCGACCAAGTTGGTTCCCGGGTCGAAATGAAAGTTCCACACATGCTCGCAGATCTCGGTTCTCGTGAATACTCTTCCAGGAGAGCGCAACAGGAGCTCCAAAAAAGAAAACTCCCGTCCCGTCAGCTCGATTTTTCGCTCGCCCCTCGTTGCAACCCGGCTCACCAAGTTCAAGGTCAGGTCGCCGACTTGGTAGAGGGAAAGTCCCACGCCGGCGGCTCGGCGCAGGAGGGCACGCAAACGCGCGATTAGCTCCTCCATCGCAAACGGCTTTGGAAGATAATCGTCGGCGCCGCTCTCAAGCCCCTCGACCCGTTCATAGATCTCACCTCTGGCGGAAAGCACCAGGACAGGCAGATGGATGCCCCGTCGCCGCACCGCGCGGAGAACGCTGAGACCATCCCGACCGGGTAAGAAAATATCGAGTACCGCTGCATCATAAGGATGGTTGACCAGGGCCAGGAGTGCGTCGTCGCCGCGGGCGATCGTGTCTACGGCAAACCCTTGTTCTTCGAGGCTCTTTCGTATAAATGCTGCTATCTTCGCCTCGTCTTCGACGATCAATATACGCATCGGATGATCAGCTCCCGAGCTTGCCAAGCCGGCGGAAGCGATCCGCTCGCATTCTTCCTCCAGCCAGTGCCGGAGTCAACGGCCGAGAACAAGGCTCGACCGAAGAATTAACCAGAGGGAAGCGAGGGAGAGACAGCTGTCGGCGACATTGAAGCTCGGCCAATGCCAGGGGCCAACATGGACATCGACGAAGTCGACCACAAAGCCGTGAACGATGCGGTCGCTGACATTTCCTATTGCACCTGCCGCAAGAAGCGCCGCGATCACGCTGGTCTCCCGGCTGGTCCAGTCAAGCTTCCGGCTGATCCACAAACCTGCGAGAAGAAATGCGGCACCGACCCCGATCCATAACCAATTTTCTCCCGAAAAGAGGCCGAAGACGATCCCTGTGTTCCGGACAGAAACGAGATTGAGCAGTCCAGGAATCAGCGATCGGGAAAAGTGCTCGCCCTCCCGAAGAATCCAGCCCTTCGTTGCCTGGTCGAGAAGAAGCAACCCGAGAAAAAGTCCCCAAAAAAAGAGGTTCGGCGTCCCCCGGTGCGAGAAATCACTCCCTTTGCGTACAGGATCGTCTTTTCGCTCTCCGGAGAAAACGGTTCTCTCATCGCCGCCAGGACGCAGATGCGGCGTCATAAGGCGCCTTCCTGTTCTAACTGGGCTAACCGCGCTTCGTTCTTCTCGTCGATGATTTCGCAAACCCGAGGCAACTCGAGCAGTACCTCTAGGCAAAGCGGGATGCCGTCCGTCGAAAAGCCTGTTGTCTCCACGCTCTTTCGGCTCATCGCGAGATAAATCCAAGCGAAATGATCGGCTTCCACGATACGGAACTGTGGATAATCTTCCCAGAAAATATCCGAAGCGACGCGGATTTGCAGCGTCGCGCTTCCCGCTCCAACTCCACAAGGCAAAGCCTGCTCCACCCTTTCAAATCGGGCAATCCAGTGGGTAACCAGTTCCTCAACTCTCTCCCGATCGAGAGGTTCTTCAAAGAGAGCGACGAATCCGGATCTCTCAGGCATTGCGCATCGGCATTACGACGTAGAGGAAAGCTTCCTCATCCTTAAAGACGCAAGGCCCGGAGACTTCTCCGACTTGAAGGAGAACTTCGTCCGCCGTGCCTTCCCGTAGCGGGTCCATGAGATAGGCGACGTTGAAAGCGGCACGGATTTCCTCCCCTTCGTAGCGAATGGGAATCGTCTCCTTCGCCTCCCCGATCTCCGGCGAACTGCACGACAACTCCAGTTCGTTCTTTTGAAAGTGGATACGGACCGGAACGACCTTTTCCCCGGCAACGATCGAGACTCGCCGCAAGCCGGACAGGAACGCTTCACGGGGAACATGCATTGTCCGAGGAATGCTTTCCGGAATCGCCGCGCGATAGTTCGGATACTTTCCGTCAACAAGCTTGGACGAAAATAAGACGTCCCCCGCCTGCAATAGAAGTCGGTTCGGCTCGAGCCACACCGTAACCTTTCTCTCCTCATCGCCGAGAATCCGCAGGAGCTCCAGGACCGCCCGCGCGGGAACGATCCCCTGGGTTTCGTCCTCCGCCCGAACCGATACGGGGCTCTCCATGAGAGCCAACCGCTTTCCATCTGTCGCCACCACGGTAAGATTTTCCCCTTTCCAGCAGAAGAGAGCCCCGTTGAGAACATAACGCATCTCATCGCTGGACATGGCGTAAGCCGTACGGCGCATCAGCCTTACAAAAGCAGCCTGCGAAATACCGAAGGAAGGAGAATCGCTGGGAGCGGGAGGAGATGGATAGTCTGTCGCCGGCAACCCGAAGAGACGGAACGAAGAACGCCCCCCCATGACGATACTCTCTTCTTTCTCGTTGGTAGTCAGCATGAGCTCCTTCGCGGAAACTTCCTTCGCGATCGCAAAGAGCCGGCGTGCAGGCAGAGTGGTTCTTCCTGCCTCTTTCACGTTGGCGTCGACACGAAGCTGGAGAGTCGTCTGCAGGTCGCTCGCGAAGACGGAGAGCTTCCCCGCCGAATCGGCTTCGAGAAGCACGTTGTGCAAGATCGGAAGTGTAGTCCGGCTGCCGACAATGCTCTGCGCGAGGCTAAGTGCGTCTAGGAACGAAGTTCGAATGATTTCGCATTGCATGAAGAAGCCTTTGTTAAAAAATGAAAGGATTAAACATCGGCTTCACCTTCTTATAAGGACTGGTCGGTGAATAACTCAACAAATCGTTTGTCCGGAAAGCACTATGGTTGTTAACAACGCGGTGAATAACTCGCATTTGCGATGGCGATGCTGTGGACAAGTTTTCTAATTCGGTCAAGATGGTTAACTTATTCACCGTTATTTTGCGTTTTTTACTCGGGATTCCCCAACTTTTCAACGAGTTCACGGACGAGTGTCTCGAAGCGTGGTTCCGATTGCAGTTTTTCCGCGACCACGCGCTGGGCATGAAGCACGGTTCCGTGATCCCGACCGCCAAAATTTTCTCCGATCTCCGCAAGCGAGCAAGTGGTGAGCTTACGACTCAAATACATGGCAACCATACGGGGGAGCGTGATGTGCGCCAATCGCCGTTTACTCGTCATGTCGGCGAGCCGAATATCAAAGGTCTCGGCGACCTGTTTCTGAATCGACTCGATGGTCAGGCCCTGAGAGGCATTGCTGCTGAAGAGATCCTTGAGAAGAACTTGCACCTGTCCAGCCGTGAGTTTTTCCGGATGAAGGGTGGCGAATGCAGCCACTCGATGGAGCGCACCCTCGAGTTGGCGGACGTTGTTCTGTATACGCTCCGCGATGGTGGAGAGAATTTCGTCGGGTACCGCAATCGATAAACTGCGCATCTTGTGGCGTAGAATCGCTAGGCGGGTTTCCAATTGGGGAGGAAGAAGTTCTGCGGTCATCCCCCACTCAAATCGCGAAGTGAGCCGTTTTTCCAGCGCCTGCATCGCGCTGGGAACCGCGTCGCTGGTCAGAACGATCTGTTTGCTCCCGTCGAAGAGGCAGTTAAAGGTGTGAAAAAACTCTTCCTGTGAGCGTTCTTTGCCTATCAAAAACTGAACATCGTCGAGAAGGAGGACATCCACCTCCCGGTACTTCTTGCGAAAACGGAGCAGCGCCCCCTTTTGGATGGCATCAATGAACTCGTTGGTAAACTGCTCGCACGTGACATACTGCACGTGGAGAGAACGTTGAAGGCGACGAATTTCGTTACCGATGGCCTGCATGAGATGCGTCTTCCCAAGTCCCACTTTGCCGTAAAAGAAGACGGGATTGTAGGCACGCCCAGGCGCGTTTGCGACCGCGTGAGCGGCGGCATAGGCAAATTCACTGTTGGCCCCAACGATGAAGGTTTCGAATGTATAACGGGGATTCAATCCATTGGAAGGGATCGTCTCCCCGATGCCGTTCGTTCGGACAGCGGCCTTTTCCGCCTTTGCAGGTTGTTCCGCATCGGCCGCCTTGATTGCCGACGGTGCTGCGGGAAAAGCGATGCGCACTTGGCGCCCGAGAATCTTTGCCAGGGCGGTTGAGAGCTGAGGCAGGTAATTTTCTTCAATCCAATACCGGTAAATGGAGTCGGGCGCTCCCAGCATGACCTGCTCCTCGGAAAGAGCCAGGATTTGAAGGGGAGTAAACCAACGTTCCACTGCCTCACGAGAGGCAATTTCCTGCATCTCCTCGCAAACCTTTTCCCAGATCCAGCCAAGCTCTGCGGTCTTGTTATTCACAACTTATTCACAAAGATACTCTTTTTTTCGCTCTTCCCTGGACGTGCATTGTTATATGCTATACAGCAATGACTTACACATGCAAAGAAGCGAATCCGGGCTGTGATTCGGCCTGATAACGTCCTAATTCTGCAAAGTTATTCACCAGAAAACTCCGCGCCTGGATCGACCTGCTTTTACGTAGAAAAATGGATCGTAAGAGTTGAGAGGAATCCGGACAAGGGAATCCCTCAACGGTGCAACTTTTTTTCGTTTCCATTGACGCGCCGA
>JBFXFN010000018.1:0-17049 GCA_050179015.1 Methylacidiphilaceae bacterium | reverse complement strand
AGGGAGACGGCTTTAGAGGCCGTGCGATTCGCAAGAAGAAGAAGAGGACAGCCTTCCCAGGCAGCCTGACGGGCGAGAGCCGCACCCGCCCCGCCGAGGCCCAAGAAGAGGATTCGCAGTTGGCTAAGGGGAACGGAAAAGGCCTCCTCGACCGCAAGCACCCATCCCCGTCCGTCGGTATTGTGCCCTTCGAGAATCCCTTTCTCTTGCCGCACTGTGTTGACGGAGCCGAGCTTTACTGCGGTGGGGGCTCTTCGATCACAGAGACGAAACATCTCCCGCTTGAGAGGAGCGGTGCAATTCCATCCGCAAAAGCCGATCGCCTTGAGTCGATCGACGACGGCACCCAGCTCGGCTTCGTCCACCTCTACGCGCCCGTACCCGGCTGGCCAACCGATCTCGGCGAAGGCGGCCCGGTGGATCACCGGCGAGAGAGAATGCGCGATCGGGGAGCCGAGGACCGCGTAGGATTTTCTCCACGGCGGAGACTCGGGGAGGCTGGGAAGGCGCCAAATTGCGCTTGCGACGTGGGCCATATGGGGGAATTCTCAGAATCTAGGGGAGAGAAGAAGAATCGACAACGGTCTCTCTGGCGAAATGTGCGTCCATTTAGGTGAGTCTGCCTGATAACCGAGATCGGGAAGAGAAGAAAAATCGGTTGGGGGACGAGCAGCGATTCGTCCGATAAGTGATGTCACTTCCGGGACTTTGTGAAGCCATGCTCCGCTCCTATGAAAAGGACGGGGGGGTGAATCGGGCCGACCGAGCAAACCTTCCTTCGAAACCGGCGGTCGCTCGGTTAATGGCAGATCTTCTGGCCCTACTTTTTCCAGGATTCCATTCTCCTCCGCCCGGATCCTCTCAGGAGCTGAGCGATTTTGTCGAAGAGAGGCTGGCGCGGCTCCATCGTGGATTGACGGAAGAACTTCGCAAGTGCATGGCCTCGCACGGGGAAGCGGGTTTAGCAGCGGATACGACTGCTTCCTGGTTTCTCACACAGCTTCCTGAAACACGGGAGCGGCTTGCCACCGATGTTGCGGCGACATTCTCCGGCGACCCGGCGGCGGCCAGCAGCGAGGAAGTTTTGCTCGCCTATCCAGGGGTCGAAGCGATTGCGACCTACCGGGTGGCCCATCTTCTCTATCTGCGTGGGGTGCCGTTGCTCCCTCGCATGATGACCGAATGGGCGCATAGCCGGACAGGGATCGATATTCACCCCGGAGCGGAGATCGGTCCCTATTTCTTCATCGACCATGGCACGGGAATCGTGATCGGAGAGACCTGCCGGATCGGAGAAGCCGTAAAGATCTATCACGGCGTGACGCTTGGGGCTCGATCGACGGCCGGTGGGCGAAAGCTGCGAGGAACCAAGAGACATCCAACAATCGAGGATCACGTGACGATATATCCGGGTGCGACGATCCTAGGGGGAGAGACGGTGATCGGGGCGCATAGCGTGATTGGAGGGAACGTCTGGCTCACGGAGGCGGTGCCGCCCTACTCCGTGGTGACCTTGGTCCAGCAAGCAGCCGAAGTGCGAAAGCGGGGATCGGATCCCGGAGCAACCGAGGGCGCATGAGCCGGATCTATCTCGACTACAATGCGACGGCGCCGTTGACCCCGAGGGCTCGGGCAGCCATGGAACCCTATCTGGACTTGCGAGGAAATCCTTCGAGCTTGCACGCGGAGGGAAGAAGGGCGCGTGCGGCGATCGATCTGGCAAGGGAGCGGATTGGCGCTCTCTTGCGGGTGCAACCGAGAGAGATCGTCTTCACCGCTAGCGGAAGCCAGAGTGATACGCTGGGCGTGGTCGGGCTGGCGCGAGCTCTGCAGAAAAAAGGACGCCATCTAATCTGCTCTGCGATCGAGCATCCCGCGGTGGCGCAATCGATGGCATTCTTGGAACGAGAAGGATTCTCCGTATCCAGGGTGCCTGTCGATCGGTTCGGGGTCTTGGATCTGGACTCTCTGGAAAGAAGCTTGCGGCCAGACACGGCGCTCGTCTCCGTTCTGTCAGCCAGCAACGAGATCGGTACGCGACAACCTATGCGGTCGATCGGACGGCTCTGCATGGAGCGAGGGGTAGTTTTCCACGTCGATGCTATCCAGAGCGCCGGAAAAGAGGAGCTTCGCTTCGCGGAGTGGGGAGCAGCCGCCGCCAGCTTGGCGGCTCACAAGTTCGGAGGTCCGCTCGGAGCGGCCCTACTCTATGTCCGTACCGGCCTTCCCCTTGACCGGATTGTCTTTGGAGGAGACCAGGAAGGAAGCAGGTGGGCGGGAACAGAGAATGTCGCAGCGATCGTGGGTATGGCGGAAGCGCTAACGATCGCCGAGGAAGAGCGGGAGAGCGAGTCTGTGCGCCAGCGCGAGCTAACGGAACGGCTCTGGGAGGGGATCGCCGACCTTTCCGGTATCGTACGATGGGGTCATCCGGTGGAGAGACTCCCCAACACCCTGGCGGTCAGTTGTCCGGAGTTGGACGGAGAGAGCCTGTTGATCGGGCTCGACTTGGAAGGAGTCGCCGTGTCAGGGGGGGCCGCATGCTCCTCTGGCGCCCTACGACCTTCCCCCGGTCTCTTGGCGTTGGGCGCGAGCGAAGCGCAGGCTCGCTCGATGGTCCGGTTTTCCCTGGGGAAGGAAATCGGACCGACGGATATCGAGGAGACGATCACTCGATTCCGGAAGGTCTTCCTGGAGCAAAAGGCCCGTTAGCGCGGTACACGACACTCCGGACCTACTTTCTCTGGATTCACTCGGTTTTAGAGCGGCTGAGGAGACCCTCGCGCAACGGCAGGAACTCTAGGCTGAGATCCGCAGCGGCGACGGATGGATCGCCGACGTTTCCCTCCTCTAACATCAGGAGCGGCTCGCGGCCGACAGGCAGGCTCGATCGGAACTTTTCGGCGAGGCGCGCCAGTGTGCGGGCAATGGGCCAGGGTACGGGGAGTAAGAGGACGGGACGCGACCGGAAGCTCAGCAAGCCCAAGCCAACCCAGGCGGCAAGCAGAACGCTCCATGCCTCCGGGGTAAAGCCTCCGGCGAGGCCGAAGAGCGCCGAGAGCGGGAAAACGCCAAAGAGTAGTCCGAAGAGTAGGAGGCGAGCGCCAAGCTGGGCCGGGGAGGGAGAGCGGCAGATCGGTTGGCGCTCGCTTTGCAGGAGTAAGGAGCAGATTTCGAGGAGACTCGCCCGATCCGGTCCGCAGAGTACATATTCTTTTCCTATCGTCTGAGGCAGGACGAGTGCCCGGGTAAAGGCAGCGACGACGTCCTGAATGGCGACCGGCTGGAGCGGGCTAGCTCCTCCTCCAGGAAGCGGAAGAATCCCGAAGTAGCGAAATAGACTCTGCGAGAACAAGTCACGAAACACGCTCAGAAAATGGTCACCTGGCCCGTAGATGACCGAAGGCCGAAAGATGGTCCAGAGAAGTCCGCTGGAACGAACGAGCTCTTCGGCAGTCCATTTGGTCTGGTGGTAGCGAGAGGGTGAATAGGGACGAGCGCCCAAGGCACTCATTTGGAGCCACCGGCGCACCCCATTTTCCTTTGCCGCGGCGAGCAGGAGCCGAGTGGTCTGGACGTGCGCCTCGCGATAAGAACTCTCGCGGGTTTCCTTCAAGATCCCGATGAGGTGAATGACCGCATCGGTTTCCTGGCATGCCCGTCGGCAGACCTCCGGGTCGAGGGGGCTTCCCTCGATGAGTGTGCAGCGATGCGCGGGAAGCTCTCTTCCTCGGCCGGCCCGGCGAGTGAGCACCCGCACCCTATACCCGAGATCCACGAGGCGGCGGGCGAGATGGCTCCCGACGAATCCACTGCCCCCGGTAATAAGAACGGTCGCCATTCTCTTGTCTCCTCAAGCCGCGCAGAGCGGAGCCCGCCGCTTCCCTCTGTCGAATCCCTTCTCGGCAGCGACGCGCCGCATCCAGCAGCTTCGGTACTCTCCGAGCCGCCCGGCTGGCAAGCGTGAACTCTCCTTTTCAGGGTTGGAGAGGGTTGGAGAGGATGTTTGCGAAAGATCCCGATTTCCGGTATTGGGCAAATTCCATGAAACGATGGTTTGCCCTGATCGCTGCCTTTGTCTTTTTCCAGCACGTCTGCTCCTTTGCCAAGGGACCGCAGGCGCGGGGAAGAGAAACGACGCCGACCGCCTTTGCCGCCCTTGCGGTAGCGCGACAGTACGCCCCCGATGGGTCGCAAGCGAAGCTGCTTGCGATCATTGGTCCGCGGAGTCGGACGGCTCTCACTCCCACGACTTGGGAGTTTGTCTATTGGAATCCGACGGGAGAGGGGTGGAAGAAGCTCAAGAGGATTACAGTTATTGGCGGCCAAGTCCGTGACGTGCGAGAAGAGATCGTCGTGATCGCCCGGCGGGGCGTGCTGCGTTTTAAGGAGTCCCAAGCCTTTGATCCGAGCCGGTTAAAGGTTGACTCGGACCGCGCTCTCCAGGTTATCCTGAAAACAGGAACGGTTGGGAAAGCCCGGCTGAGCACGGTTCTCTTCGAGCTCGCCCGAGTCGGAGAAGAAGAGGAACCGAGTTGGGAAATGCGCTTCTACGCGGACCGGCAGGGAAAAGAGGCGGACATCGGGGTAGCGCGCGTGGGGGCCATCTCCGGAAAGATTCTCGAGTTGCGGCTGGATCCCAGCCGAGCGGTCGGAGAATCATAGCCGGGCGAGAGAGAAAGAGGCGTTTGCCCGCTCCGGCGAAAGGTTAGCCGACACTTCGGACGAAGAGAGCAAAATGAACATGTTCCTACGATGGCTTTCGCTCGCCGGCAGCATAGCGGTCATGAGTTTTCTGTCGATTTCTTCGCGAGCGGAGTTGAGTCCGCTCGCTCCCGAACCCGATTGGAGCGCCTTGGACGCATTCCAGGAAACCATGACGAGGGAAGAGTTCGTTCACTGGATCAATGCCCTCTTCTGCCCGGACGGTTCCTTTTGGAAGTTTACCGTCATCAACGGCAACGAGGTCACTCTCTTCGGGGACAAGGAGCATACGCGGCTCCTCTACCGCCTACGGCTGGCACCAGATCTTGAATCGCAGATCCCGCTGCGGGCAACGACGGTGAGCGGCTGGAAGCTCTCCAAAACGGGCGCGTCCGGCGCGAAGCCGCTGCGCGGCCTTGTGATTTGCCTGGATCCGGGACACATCGGCGGCCGCTGGGCGAAAATGGAGGAGAGATTCTTCCAGATCGGTTCAGATCCGCCAGTCATCGAGGCGGAGCTCAACATGCTGGCGGCGCGTCACGCGGCCAAGTTGCTGGAAAGCGCGGGTGCCACGGTGGTGTGGACCAAGCGGCTGTTTGAGCCGGTAACGGCTCTTCGTCCCGCGGGTCTTCGCGAGGAGGCTCTCGCCTCCCTCTATCCGGCCGGGGGGTCGGCGACCATGCCGGCGAGCCTTTCCCCAGGATTCGAGCGCCGCATCATCCGGGAAGAAGAACTCCTCTTCTATCGAAATGCGGAAATTCGCGCGCGGGCGGAACTCGTGGCGAAGCTCAATCCCGATCTGACCATCTGCATTCATTTTAATGCGGACAAGTGGTCCAATAACCCAACCCGGGCCGAACTCATTCCACAGAGCCGTCTAGTCGCATTCGTTCATGGCAACTACTCCGAAGAGGAGCTGATGTACGACGATGAGAAGTGGGATCTTCTCTTCAAGCTTCTCTCGCGCACAAGCATTCCAGAGGGCGAGGCGGCAGAATCGATCGCAAAGCAGATGGAAGCCACATGGAGTTACCCGCCGGAGAGTTATGCCAATTGGAATGCGGCTCGACGCATTGGACCGAGCCCTTACGTATTTGCCCGGAATCTCTTGGCGAACCGTATCTACCATGGGCCGGTGGTCTTTGTGGAGGGGCCCTACATGAATGCTCAGGACGCCTACGATCGGATCATCGCGGGTGACTATGCGGGAACTAGGATCATCGGCGGACGAGCCTATCGGAGCATCTTTGCCGAATATGGAGAGATCCTAGCGCGAGGAGTGATCGCTTGGGTGGGGGGAGCGACGTCGACCGTAGTCAATCACTAGCGGAGGACCGAGCCCAAAGGGAGTTTTGGCCAACCGCTAGACGAGACCGAGTTGCATTTTGCCTTCCTCGCTGATCATGCTCGGGTTCCAGGGCGGATCCCAAACCAGATCGACGCGAGCATCCGCTACGTTGGGAATTTGGCGAATGCGAGACTGGGCGTCCTGGGCGATGACGACACCCATCCCGCAACCGGGAGCGGTGAGAGTCATCTTGACCACCACCTCGAATGTTCCTTCTTCGCGAGGCAAAACTTGGCAGTCGTAGACCAGCCCCAGATCAACGATGTTGACCGGTATTTCCGGATCGAAAACCTCTCGCAGTCGGCTATAAACCATTTCCTCGTCCACATGCACCCCGGGCTGCGGCTGTGCCGAGGAGCACTCCGCAAGAGAGGTTTGACCGATTGCGTCGGCATCCTTGGCATCCAAACGCACCAGACAGCGGGCGTCATACAAAAGAGTGTAGGACCCACCTAGCGATTGCGTGATCACTACCGGTTTGTCCTTTTGGAGTTGGATGGGCGTCCCGCTTGGGATCTGCACCGCATCTACGGTTCGAGTTAAAACGACTGACTCTTGTGCCATGCTTTCCCCTTGCTGCGCTGACCCTGTCCGCAAGAACGACTTCTCCTCTTCGAGTCTATTCCCTGGTTCACCCGTATTTGCTGCGGCCGAATGTCTGTTTAAAAATAGCTTCCCTTTTACCTGGAGGCAATAGTCAAACAGCGCCGTCCCGAGAAGGCTCAGAGGTTCCGCAACTATCGCAGCGAAGAGTCGAGCTCCTCCGCCAGGGCCTGCTTGGCATCCGCATCCTGCAGTCGTTCGATGACATCGCTCAAAAAGCCGAGCACGAAAAGCCGCTGTGCGGCGCCGAGCGAGATGCCGCGTTGCAGGCAGTAAAAAAGCTCTTCCGGGTCGACCTGCCCAATCGTCGCGCCATGGGTACAACGAACATCGTTGGCCAAAATCTCGAGGCCGGGAAGGGCGTTGGCCTCGGCCTCCGGGCTTAAGAGGAGATTGCGGTTGCTCTGGTAGGCATCTGTCTGTTGGGCATCGGGATCGACGTCGATCATGCCGGCGAAGATCGTCCGCGAGGAGTCGTACAAGGCGCTTTTGTAGAGGAGGTCGCTTTTCGTGTTTGGTGCGGCGTGTTCCTGAAAAGAACGCTGGTCAAATTCCTGTCGATCACGCGCCATGGTAGCGGAGAGCATCAAGCTCTCTGCTCCGGGGCCAAGCAGGCGGCTCCTGCTCTCGGTTCGCGTGAACCCTCCGCCTTGATTCAACTGGAAGGTGGTGGCATGCGCATCGCGGGAAAGCCGGGTGGAAGCGAGGTCGAATGAACAGACCCCTTCCGCCCATTTCCGATGGGTAAATAGATCGAGCCTAGCCCCTGTTCCAAGAAAAAGCTCCTCTACGGAACAGGCAAAGCCGCCTGCGGGATTCGTCGAAGCGAACCGGAGGTGGATGCGTGCCCGAGCGTTCTCTTGGAGGACGATCAAAATGTGAGGGAAAGTCGTCGCATCCGCCTCGGTCAACCAAAAGGAGAGATCGATGGGTTCTTCTAGCTCGACTCCGGAGGGGACAAAAAGGAAGGCCCCGGCAGTGGCGCAGGCGCGATGCAGGGCTTCGAACTTCTCAGCACCGAGGGCGACTCGTTCCTCGAAGAGATAGCGCTTCACGAGCTCGGCCTGGGCGGTTGCAGCGTCGAAAAGAGAGGAAAAGAGGACACCCTTCTCTTCTGCCTCCGGAGAGAGCGGCCGGCAAAAGAGGAGGGCGTCGTTGGCAAACAGGAGAGCCGGCTCCTTTCCATGATGAAAGTGCGTTTGCAGCCTCTCCAAGGCCTCCGGTGAGACGGGGACTTTCCCCGAATCGCCGTTCAGAGCGACCTTGCTAAGATCGGTGAAACGCCAACGCTCGTCCTTTCGACTCGGACTGGGCAAGCGTTCATACTCGAGCCATGCCGCGTCTTGAATTTCCTTCCACCAGGCGGGGAGATCCGGCCGCTGATCACTCCTGACGGGTGCTCCCCCGATCACACGTTTTGGCAGATCCACCTCTTTCCCTCGATCACCCGTTAGCCGACGGAGCCTTCCATTTCCAGATCGATCAAGCGCTTGAGCTCGACGCTATATTCCATTGGGAATTCGCGGACGAGGTCGTTGATGAAGCCGTTGACGCTCAAGCTCATGGCTTCGGATTCCGGCAGGCCGCGTTGCTGCATGTAGAAGATCTGTTCCGCGCTGATCTTGCTGACGCTCGCCTCATGTTGGACCGCGCTTCGATTCCCGCGGAGGGAGATGGCCGGATAGGTGTCGGTGCGAGACTTCGCGTTGATGAGCAGCGCATCGCATTCGGTGTTGTTTTTACAACCCTTGAGGTGACTGGGGATTTTCACCATGCCTCGATAGCTGGAGCGCCCCTCGCCGATGCTGATGCTTTTCGCGATGATGTTGCTGGTGGTCTCGTCGGCGAGATGAATCATCTTGGCTCCCGTATCCTGATGTTGACCGCTGTTGGCAAGTGCGATGCTGAGCACCTCCCCGCGCGCTTTGCGGCCGCGAAGGATGACGGCGGGATACTTCATCGTGAGACGCGAACCGATGTTGCAATCAATCCAACGAATCTCGGCGTTTTCCATCGCCATCCCCCTCTTCGTAACCAAGTTGAAGACGTTGGGGCTCCAGTTTTGCACCGTGATATATTGGATCTTGGCTCCCGGGAGGGCCACCAGCTCGACCACTGCGCTGTGGAGTGTCGCTGTATCAAAACGAGGAGCGGTGCATCCCTCCATATAGGTCACTTCGGAACCTTCATCGGCGATGATGAGGGTGCGCTCGAATTGCCCGAAGCTTTCTGCATTGATCCGAAAGTAGGCCTGCAGCGGATGGCTGACCTTGACGCCTGGAGGCACGTAAATAAAGCTGCCGCCGCTGAACACCGCGCTGTTTAAGGCGGCGAACTTGTTATCGCCCGGCGGAATGATCTTGCCGAACCATTTGCGGAAGATCTCCGGATGCTTGTGAAGCCCCTCGGTGCTTCCCACAAAGAGAACGCCTTGGTTTCGAAGCGCTTCCTTCATGTTGGAGTAGGCCGATTCGCTGTCGAATTGCGCTTCGACTCCTGCAAGAAACTTGCGCTCCTGTTCCGGTACGCCAAGTCGATCGAAAGTGCGTTTCACCTCCTCCGGAACCTCTTCCCAACTCCTGCCTGGCAGCTGGCCGTGGGCGAGATAGTACCGAATCAGCGAGAAATCGATCTTTTCCAGTTCCTTGCTTGCCCAATGCGTCGGCATGGGCTCCCGGAGGAAGATCGCCAAAGCTCGCTTCCGGAAGTCGCGGAGCCACCCGGGGTCGTTCTTGGCGTTGCAGATGTAATCGATCGTCTCTTCGGAAAGACCCACCCCCGCGTCGTAGGCATACTCCACTTCATAGTGAAAGTCTCCAATGTTGCGGTTGAGCTGGAGTAGATCGGTTCCGGCAGTGCCCTGAGCTTCGGTCATGATTGAACCTCCGTTTAAACCAATTTATTAAACCAACCTATCCCTGGGTTCCGGCTTCCGCTAGGGGAGAATCTTTCGGCGAACCGTATTGTTCCTCGAGGAAGGCGTATCCGCGCTCCTCGAGCTGCAAGGCGAGTTCAGGCCCTCCGCTTTGGACGATTCGGCCCGCTACCATGACATGCACAAAATCGGGGGCGATATAATCCAGCAGTCTCTGATAGTGAGTAATGATCAGGAAACCCACTTCCGGCCCGCGCAGGCGATTCAACCCACCGGCAACCACCTTGAGAGCATCGATGTCGAGGCCGCTATCCGTTTCATCGAGAATGCCATAGCGTGGACGGAGCATGGCCATTTGCAAGATTTCCGCTCGCTTCTTCTCTCCACCCGAGAAGCCGGCATTCAAAGGGCGAGAGCTGAAGTGGCGCTGTATGCCGAGGGCGTCCATCTCGTGATAGAGCTTCTGGTAGAAGTCGGTTACGGAGAGAGATTGCCCCTCCGGCAGCCGCGCCTGTGCTGCGGCCCGCAGGAAGTTGGCGATGCTTACGCCGGGGATTTCGCAGGGGTATTGAAAAGCGAGGAAAAGCCCCATCCTTGCGCGCTCATCCGGTTCCCGGTCAAGAAGCGACAGGCCGTCCAAGACAGCGGAGCCCTGTGTGACTTCGTAATCGGGGTGGCCGGAGAGCACCTTGGCAAGCGTGCTCTTTCCGGAGCCGTTCGGACCCATGATGGCATGAATCTCTCCCGGACGGATCTCCAGGGAGATGCCGCGCAGAATTTCCCGTTCGGCTATTCTTGCATGCAAGTCGCAGATTTGAAGGCTCATGAACTCTGTCGTATTCTTCTTTCTTCTTGTTGAGCAAAAACCGTGCCGGCTTCGCTCCTCCAGAAAATGCCTAGCAACATTGGAGAAGATCCTACACTTTGTCTGGGGATAAACATTGCAGAAAGGCACGGACGCAGCAATTTGTCTTTTTTAATACCAAACGTAGGCTATTGCTAGGTGAAGATCCGGGCCCGAGCGCGGAACGTTTTTCTGCCTGAAAAGAGACGGAGTGTAGCTCAGCCTGGTTAGAGCGCTTGCTTTGGGAGCAAGAAGTCGCAGGTTCGAATCCTGCCACTCCGAGAGCGAATAGTCACCTCGGCTCCCGAAATCGCCTACCTTTCGGATTGGGAGTCCTCTCGCACAGTCTCTTCCAATTGGATGAGGAAGCGCTCCTTCTCCCTGGCGTGCCAAAAGGCCTCTTCGAGACTGACGGCACCGGATTTCCAGAGTGCCAAGATGGCGTCGTCGACGCGCCTCCCTCCTTCCAAGCCGACCTGGACGAACTCGCCCAAAGAGGCGATCGCTCCATCCCGAATGGCCGCTGCTACCGCCGGATGCGCAGGAAGGGTCTCATACACGACGGCGACGCCCTTTCCGTCCCGACGGGATAGAAGGGTCTGGCAAGCCACCAGGCGGAGCGTCGCCGCCAGGCGTTCGGTTTCCCCGTTTTGGCCGAGGGTTCGAAGCAAGCTTGCGACCGTCTCGACAACGCCTCCCTCCGCCTCATGGGTCGCAAGCACCAGCTTCCCGGCCGCCGCTAGATCCAGGGCGCCCTCGATCTCCGCCGCGCCGCGCAGGGGATCGAGGGCTACCATTTCCACATCGAAGGCGATCGCCGAGCGGAGCGCGGTTGCCATGTCGGGAAAAGCCTGAGGAATCACCCAGTGGGTGATCCAGCTTCGATCCGGGCGATAGGAAAAGAGGATAGGCTCCTCCTCGAGTACGAGGATGCGCCAGGAATGGGCGCCGCCCAGCCAAGTGACCAAGCTCGCAAGGAGGTTTGACTTTCCGGTAGCAATGCCGCCCGCGAGCAAGACCAGCCCGCGGAGGTCGCCTAAATGGCGAAGGGCCGAAGGAAGGAGGTGTTGCTCCATCGGGGGTGGATGGAGGACGGGGAATAGAACAATGCCGACGCCCTGTTCCCCCCTGTGGAAACGGCCGTGGAAGTCGATGCCGTTTGGACCAGGAGAGAAGATGCGGCCGCTCCCTTCGCGTTCGACATCACTCCAGCCGATAGGGCCTGCTAGGTTTTCCACCCAAAGGAGCGCTTGCTCGCGAGAAACCGTACCGAAGGACAGTGGACGGAGCTCCCGGTCCACGCGCGCCATGGGTGGTTCCCTTTCGAAGAGGTGCACGGCGCTCGCTCCGATTTGAAGGGCTGCGGCCAGAATGTCGTCGAGATTGCTCACAAGCCCAGTCAAACTCTCGAGATATCGGGTGAATGCATTCTCTCGACCCAGCGTGGTCGATATCGACAGCGCGCATATGCGGCTTCCATCGTGACGAGGCCCTGTTGAAAGCGCCGCCAGAGAGAGTCGTCGATCGGCTGAAAATGAGACCCTCCGCCAGCGACAAGGACGCTCTCTATTTGTCCAAGCTCCGCCTTCAATAAGGCGGCGGCCGCCGCCGGGGCGTTCCGGAAGAGCTCGGAAGCAACCACGCGCTCTTTACCCGTCGCGTCGGGCACCAGCTCAAGCGCGAGGATGGAGCTTAGCGTGCGCACGAGTATGGGGCGGCCTGCTCCTTTTGGCAGCGCTGCACAGAGCTCCCGCAGCACCTCCGCTGCGCCTCGACGACAAAACGTCGCAACCACAAGCGCGCCCGTCCGTGCGGTTTCCTCCACGAGAATGCGAAGGAGCCTCCGGTCTACGGGGGCATCGAGAAGGAGAAAATCGGGGTCGAGCGAGAAAGCGCCTCTAACAACCTCTTCCCGATCTGCCGCAAGATGGCAAAAAGCGATGCGGATGACATGGCGACCCTCTTCGTTCCAGGGATGTTCCGGAACTTCCTCCAAGAGAACCAATCTCCCGGCGCGCGTGCGGTGGATCTGCCGGGCGATGGCCGCGAAAAGAGTTGATTTTCCCTGGCCGGCACCGCCCGCGATGACGACCAGTCCCGATGAAATCATCGCCAGCTCCGCTGCTTCTTCTACTCCCAGTTCAGGGAGAACGAGAGGCCCGGGAAAAGGCACGCGAAAACTCAGAAAGTAGCCTTTGGCGTCTCGGCCGACGGTCAGCCGGGCTCGTGGTCCGTCTCTACCGTAAAGGCAGGAGATGCGACCCTGTCGTGCCAGTGCGGCTCTCTCGCCCGGCGGAAGAATCCGCACCACCATCTCTTCCACTTGCTGAGGGAGGAGGGCTTCCCAGTCGGATCGCAGCCTTCGGAGAAGGTCATGACAACGGCAGAGGGGAGGATGAAGCGGGACCAAATGCAGGTCGGAGGCGCCTAGTTCGGCGGCTTCCGTCAGACAGCGATCGACGAAGGGCTCCCGGCGCTCTTCCTCCGGGAGGTTCGTCTCTAGCCGCTGTAGCCACGCCCTCTGTTCGGAGTCGATCATCCCCTGCTCGCACAGGAGATCCGCTGCATTTGCCTCGGGCAGGGCCGACAAGGCGGTGCGAATCGCGGGAAGGCGAGGCTCTTCGACCCAATGGCGGGCGAGGGCAACCGCTAGAATCTGCTCGTTTCCGGAAAGCGCCACGAAGATCTCCTACCTGCCGCACTCTATGGAAGGAGACGACCGATTCCAAGCCTGGCGGAACTTCTCCCAAGCTATGTTTCGCACCGCATGTCGACCGATTTCCGTTGGCGTTCTCGCTCGTAAGGCCATTGTTCTTTTCCAGGGGAGCACTCTCTGCTAGGAGTAGCTGCCATGTCTTCCCGAACGGCTACGGTCGAGCGATCGACAAAGGAGACGGAAATCGCCCTCTCTCTCGGCTTGGATGGTTCCGGGGGAGGGGAGATCGAAACCGGGATTCCATTCTTCGATCACATGCTCGACCTTTTTGCTAGACACGGCCTCTTCGACCTCAAGGTGCGCGCGTGTGGCGATCGAGAAGTCGATCTCCATCACACCGTCGAAGACGTTGGCATCTGTCTTGGGCAAGCGCTGGAAAAGGCGCTCGGCGACAAGAGGGGCATTCGGCGCTACGGATTCGCATTGATTCCGATGGATGAGGCATTGGCGCAGGCGGCGATCGACTTGAGCGGCCGGCCATTTTTTGCCTTGAGCACGCCAGGTCTCCCTCCTCTTTCCCTTCTCTACGCAGGCTCCTTTTCGGCGCAGCTGCTCGAAGAATTCCTTCGCGCCCTTACAGTTCACGGGATGCTGACGCTCCACCTCGAGATCCGTTCCGGCAAGGATCCTCATCACCTGTTGGAAGCGTCATTCAAAGGGGTGGCTCGGGCTCTCGCGATGAGCGTGGAGAAGGACGGGCGGGTCGTGGACGTTCCGAGCACGAAGGGGATTTTGTAGCGTCCACCGGAAAAGGATAGACCGTGCTCTCGCTGTACGACTTGCACCATCTCGCCGACCAGTATGGTTCGCTCCTGGATCGACCGACGAGGTCGTTCGAACTCAAGGGCCGAGTCTTCGGCGGTCCAGCGGCTCCTTCCCCTCAGCTCATGGGGGTGATTAATCTCTCCCCGGATTCCTGGTACCGAGAGAGCGTCGCACTTACGCCGGAAGCCGCAATCCGTCGGGGGCAGTTGTTGGCCGACGCGGGTGCGGCCCTCTTGGACGTCGGGACCGAATCCTCCCTCGATTATGCGGTCCGTGTCGAACCGGAAGCCCAGATCCGGAAACTCATTCCGGTCGTTGAAGGGCTAGTCGCGCGGAATCTGCTCGTTTCCGTCGAGACTTACTATCCTTTGGTGGCACGGTCCGCTCTTCGCGCCGGCGCGGCTGTCATCAATTTCACCGGTAGGGAGGGCCTGGATGAGCTCCTTCCGCTTATCGCGAGAGAGGACGCGGGGCTGATCTTGAACTTCGTGGAAGGCGCACATGTGCGCGATCCGCACGCGGTTCGCCTCTCCCGCGATGCCGTCGGCGACCTGCTGCCTTTTTTTGAGGCCCGCTGCCGCCTGATCGAAAGGAGCGGGGTGCGCAAACTCTGGATCGATCCCGGTCTGGGCTTCTACTATCCGAATCTTCAGGATGGAGCGTTGCGGATCGAGCGGCAGATGGAAATTTTCTTGGGAACCTTTCGATTGCACGAGCTGGGGTGGCCGGTTTGTCACGCACTGCCTCACGCCTTCGAATGCTTCGAAGAGGAAGTCCGTTGCGCGGAACCCTTTTTTGCAATGCTTGCCATTCTCGGCCAGACCGACCTGCTGCGCACCCATGAAGTCAGCCGAGTACTGGGGGTCGTCCGAGCCATGAGGCTCTTCAATGCTCGCCAGGAGTCGAATCTTCCCCGTCGGCCACAGGCCCCAGGATGATGTCGCGAACCGTCATGCCCGCAGGAATCATGGGTAAGACATGTTCCGTGTAGGGCACATGCACATCGATGACGTACGGGGTCTCTGCCGATAGAAGACGCTCGAGTGCGGGGCGCAGTTCTTCGGGATGGCTAACTTCTTCCGCAGGCACGCCAAAGCCCTCGCAGATTGTTCGGTAGCTGGGATAATGCCGGTCGGTATTTCGGGGGTCGCCAAGAAAGGTGTGAGCGCGATTCCCGGCGAAGAAGCGATCTTCCCACTGCACGACCATTCCAAGGTGCTGATTGTTGAGGATGACCGCCTTTGCTGCAATGCCCTCGGTAACCGCGGTTGCAAGCTCTTGGACGTTCATGAGGAAGCTTCCATCGCCATCGATGTCGATTACTTGACGATTCGGGAAAGCAACCTTTGCTCCCAAGGCCGCGGGGTAGCCGAAGCCCATCGTGCCCAACCCCGAGGAAGAAAGAAAACTACGCGGTTGGGTGAATCGGTAGAATTGGGCGGCCCACATCTGATGTTGCCCCACACCGGTAGTGACGATCGCCTCGCCTCCCGTCAGGTGGAAAATCTCCTCAACCACCTGCTGCGGCAGTATCGCTCCTGGGACGCGACGATAGGAAAAGGGATAACGCGCCTTCCACTGAGCAACTTGCTCGAGCCAGGATTTATGATCCTTCCTAGGCCGCCGCTCGGCTTCGAGCATCTCGTTCAGCCGGTCGAGCGCATCTCGTATGTCGCCGAGAATTGGCAGGTCCGCTCTCTTATTTTTATTGATCTCGGAATTGTCGACATCCACGTGGATGATCTTGGCATGCTTGGCGAATTCCTCTACGTTTCCGGTAACGCGGTCATCGAAACGGACTCCCATGGCCAAGAGGAGATCGCAGGCATCTGTGGCATAGTTCGCATAGACCGCTCCGTGCATTCCGAGCCATCGAAGGGATAATTCGTGGGTTTCGGGAAAGCAGCCGATTCCCATGAGCGTCGTCGCCACCGGCACATGGGTCTTTTCCGCGAACCGCCGCAGCGCTTCCCAGGCTTCAGCGGAGAGAATGCCTCCGCCGACATAGAGCAGCGGACGCTCTGCCGTTTCCAGCGCAACCAGAAGAGACTCTAATTCCTCATCCGAAGCCCGCGGCACTGGCTTGCATCCGCCAAATGCTCCATGGGAGTATCGCGGTTGGACGGGGCTCTGCTGCACATCCTTCGGGATGTCTAGAAGCACTGGGCCGGGCCTGCCCGTGCGCGCCAGCAGAACCGCTTCCTGCACGATCGAAGGGATATCGTCTGCGGAGATAACCAGATAGCTATGTTTGACGATCGGAAGCGTAAGTCCAAAGACGTCGGTCTCCTGAAAGGCTCCCCGGCCGATCATTTCCCGGTTCACCTGACCGGTAATGGCGACGAGCGGCACCGAGTCCATATAGGCGTCTGCGATTCCGGTGACGAGGTTTGTCGCTCCCGGCCCGCTCGTCGCCATGCAGACCCCCACTTTCCCGCTGGCTCGGGCGTATCCTTCCGCCATGAAGGCGCCGCCCTGCTCATGACGGGGTAAAACCGTGCGAATCTTTCGGGAGCGGGTTAAGGACTGATGCAGCACCATGCTCGCCCCCCCGGGGTAGGCAAAAACGGTGTCGACGCCAGCCTGCTCTAAAGCGGCCACGACGGCGTCGGCGCCGTTTTTGTGGCTTTCCGCATGGAGCCCGGTCGTCCGATGGGCGGGGTTGTTGGGGGAAGAAAACGTCGGCGAACCTTTGCGATGCATGATGTAGTGCTAACCGAAGAGTCGCTTATGAGTCTGTTGCCTTCTAAAAGAGAAGAATACAATTTGGAACAAAAACCTGCTTTCGTCCAGGCGGACTTTGAGGCGAGTGTCTAGGGCATGTCAAACTGACCGCTTTGAGAACAAGTGGTCTGACCACGAGGGGTAGGGCATTTTTGTTTTCTTTGGGGTTCTTGCCCTTGCCCCGGGGCAAGGGCAAAGCTCTTTTCCGTTTTTAGGCCGCCTTGATTTTCGAGAGTTCCTGCGCGTTGCCCTCCGCGTCATACCAACCCACGATTCGGTGACCGTACCGAATGCTGATGTTCCCATCGAGGTGTTCGCAAACGCGAACGCGGCACTTAGCCAAACTGCCCCGCCAACTCTGGGGGAGAATCTGGAATTTTTTCCGTCCCCAATGGACGGTGTTGTCGTTGCCGACGATTCGGTCTTCCTGGATGCAGAGAATACCCTCCAAGTCGGCGCCGCCTACCGGG
>JBFXFN010000017.1:0-42456 GCA_050179015.1 Methylacidiphilaceae bacterium | reverse complement strand
CATGACCCGTAATCCTTCCTCTTCGCTGAATCGGTTCACGCCCCAGCCTCATGAACCATCCAGCTCCACTAACCCAAGCGGTCATTTCATTTGTCCTCGCGGCGGTCACTTCACTTGTCTACGACACTCCGATCTCGCACGCCTGGGGGCGGCTCTGTACGCCTCCCAGGATGGAGGCAAGATCTGGCGGACCGTCTTGAGCGGCGCAAAGAACATCAACGCACTCTTTTCTCTAGGACCAGACCGCCTTTGGGGGGTGGGCACTGTGCCGGGTTTTGTCCCAAATGATCTCATCGTGTTTTTTCGCCGATAGGTGTCTATGTCTGGGAAGGACTCGAGAAAGGATTGACGGAGACTAAAAGAGGGGCTCCGTTGAATGCTCGAGCGCTAAATTCCGGTAAGGTGTGGGTGCATGGAAGCTATTTGTCGGTGGCCTTGCCGCCGGTTTTGCGCAAGAGAGCGTGAGGCGCGCGAATAGATGAAAGTCTGGTTCGGGACGGACACGGGAGACCGAACGGATCGAAACCTCGCTATTTTGCGTGAGAGGGCCGAGCTGGATCGGTGGAAGAAACACCAAGTGGCGCTTTCGCCGGAAGAGGCTGACATTCTGCTTTTTTTTAGGGTGGGTCCAATCTATCAGCAGGCGCTCATGAGGAACGCTCTCTTTCGGGATTGTTTTCCCAGAGCGTATGTCTATGACGAAATGGATTGTCCGTTGGCGATGCTTCCGGGTCTCTACCCGTCGGTGCTTCGAAGGAATTATGATCCTAGGCGATTTCGCAGCTTCCCTTTTTGGAGGCAGTACAACCCGTGGATTGAGGCGTTTGCCGGGCGATATCGAGAGCGGGAGATAGAGGTTAGCTTTGTCGGCTCGGCCACCAGCCCGGTTCGGAAGCGGCTCTTTTCACACGCCAAATTGGCGGCCACTCCAGGTCTCTATCTTGAAAATACGTCTGGCCAAAACGACTGGCTCGCTTCCGATGCTCAGAAGAAGGAATTTTTTCTTCGTTACGCGGAAATCATGGCCCGCAGTCGCTTTGTGCTCTGCCCCGCCGGGGCGGGGCCGGGGACCTTCCGCTTGTTTGAAACGATGCAGATGGGTCGAGCTCCGATCCTGATCGCGGACGACTACGTATTGCCTGATGGACCGCGATGGGAAGGGTTTCTCTTACAGCTCCGAGAGAGCGATTTGGATACGCTTCCGGACCTGGTCCGGGCTCGCCGGTCCGAGGCCGAAGAGCTCGGACGCCTCGCGCAGATAGCTTGGGAAGAGCACTTTTCTCGAGAAAATTACTTCCATTATTTGTGCGAAACATTGGAAGACTTGCATCGTTGCCGAACGAAACTCAAGGAACTCTCCAAGTTGAACGACCGTGTGGCAGTAGAATTTTGGAGTCGGGTGGGATGTCGAAAAGCTCACGGGGTGACGCGCCGCATGCTTCGTGCAGCGGCATTGCACGTGCTTACGGCTCTTGACAAAAGGCCGTTGCTCGCGGTCGAGCCGCCAAAGGGCGGCCGCGTACGGAGCGGCGGATTGGCTGCTTTGAAGGATTCATCGGACGGATTGGATGCGCGAGAGATCACGGATGAGCGCGGGGGCGGCTGATGAACCTCCATGCGATTCTGAGGAGGTGAAGAGGGATTTATTACCGGAGGTCTGGCCACAGCTTGCTCCGAACCTTGTTGATGGCTTCCGCGGCGCCAAGAAAGGCCGGGTGGCGAGGCAAAGTCTCATAATGGGTAAAGCATCCGCTTTGCTCTGCTGAGGGAACAAGGTCTCTAAGACGAAGCGAGCTTCCGGCTAGTATAGAGTCCGTCGAGCCAGATTCCCGCTCCTCTAGAAGACTTTTCACAGTCTTCCGCTGGGAATGCCATGAAATCTCTTGTTGTGGCTCTTAGCATTTTCCTTCCATGGTGGGCGAAGAGAAGGCTTCTCCAATGGATCTGCGGCTACGAGATCGCCGATACTGCTCGTATCGGCTTTTCTTGGGTGGCGCCGCAACATCTGCGGATGGGTCCTTCATCCTCCATCGGGCATGGCAATATCTGCAAGCGGATCCGCTTGCTTGAGTTGAAGCCGAACGCAGCGATCTGTCACTTCAACTGGATATCGGGATATCCGGAAGGAGGAACGGAGCACTACGCAAAGGAAACGGATCGGAAGACGGAGGTGATCCTGGAAGAGCAGTCGGCCATCACGAATCGCCACTTGATCGATGCAACCGACCAAATTCGCATCGGAGCATTCTCGATCCTGGCCGGCGCGCGCTCGCAGATCGTGACGCATCGGATTGATTTCGACGAGCCTCGGCAAACCTGCGCACCGGTCGAGATCGGCGCTTACTGCTTCGTCGGTACAGCGTGCGTGCTCTTGGCAGGGGCGAAGTTACCCAATTACTCGGTTCTTGGAGCCATGTCGCTCCTTAAGGATCGGTGGGAGAAGCCTCACATGCTCTATGCTGGGGTGCCCGCCAAACCGATCAAGCCACTCGATCCGAAGAGCGGCTATTTTCAGCGGAAGCAGGGATTTGTCCTTTAGCTTCTTCATTGTGTGAAAATCACCATCGTGACCAGTCGTGTATTGCCCGTTCCGCCCATACAAGGCGGTGCCGTTGAGAGGCACTGGTTTTTTCTCGGGCAGGAGTTCGTGCGACTAGGGCACGAAGTCGTCCACATTTCACGGACCTGGCCTGGATTGCCCAGGGAGGATTGGATAGGGGGAGTTCATCATTTGCGTGTTCTCGGAAGCAGGCTTGCCCCGTCCCGGCTCGATATCCTTCTCAAGGATCTCGTATATACGGCCAGGGTTCTGCCGAAATTGCCGGCGGCGGATATCCTGGTAGTTAACACCATTACCCTCCCTGTATTCGCTAGGAACCGTCGGTGGGGAGTTCTTTGGGTGACGGTGGGTCGCGCTCCCAAGGGACAGACCCGCTTCTATCGGCATGCCGTTCGCGTGCAGGCACCGTCGAAGGTGGTTGCGGAAGCGATTAAGCTGGAGATGGGGAAAAGGGCAAACGTGTGCGTTCTTCCGTATTCTCTTTCGCAGCCGATTGGTCGTACTCATGTCGGCCTCGGAAACGGTCCGCGAGAGCGGATAGCACTCTTCGTCGGCCGAGTGCATCCGGAAAAGGGCGTCCATCTTCTTGTCGAAGCGTGGAGCCTAATTGCTGAAGCTGCCCGCAAGAATTGGAAATTAGTAATAGTAGGACCTTGGGAAGAGGCCGTTGGCGGCGGAGGAGAGGCTTATTATCGCCGTCTCGAAGCGCAAGGTTTGCGGTTGGCTCTATCGATCGAATGGAAAGGGCCGGTTTACGATCCGAAGGCTCTGCAGGATCTCTATTGCTCGGCCTCCCTCTTCGTTTACCCTTCTATTTCGGAAAGAGGGGAATCGTTTGGCGTGGCTCCGTTGGAAGCGATGGCGCACGGATGTCCCGCTTTGCTGTCCGACCTTGCCTGCTTCCGGGATTATCTGAAGCCCGGAGAAAATGGCTGGGTCTTCGACCATCGGGTGCATGAGCCCGCCCCAAAGCTCGCAGAAAGACTCGAGTCGCTCTTCCGGGACGAGGCCGTACTTAAAGAAGCGGGCGTTCGAGCCGCAGTGACTGCGAGTGGCTACTTCCCGGACGCGCTGGCCTCGCGGTATCTCGAAGCCTTTTCCGAGGCAATCGTCGAGGAGCGGGGCCAGAAGCGCAACTGACTATGACGGAAAACGATACATTTTTGTTCCCGACATGTGTCCAGTTTCGCTTCCCGAGGGACGTGAAGCTCTGAATTTTGTTCGGGATAGTCTGCGCAGATATGGCACAAGGCATGGAGGCTCGATACGATTGATAAAAGGCAAGGCACTGGGCAGCAAGGAACCGGTCTTGATCCGACGGCGCATGGAGGCGGCGGAAAGAAGCGGAGGAATCAGTGCGGAACCGATCTATGCGTTGATCGACAAAGTAATCGAAGCTCGGCAGCTTGTCGGGAGCGTGCTTGATTTTGGAGCGGGAAGGGGTTTGTACGTGGAACGGCTCGTTCGGTCAGGACGCTTCGATCGGGTCGAGGCGGTAGATCTGCTTCCCAAACCAGAGTTTCTGTCAGACGAAATCTTGTGGCGAGTGGGAGATCTCAACTGTGCGACCGATTTTCCGGACGGCGCGTTCGATCTGGTGTTGGCAGCGGAGGTAATCGAACATCTCGAAAACCCTAGAGCGGTCGCTCGAGAGTGGTTTCGATTGCTGCGGCCTAAGGGGACTCTCCTCGTGACGACGCCGAACAACGAGAGTTGGAGATCTCTTGCCGCATTGCTGGTCAAAGGGCATTTCACGTTTTTCCTGGATGAGAGCTACCCGGCGCATATTACGGCCTTGGTCCGAAAGGACATCGAGCGCATTCTGTCCGAGGCGGGATTTGCTAGACCCAGCTTCCAGTACACAAACGTCGGTTTGCTTCCAGTACTTCATTGGTCGTGGCAACGTATTCTTGGTCCTTTCGCAAATGGGCTGCGGTTCAGTGACAATGTCTTAGCGATCGCTCAAAAGCCGGACATCTCCCTTAGGCAGTGACGGCTTGATTTTGAACGGGGATGTTGCGCATGTGCTGGAGGAGAAACCGTGCGGTCAACTCTCAGGCAGAAACTCTTCTGGTGAATTCTTGTGTGGTGTGTAAGTCGTGCGGAGGTAGCTGATTGAGATTAAATCGTCTTTTCTCCCCCGAGTATCGATTTCGCCCCGGGCAAATTTTGCGTCGACTTGCCCGTGGGGTTTGGAGCGGCAGCTCTGGTTATCGGTTCCTGCGTTTGCCGTGGAATTGCTCCATCCGAGTACTAGTAGGCGAGACGATCGGTGATACGATCTGGCGAACGGGAATCCACGACCTTTTGGTCTGCGAATGCCTTTGGCGGGCGGTGGACCCTGGAGATCTTTGCGTGGATATCGGAGCGAACGTTGGGGTGATGTCGAGCCTTATGGCGTTTCGAGCCGGCCCCCGCGGTAAGGTCGTGGCACTGGAAGCCCATCCCCTACTTTTCGGGGAACTTCAGGAGAATATCCGCGCTTGGTCAAGAAGTCCGCAATTCGCGAGCTTCGAGCCGATCGAAGCCGCCGCCACGAGCGAGGACGGTTGGATGGAGCTGAAGATTCCCGAGGGCTTTGCAACGAATCGTGGGACTGCGAGCGTAGAGGCGAGTCGCTCTGGAGCTAAGGCGGGAGGCGGGATTCGCATCCGGGCGGTTCGATGGGACACGATTGGCGCGGGGCGGCAAGTTGGCGTCATCAAGCTCGATGTAGAGGGACACGAGCTTTCGGTGCTGCAAGGGGCGGAGAACGAGCTTGGATCGGGCCGCATTCGCGACATCTTTCTGGAATGTCACCCGGGGTCGGAGCCTCGGGTTGTGGAGATTCTGGAAGCAACGGGGTATTCAGTGTTCCGATCCGTGCAACGACAGAGCGGGCCCGTGCTGCTGGCCTTGGATCCACCTGGGGAGAACCATCGTGAACTCGTCGCAACCCGGGAGCCGCAACGGCTGCTCGAGCGTTTTGAGCAACCCGGGTGGGGCTGCCTGCGGCCGTAGCTATGATCTTTCTTCGAAAGCGCGAGCAGGGCTTCGGAGGGTCTAGTTGGTTACGCGGACGACATTGTTTTCGAAGAAAGATTAGGGTTTACATGCGAGGCCAATGCAGGCTTTTCAGCGGAGTTGCTGTGCACATGCCGTGGCGAAAAGAAGGATTCGGCGAAGCTGCCTTGCCTAGGTTTGCAGCCGTAGGAGAAGGTTTGGGAGAGATCTGATGGCTAGATGCGACATGCTTGACGCTCTGAAGGGCAGCATGCTCCTATCGCCAAAGTGGCCTATGCGTAGTCTCTTTCGGCCTTGTTGACGGAGGTTCGGCCCGGGGGAAACGCGAAGCAGAATGGAAATGCGCGAACTTTTCCGGAAAGCGGGCAAGCTGGCCATGTTGACAAGTCATCGAGTTTATCGGCGGGGAATTTGTTGCGGCGTGGCGGCAGGCGTCGAACACGAGCGCTTGCTCCGGCGCTACCCCTGCCGCACCTTGGTCGACATTGGCGCCAACCGAGGCCAATTTGCATTGGTGGCACGCAGATGCTGGCCCACGGCGCATATCTACTCGTTTGAGCCGTTGGCAGCTCCTTGCCAGCGCTTTCGTGCATTATTTGGAAGAGACTCGCAAGTCCGACTTATTCCGTCTGGCATCGCCCCCGTGCGAGAACGGCGTGCGATCCATCTCTCCCGTAGGGACGATTCCTCTTCCTTGTTGCCCATTGGCGCTCAAGCCGAGTTCTTCCCAGGAACGGAGGAGGCGGGTAGAGTCGATGTGGAGGTGGGGCCTCTAGGCGACTGGCTTACGGCTACGGAGATCGAGCCGCCTGCCTTCCTAAAAATTGACGTGCAAGGTTACGAAGGGGAAGTTCTCCGCGGCTGCGGGTCGCTGCTGGAACGTTTTTCCTACGTCTACGTCGAAGCATCTTTCCTTGAGCTTTACGAAGGACAAGCCCTCGTAGACGAAGTGATCCGGTTCCTCCAAGATGCGGGATTTCGATTGGCGGGAAGCTACAACCCGACCTATGCGCGGGACGGAATAGCGGTGCAAGGGGATTTCTTCTTTAGGCGCAAGCCATCCGCCGCCGATTGAAGCAAGACTCGGCTTGTAGAGGCAAGCAGCCTGTCGGACTGATCTTTCTTCGAAAACGCGAACAGGGCTTCGGAGGGTTTAGTTGGTTAAGTTAACGACATTGTTTTCGAAGCCTCTTCTCTGTTTCAAGTGGGTAACGCCGGAACATCGAGGGTCAGCCTGCCTGCTTTGAGGAAGGCGGCAATTCTGAGGTAGCGGAAGCTTCGAAAGCCTCTGGCCATCCTTTTGGCAAGCTGGATGAGCCCGTTGATCGTTTCGATGAGTCCGTTGCTGATTCGGCTCTGAAGGAAGGCGACGATTGCGTCCAGGTGTTCCTTCATGGTTTTGGAGAGCCTTCGGAAGGGATCGAGCCGGCTGCGGTCCGCCCATTGGAACCACCAGCGGAACTCTTGAGGATCTTCTTGGGCGAGGATGTCTTGCAAAGCTTCCTGTAGCCCGACATCCCTTCCCAGCCGAGGATGGGTGGCGCAAAGGGAACGACGCAGGGTTTTCTGCTCCTCGCCCGCGTGTCCATTCGTTGCCTCGCAGCGCCCAGAGACTTCCTTTCGGCAATACCCCTTGGCGCTGGAACTCCTTGCGCACTTGGTCGACTGCACTTCCGGCGAGCTGCAGGAGAGGGAAGGGATCGAAGACGGTCTGCGCCCTGGGGAAGTATTCCTCGGCTGCGGAGATGTAGGCGGGGCTCATGTCCATGCCGATGAGCTCGTATCTGCTCCGGACTGGCTTTATGCTCCCGCATCTCCATGGCGAAAGCCTGGAGAGTCTCCTTCCCTTTGCCCTCCGTCATGAAAAGGAGCTTCCGGCTCTCCGCATCGGTCACGACGGTCACGTAACGACGGCCGCGCTTGCTGCTGGTCTCATCCACCAGGATCTTCTTGACCCCGCTCCAGTCCTCTTTGCGGTAGGCCTTCTCCATGTAGGGTTCCAACACCCGCCAGAGTCGGGTGTCTTGCTCTCGGAGCACCTCTGCCATCGCGGAGACCGACATCTCCTGGGAAAGTATCAAGATAACCGCCTCCATCATGAGCGTAAAACCGCTCCCCGCGCGGGCCCACGGAACTTCCGCCAGCCGGACTCCGTGTTCCGGACAGTCTACCCGAGGAACTCGGGGCAATCAGCTCGGTCCGGTACTGCCAGAAGTTCATGCGCCTCCACCTCTTCTCCACCGTGTCGTACGCAGCAGACGCCTTTTGGCATTCCGGACAGGGGAAGCGATGTCCCTCTCGGAAATCGAGCCAGATCTTCAGCGTATGGTCACTCGAGGAGAGCTCACTGCTCGCCACCTTCCATTCCGGGCCCAGTTGCAATGCCGCAGCGAAAAGCTTGTTTGCCTCCATGCCGCAAGAATCGGCGAACCAGCCAGACTTTACAACCCGCCGTCAAGGAGGATCGGCGAAGCCGAAGTGTCCTTGACGGCTCTCTCCGGATCCCACAATCCGTCGAAGACGGATGGCAAGAACAACCGTTTCTTGCCATCCTCCAAAAAAACCTCCGCTCTCCCTACCCACTCAATTCAGCGAAGAGCCACCAGTTGAGTCGGGCGATCGAATGGGCCCAGAGGAGAAATGAACAGAAAGGAGCCAGCCATGAAAAAGCATGCAAATTCGAGAGCCGCGCTTGATCCAGCGTCGCAACAACGAGAATACTACACGAAAACAGCGCCTGCCTATGACAACATGCGCCGCGCCGAGGAGTGGGCGTTACAACTTGCTGATTCCCTCCTACTCGGAGTCATTGACTATATTCAGGCCGAATCACTCCTCGACGTCGGCGCAGGGACCGGCAGGACGCTTGCCTTTCTGAAAACCCGGTGTCCAGGTTTGCGAGTGCGGGCGATCGAGCCAGTCGATGCTCTCCGGGCAATTGCCACGCAGCAGAAGGGACTTGCGGAGGATGAGATTCTGAGGGGAGATGGCACGAATATTCCATTTCCCGATCAGTCTTTCGATCTAGTGCTGGCGCAGGGAGTTCTACATCATGTTCCGCAGCCGAACCGGATCATCGCGGAAATTGTGCGGACGACGAGAAAGGCCGTTGTTATCTGTGACGTAAATAACGTTGGACACGGACCTTGGATTGCTCGTCGGATCAAAGGGCTCTTACGCCGATTGCACCTCTGGAAAACTATAAACGTTTTACGGACGGCTGGAAAGGGCTATTATTTATCTGAAGGTGACGGCTTGGCCTACTCGTATTCCCTCTTTGAAGATCTTCCGCAGATTGCGAGAGCAGGGTTTCGGCTTCACGTTATGAACATGGGAGGCCAAGGCACTCATCCATTTTACGATGCTCCGGGCGCCTTGGTAATCGGTCTAAAGTAAGCGCTCCTCGCTGGATTGGGTGGGTAGGGAGAGCGGAGATTTTTTGGAGGATGACAAGAAACGGTTGCCTCTTCGGTGTTTCAAGTGGGTAGCGCCGGAACATCGAGGGTCAGCCTGCCTGCTTTGAGGAAGGCGGCAATTCTGAGGTAGCGGAAGCTTCGAAAGCCTCTGGCCATCCTTTTGGCAAGCTGGATGAGCCCGTTGATCGTTTCGATGAGTCCGTTGCTGATTCGGCTCTGAAGGAAGGCGACGATTGCGTCCAGGTGTTCCTTCATGGTTTTGGAGAGCCTTCGGAAGGGATCGAGCCGGCTGCGGTCCGCCCATTGGAACCACCAGCGGAACTCTTGAGGATCTTCTTGGGCGAGGATGTCTTGCAAAGCTTCCTGTAGCCCGACATCCCTTCCCAGCCGAGGATGGGTGGCGCAAAGGGAACGACGCAGGGTTTTCTGCTCCTCGCCCGCGTGTCCATTCGTTGCCTCGCAGCGCCCAGAGACTTCCTTTCGGCAATACCCCTTGGCGCTGGAACTCCTTGCGCACTTGGTCGACTGCACTTCCGGCGAGCTGCAGGAGAGGGAAGGGATCGAAGACGGTCTGCGCCCTGGGGAAGTATTCCCCGGCTGCGGAGATGTAGGCGGGGCTCATGTCCATGCCGATGAGCTCGATCTGCTCCGGACTGGCCTTATGCTCCCGCATCTCCTTGGCGAAAGCCTGGAGAGTCTCCTTCCCTTTGTCCTCCGTCATGAAAAGGAGCTTCCGGCTCTCCGCATCGGTGACGACGGTCACGTAACGATGGCCGCGCTTGCTGCTGGTCTCATCCACCAGGATCTTCTTGACACCGCTCCAGTCCTCTTTGCGGTAGGCCTTCTCCATGTAGTGCTCCAACACCCGCCAGAGTCGCGTGTCTTGTTCCCGGAGCATCTCAGCCATCGCGGAGACCGACATCTCCTGGGAAAGCATCAAGATAACCGCCTCCATCATGAGCGTAAAACCGCTCCCCGCTCGGGCCCATGGAACTTCCGCCAGCCGGACTCCGTGTTCCGGACAGTCTACCCGAGGAACTCGGGGCAATCAGCTCGGTCCGGTACTGCCAGAAGTTCATGTGCCTCCACCTCTTCTCCACCGTGTCATACGCAGCAGACGCCTTTTGGCATTCCGGACAGGGGAAGCGATGTCCCTCTCGGAAATCGAGCCAGATCTTCAGCGTATGGTCACTCGAGGAGAGCTCACTCCTGGTCACCTTCCATTCCGGACCCAGTTGCAATGCCGCAGCGAAAAGCTTCTTTGCCTCCCTGCCGCAAGAAGCGGCGAACCAGCCAGACTTTACAGCCCGCCGTCAAGGAGGATCGGCGAAGCCGAAGTGTCCTTGACGGCTATCTCCGGATTCCACAATCCGTCGAAGACGGATGGCAAGAACAACCGTTTCTTGCCGTCCTCCAAAAAAAACCTCCGCTCTCCCTACCCACTCAATTCAGCGAAGAGCTTAGGCAATTTGTGTATAACTATAATTGTGGAAACGAGTATTAAGGTGTAAATCGTCAACCGATTAAGATCAGGAGAGTTTCGCTTGAGAATTGGCCTCAAATGCGAATCGTAGGCGCATGAGCGGTTGGGAGTCTAAACGGCAGCGCGATCGTCAGGCCTTGCCGTGGTAGAAAGGGTACGGAAGCTAGGGGCATGGTCATGGAAGAATCGGAACGCGCGGCGATCAAGGAGAACCGATCTGGTCCGTCTCAGAGCGTCCTTATCGTGGAACGGCACGGGGCTCGAGCCCGAGCGCTGCAACGAATGCTGGAACGGCACGGATACCGATGCGTCGTCACGCGGACGACGGAAGAGGCCTTTTTTTGCTTGGCAACCGAGACCTTCTATCTGGTCATCATCGGGTCCGAGCTTGTGAGCCGTAGCGGGAGGAAGCTCCTGGACGTGCTGCAGGGCCACCAGAGGCAGTTGGCGAAATTGGCGCTGGGTCCCCGTGGCTCGTCCACGCATGCAATCCAGGCACTGGCGCACGGAGCGGACGATTTTGCCTCGCTAGATCTGTCGGAAGCCGAACTTCTCGCCCGGGTGGAGGCGCTGATGCGGCGCAGTGGGGAAAAGACCGCCCTGCGCAAATGCATCGGAGACCTCACGATCGATATCGGCAAGCGCCGCGCGTGGCTCGGGACGCGGGAGATCCCTCTTACCACGAAAGAATTCGAACTCCTGCTCTATCTCATTCAGCATGTCAACGAGGTGGTGACGCCGGAGATGCTCGCACGGGATGTATGGCGGGAACCCAACCGGGTCACCCCCCTTCAGCCAGTGATCTATGTCCATCTTTCGAACTTGCGGCGGAAGCTGAAGCAGGATGAGGAACTGAATCCCATTCGTACCGTCAGGGGCATCGGCTACCAATTGGTCGATTCGGTTTTTCTGCTTCCACGAGAGTGAGGTTGTCCGGCAAGCCAATCCGGGATTCGGGGATCGGAGCTCGGCTAATCGCCGCCGGACGGCAACGCCTGAAAAGGCTTCCGGGAAGACTTTGGGTTTGACGGCCATCTCCGCAGGCACCAATTTGAATGTGAATTATTGAGACTTAACATATGAGATCCTATCGATCTGAGCAAAAGATGCCAGATCCAGTTGGCGGCAGCGCCCTCCGGGGGCTATCTATTAAATCTCAATAAGAATATAAAGAGAAAAAGAGAGGACGGCTCCCTCGGTTGGGAAATTTTTAATTGGAACCCGGAAGAGTAGCCCGGAGAAAGAGCAAGCCTATGGAGCCGGCGGAGAACCCTAGCGCCGTGTCAGGCGCTACCCCGGAGGTCGCGGCTGCGGAAAGCACCTCCCGGTTGCAGGGCATCCTGCAAGACTCCGGCGGTCCAGTCCGGGCCGATCGCACTCCGGCTGCGGTCGAAGTGTCCCCGGCGCATCTTGGGGAGCGATGGACGATCCCATCCTCGCGATTGCGGGTGCCGGGCATGGCGAGGGAGGGCGAGGGCTTGCCCCGGCCGATCGCATCTCCAGCGCGTCGCTCCGGCAGGGCCCTGGATCTACTCCTGACCAAGAAGGAGATGGGGGAGCTGCTTGACTTGGATTATGCGCTTGCTTCCCTTCGGGATCCGGCGGAATTTCCGGGACTTCTCGCCCGCATTGCGAAGATCGTTCCCGCCACGAGCATTCTTGCGGTGGTCAGTCATTTCGATCCAAGGCTACAAGAAGCGCGAATGGCGACGAGCGCGGTCCATGATTATCCGGAGGAGTGGTTGCATCGCTACTTTCGTAACGGGTATGTGAGGATCGACCCCGTCGTTCGGCGATATGCTTCCACCTTCCAAATGGTTGCCTGGACCCCGGTGCTCCAGCAGCCGCAAGGGAAACAAGCCAGTGCTTTCGTCCGCGAAGCGCGGGACTTTGGAATGGCTCACGGCTTGACTTGCGGCATTCGTGATCCGAAGGCTTGCCAAGCGACGCTTTTTTCGGTGTCGGGAAAGGAGATGGAAAGCGAGCTTCGCCACCGCTCCGTCTTCGATCACCTGGTGCCGCATCTCAACGGAGCGATCCTTCGGGTGAGCGGTATCCCCGCAAATCCCGCCCGGGTAGAGACGCTTTCGCTGCGGGAGCTCGAGGTGCTGCGCTGGATGAAGGAAGGGAAGAGCAATTGGGAGGTGAGCCGGATTCTGCGCTTGAGCGAGGCCACGGTGAAGTTTCATGTGAAGAACATCCTGAGCAAGCTCCAGGCTTCCAACCGCTCTCATGCCGTCGCGCTCGCGATGGAGCACCGCGCGCTCTGAGTCTCGGCCGCGTTCAGCCACGCCTCCAGTTGCGGCCGCTTCGTCCGTGCCTCCGAGACGAAGAGATTCATGTCGAAGATCGCGGCGAGCGATTCGGCATTGGCTGGCGGCAGACGGTGGAGGGGGCCGATACGCCGGCAGGAAAATCCCGCGAAATGGATCGCTCGAAAGAAATACTTTTCTACGACTAGGTAGGTGTATCGAACCGCGTTGATATGACACCAATGGTAAAGCCCTTTGTAGAGCAGGAGGGAGAGCTTCTGAGAGAGCCCATGCGTTTGCGCCGCCGAAGGATCCACCGCAAACCGGGTCAGCTCGACGGTGTCGGGAGTCTTGCGAACGGCATGATCCGGGGCCAGCAGCGGGGCGAAATCGCTTTCGAGCATGAAGGGCCTAGTCGGCGGCAGGATGCGGACCATGGCGCGGAGCTCTCCCGACTCCTCGAATACGCCGAGAAGGGTCGCCCAATCGTCATATCGATCCCGGTCGATCCCTGGCGCGGAAGGAGAGATCCAGCGGAGCGCACGGCAAAAGACATGGTAGCGAAACCGATAGGCGAGATCCCTTTCCTTTTCGTCAGTGAGGGTTCGAAGACAGAACTCTTGTTCGTGTAGATGAACGGGTTGGTAATGCATCCGGCGAGCATGGGGAAGCGAAGAGCACAAAAAAACTATCCGAACGAATAGGTTACACCTCGGACGGACCAGAGCTACGGTAACGCCTCTATGGAGAGAAGGACCAAGAGGGAGGTCAGAAGGTGAACGGCGACGGCCACCGAACGTCCCGCCTGCTGCGGGGCTGGGTGCAGTGCCTTCCCTATTGGGAAGGCGATCGGGCGGAAGAAGAGTTCGGCCGCAGAGCGGCAGATCCGGAAGAGCGGGCGATCGAGGAATCCGCTTCGTTGCGGGAGGAGATCGAGCGTGCGCAGCAAGAGATCCGGGAGCTGGCCGGAGTCGAAGGTGAAGTTCGGTCTTGGTCCTTCGAGCAGAGCAAGCAGCCCGCCTCTGAGAATGTCCGGCTCTGGCGGGCGGTGGCCCATCTGGCGGAGGCGCTCGACCTTATTTCGGAGAGGCTCGAGATTTTGGAACAGCGACGCCGAAGGGTACGACGGCGGTGACCCATGGCCGGGAGGAGTCGGCAAGCCCCCAGTTAGGCGAGCGCAGACGAGGCGGGTTCATGTCCACGAGGAAGGCCCCGGTCTAACCGGCGGCCGGGAGGGAGCTTCAATGCTGCGCGAATGTCCAGGGGTGAGGTCATGTTCCCATCGGACATCTTCGAGCTTGATAGCTTTGCTTCAAGGCCGACGCTGCTCGCCTGCGGGAGCGAGGAACAGATAGATCGCCTTGTAGGGGACGCGGACGGTCTCTCCCGCGCTCGAGGGCGGCCTTGCGGGAGCAGTCCCGCCGGCGGTGCCGACCCGAAGAACATAGGTGACGCCGGAGAGAATCCCGGGCGCTCCGGTGCCGCGCACCTCGATCAGCAGCCAGGGGATGGCGGCGGGACTGCCGGCGGCTTGGGCCAGGGGAGGGGCCGAGCCCACGATCCGGCTTCCATCCGCCGCTTCCCAGGAAGGTCCTCGGAAATGGCGGCCGATCCTTGTTCCCGCGGAATCCTGGAGGGTCGCCTCCGGCTCTTGGAAGGTCCAGCGTAGAGTGGAGGGGGATTCGGCGGGGGCCTGGGCTTTATAGACCTGGAAGCCCGTTGCGTGGGCTACCCAGACGAGTCGGGTGGAGGAGGGGAGTGGAAGACCCGGTTCCTGCGGAGGAGTCTCTCCAAGGAGCGGCAGAGCGAACATCCAGGAGCAGAAACAGCCGGCAAGAAGCTTGTATCGTCTTCCCCTCACAGATACCTCCACTCCCAAAAAAGAGAGAGTCGCCGCGAAGCTAAGAAAAGGGGTCGGGATGCCGTGGTGTCAAGCCCTTCTGCGGGAGGGACTGATCTCGACATTCTCTGGAGTTTCTTCGATTTTGCGTACAGGAGCTTTTGGGGGTAGAAGGAAAAACCCCAATGAAAGACGAGAAGAAGAGCAGGTTCGCGCGGCGTTATGACCGCGAATTCAAAGAGAACGCTGTTGCCTTGGTTCAAGGCGGGCGTACGATCAGCGAGGTTGCCTGTGATTTGGGCGTCTCCCAATGGTCGCCGAGCGAGTGGATTGCTGATATCCGAAGAGGTCGCGCCTGGATGGATTCCAAGATCTTGACCGCCGAATCCCCCGAAGAGCGCGAGCTGCGTAGGTTGCGCCAGGAAAACGACTATCTGCGCCGTCAGCGCGACATCTTAAGAAAGGCATTGGGCATCTTGTCGGCCGAGATGCCCGCAGGCGATATGCGGTGATGCAGAAAATGAGCCAAGAAGATTGCCTCACCGAATGGCCGAAGCCCTGGAAGTTTCCCGCGCCGGCTTCCCCGCTCATCAGCACAAGGATCAGGGCGAGCGCCGGCAAGACAACGAACTGCGGGCGAGCATCGAACCGTTGTTCCGGGACAGCCGCCAGACCTACGGCAGCCCGCGCATGACCCGGGCTCTGCGTAACTGCGGAAAAAACCTGCGGGAAAAACCGAGTCGCCCGGCTGATGCGCGAACTCGGCCTGCGCGCAAAACAAAAACGCCGTTTCCGTCCTCGGACAACCGACAGCGTCCTTCGCCTGCCGGTCGCCGAAAACCTGCTGACCCAAATGCCCGCGCCCGATCGCCCCAATCAGGTCTGGCTCGGCCACATCACCTATATCGCCATCGCCCGAGGCTGGCTCTATCTCTCCGGCATCCAGGGCGCTTGCTCCCGCCGTTGCGTCGGTTGGCAAGCCGACGATTCGCTCTCAACACCTATGGTGACAAGAGCCTGGAAACAAAGACGCGCCGCTTCAGGGCTCTTGTACCATTCCGATTGCGGCATCCAATACGCAAGCGGTGAATTCGACGCGCTCCTCCGTTCCCGCGGGGCGGTCGCCTCCATGAGTCGCAGAGCTGATTGCTATGACAACGCCATGATGGAATCCTTCTGGGTTACCAGTCCCCACTGGACTTCGAAAACAATGTCGTTAGCTTAACCAACTAAAACCCTCCGAAGCCCTATTCGCGTTTTTCGAAGAAAGATGACCTCCCGTGTTGATGCATCGCCCCTGGCAAGCAAGACAAGCGCCCAATACCCCGGCGGCTTCCCCCAGTGCATCCATTGCTCTCCTTCCCAGGGAAACATCGGCCTTCGCCTTTTCCGCACTAGCTTGGCATCCGCATTGCCCTTTTCGAGGCTTTGTTCAGCGTTCACTTTCGTTATGGCCTGCTTGCACGGCACGCCCGCTTTCCGGGCCTTTTCCCAGGGACTTCGACTGCCAGCGTTGCCGCCAGTAGCCGCCCCAGGTGCTTCCGGCTGGAGCAATAGTTGCCGGGTAGGGATCACTGCCCCCCACTGGGCGATGCACCCTTTGTACGGCGCACGCGGAAGATGAGCTGTCGAAGCTCGACCGAAAGGTTGCCCGCCGCATCCTGGTTTTTCTTCATGACTGCGTGGCGACGCTCGATGATCCGCGCAGCATTGGCGAGGCGCCGAAGAGGCCTAAGCTTGGAGCGTTCTGGAAATATCGAGTTGGCGATTTCCGCCTGATCGCCAGCATCGATGATATCCAGCTTTGCGTTTTGATCCTGAGAATCGGAAACCGTCGAGACGTGTATCGATCAAAATTGAGCTTCCTTGCTGGTTTCGCCGAACGCTCGGGCGAAAAGCCCGAGAACCAAGATAGAGGCAAGGATTTGTGGAAAATGAGCCGCCAGATTGTTAATAAGGCTATTACCTCTTGAAACGCAATGCTCACAAGACTGGCGTCAACTACCCCTTCGCTGAAGGGGAGTGGGCTTACGGGAAACCGCGGGCCGGGTTGACCAGGGTAAATGATCATGGGTTTTGATAAGGAATAAATCATGGGACAACTCGATCGCATCACCCAGCAGCCCGACATCATGGGCGGCAAGGCGTGCATCCGTGGTTTGCGTGTCACGGTCGGCATGATCGTGGGGCAAATCGGCGCAGGGCACAGCGTCGACGAACTTCTCGCTGACTACCCATATCTAGAGCGAGAGGACATCATGCAGGCGCTTCGCTACGCGGCATGGCGGGCAGAAGAGCGCGAGGTCATGCTCGCAACGGCATGAAACTGCTCGTGGATATGAATCTATCACCGCGCTGGATCGACTTGTTTGCCGGCGTGGGCATCGAAGCAGTGCATTGGTCGAGGTTAGGTGCAAAGAATGCGCCGGACTCGGAAATCATGGCCTACGCCAGCGCGAATGAGTATGTGGTGCTCACGCACGACCTGGACTTCAGCGCGATTCTCGCCGTCACGCACGGTGAAAAACCTAGCGTTGTGCAAGTCCGTGCCGAGGACATCAGTCCGGACGCCATCGGTCGGCAGGTCATTATTGCGCTGCGGCAAATGGCTGCCGAATTGGATGCTGGCGCGTTGCTCACCATTGATCCAAACCGTACACGCTTGCGCGTACTCCCCCTGCCCCCAAGGGGTTGATAGGCCATGTTGATCAGCTACGCGCGCATCTCGACGCAAGATCAGAATCTCGCTCGTTAGATCGAAGCCTTGACCAAGGCAGGCTGCGAAAAAGCGATACCTCCGTGGTGTGGAAAACTGGATCGGCCGGGTCGCAGCGTCAAAAAACCTCGTCGATCGAGTCCCTGAGCTACGCTAGCGTGACCGAAAAACGCCCGCTGTAACTTTTATGGATGAGTGGCGCGGTTTTTGAGCGCTACTTGGCGCGCCCGAGAGTGCGATAGACCCTCGGGCGGGAGACAGTAAAGACCTAGGAAAGCGCTGATGGAATAGGCGCCGGTGTCATGCATCCGGCACAACTCGTTTTCCTGTTTCTCGAAGAGCTTCGGCTGCTTGCCACGCAATTTCCCCTTTGGCGCGGGCGATCGCCATGCCCTCGCGGGTGCGCATCCGAATCAGATCGGCCTCGAACTCGGCCAAAGTAGCGAGGATGTTGAAGAACATTTTGCCCATGGGGTCAGCAGGGTCATAGACGTTCGTACCCGGAGCAAGCCTGACACCCCGCTTGACCAGATCGTCGGCAATTGCGCGCGTCCAGGCAGGAACGCGCCAGCCGGTCGAGTTTCGGCACGACGAGCGTGTCGCCGGAGCGGACGGCGGCAAGCGCCTGGTCGAGTCCGGGCCGCGCGCGGTTGGTCCCCGTCAGGCCATGATCGGTGTAGATGCGCTCCGGCAGGACGCCGAGCTTTTCGAGCGCCGCCCTTTGGGCCGCGAGGTCCTGCTTGTCGGTCGAGCCGCGGGCACAGCCGATTGAGATCGTCGTCTTGGCGAAAGCGTACGATTAAGGCACCCTTATTGGACAAATCATCGTACCATCTTATTGAGACGGACGCCTCCCCGGATTTGAGGGGGATGCGTCGACGAGGCCCGGTTGTCCGTTGAGCGGACCTCTTTCGGACAGGGCGATCCGTGAGCAAGGCAGTGGATGACTCGCCGTGTTGCGCCCCGCCCGGCGCTGGATCGCCCGGATGCGGGAAGACGGGTTAAAGCCAGGCCTTGCGCGGCGGACTATTTTCTAAAACATCGAAAACCAGAAACGCATTCGATGAGGAACAAGACGCCATCGTTCATCGCCGAGTTTCCGCTGCGGACCACCCTGGCGGATGAGGCGGCCTTGTCGAAGCGGTTCAATGCCGCGCGGCAGATCTACAACGCCTCGCTCGGCGAAGCGCTCCAGCGTCTCTTCCTGATGCGCCGATCCAAGGACTGGCAGATCGCCTCCTCGATACCGAAGACGATCATGGATGATCGAAGCGGGAAGCGGCTCCGGAACAAGGAGCGCTCCGATCTATTCCGAAAGACGCAGGAACGATTCGGCTTCGCCTTCGCCTCCATCCAGAAATTCGCGGAGACATGCCGGGATGCCTGCTCGATCGGACAGCATCTCGGCTCGCACGACACGCAGACCACGAGTCTCCGGGCTTTCCGCGCCGCGCAGGCTTACGCCCTCGGAACCAGAGGACGCCCAAGGTTTAAGACGGCGAATCGGTTTCACTCCGTCGAAGGCAAGGGCGATGCCGTGATCCGCTTTCGGAAGGAGCCGTTTCCCGCCATTCATTGGGCGGGTCTGATCCTCCTTCTTCGCCTCGACCGCAAGGATAAGCTCGGCCGGCAGCGGGAAGCGATGGCCGCCAGACGAAGCACGTCCGGGTGATCCGCCGGACGATTCGAGGCAGGGAACGCTGGTATTGCCAGCTAGTCCAGGAAGGCGTCGCTCCACAGGTCAGGCCGGTCGGCGACGACGTGGTCGGATACGACATCGGTCCATCGACGATCGCGTATTTCTCGGAGAAGGAGGCGAGTCTGGAAAAGCTCTGCCTTGAGGTCGAGCAGCCCTGGAAGGAGATGAGACGCATCCAGCGGGCCATGGACCGTTCACGCCGGGCCACCAATCCCGATAATTATGATTCGGAAGGCCGGGTCAAGCGTGGAGCGAAGCGCTGGGTTCAATCCGGGCGATACCGGAACAGGGCGCGCAAACTCGCCGAGACAGAGCGGCGGTTGGCGGCGGCGTGCAAGACCTCGCATGGAGCATTGGCAAACCAAATTTTGGCGCTGGGTAAAACGATCAAGGGGGAGGACCTATGTTATAAGCGCTGGCAGAAGAACTTCGGACGCAGCGTTAAGGTGCGCGCTCCGGGCATGTTGGTGGAGAGGATTCGCCGCAAGGCTGAAAGCGCCGGCGGCGGATGGATCGGCATCGACACACGGAAGACGAGGCTGAGTCAGTTCGATCACACGACGGGGAAGCATGCGAGGAAGCCACTCTCGCAGCGGACGCACTTCTTCGGTGATGACGTCATCGAGCCGGTTCAGCGGGATCTCTACAACGCGTTTCTGGCGAGATGCTGCGGGAAGGATTTCCTCGACATGGTTGAGGTCCGACGGACCTGGCCGGGTGCGGAACCGCTCCTGAGACGGGCGATGTCGAGGATGAAGGAACCGGCGAGATGGAAGGGTACCGCCCGACCACACGTTCTCAAGAGCGTCAGAGCCGGTCGCCCGTCGAAGAGGAATGGCCGTTCCGACGAGGCCGTGGATACTGTAGCGCAAGCGAGAGCCATGGGGAGGTTCAGTGCTTGCATGCCAACGGCTGCTTGAGGAGCATTCGCGAACGCTTTTCGATGGTCCCGTTCGGTGCCAACCTTTATGAGTCAACCCATGCGCATCCTTTTTTTGGGCATCAACTACTGGCCGGAGGAGACCGGGATTGCGGTCTTTACGACCGGCCGCTGCGAATATTTGGCGAGCCGGGGTCATGAGGTGACCATGGTCACGGGGCTTCCCTACTATCCGCAGTGGCAGATCGCGGAGGGGTACCGGGGCAAGGGCTTCGTCTCCGAGGAGCGGAATGGGGTCCGGATCCTCCGCTGCCCGCTCTATGTGCCGGCGCGGGTGAATGCGAAGAAGCGGATCCTGCATGAGGCGAGCTTTGTCGCCTCCGCAATGCTTCGGGCGTTGGGCGCCCGAAAGCCCGATCTTCTTTACTTGGTCTCCCCGCCCTTGGCGCTCGGCATGGCGGGGCGGCTTCTCTCCCGGTTTTGGGGGGTTCCTTATCTTTTCCACGTGGCCGATCTCCAGCCCGATGCGGCCCGGGACCTGGGCATGCTCCGGCCGGGGCCGTTCCTATCGGTTCTCTACGGGCTCGAGAGAGCCGCCTATAAAGGGGCGGGAAAGGTGGCCACGTTGACGGGCGGGATGCGGCGGCGGATCCTCGAGAAGGGTTTCCCTCCGGAAAAGGTCCTGCTTCTCCCGGACTGGGCCAGCCCGAGCCTTTTCGAGATCCCCTTGGGGAGCAAGAAGGGCTGCTTCTGCGAGGAGAGGAGATGGGGGCATCGCTTCCTCGTCGTTCACTCGGGCAACATGGGGGTGAAGCAGGGGCTGGAGGTGGTCCTGGAGGCCGCCCGGGCGACGGCCAATCCCGAAATCCTCTACCTCCTGGTCGGGGATGGGGCGGCCCGGCCGGCTCTGGAGCAGCGCGCGAACGCCCTGGGCCTCGTGAATCTGATCTTCTTGCCGCTTCTGCCCCGGGAGGAGTTCCACCGGATGCTGGCCGCGGCGGACCTCTGCCTGGTGACGCAGAAACGGGAAGTGGGGGATATCGTCTTTCCTTCGAAGGTGATGACTCTCTTGGCGGCTGGGAGGCCGCTGGTCGTTTCGGTCAGCCCGGGAAGCGAGGTCGCGCGGGTGGTCGAGGAGGCGGGCGCGGGGGTGAGCGTTCCCCCCGAGGATGGGAAGGCGCTTGCGGAAGCGGTGCTTGCGCTCTGGCAGGATGCCGAGAGGCGCCGCCGGATGGGGATTGGCGGCCGCAAGTACGCGGAGGTCCATTGGGCCAAGGAAGCGGCCCTGCAGCGGATGGAGCGGGCTCTCGAGGAGCTTTCTTCCCCGCAAGGGGAACAAAGTGCCGTGGGGAGAGGGTCGTGAGAAATGAGCGCTAGGCAGGGATAGCGGGGGGCGCTACGATCGCAAACCGGAAAGTTCCCTGGGGCCTTCGGAAGCAAGATCGAGGCTGCGGAGGGGGAACGGAAACGTGCAAAAAGGAGGGAGAATGCCGGATGCGCTGGTTTGCGGAGCGGGAGGGTTCATCGGGAGCCACCTTGTGCGGAGGCTCAAGCAGGAGGGCTTTTGGGTCCGGGGGGTCGATCTCAAGTTCCCGGAATTTTCCGAAACCGAGGCCGATGATTTTATGCTGGGCGATCTGCGGGAGCCCGATTTCTGTCGGCGGGTGGTCGATCGGCGCTTTACCGAGGTCTACCAGCTTGCAGCGGACATGGGAGGGGCCGGGTTCGTCTTCACGGGCGAGCATGATGCCGACATCCTGCACAACTCGGCGACGATCAACCTGAACATGCTCGATGCCTGCCGGAGGCGGCGGGCCAAGAGGATCTTCTATTCTTCCTCGGCCTGCATGTATCCCGCCTACAACCAGGAGGATCCCGAGAATCCCCTCTGCTCGGAGGCGAGCGCCTATCCGGCGGCTCCCGATAGCGAGTATGGCTGGGAAAAGCTATTCAGCGAGCGCCTCTACCTCGCCTTTGCCAGGAACTACGGGATGGAGGTCCGCATCGCCCGCTACCACAACATCTTCGGGCCCGAAGGGACCTGGAAGGGGGGGAGGGAAAAGGCCCCGGCCGCTCTCTGCCGGAAGATCGCGGAGATTTCCGACGGCGGCTCGATCGAGGTCTGGGGAGACGGACAGCAGACCCGCTCCTTCCTCTACATCGACGAGTGCCTGGAGGCGAGCATCCGGCTGATGCGCTCGGGCTTCTCCGGGCCGGTCAACGTGGGTTCGGAGGAGATGATCCGCATCAACGACCTGGCCCAGATGATCGCGCGGGTAGCGGGGAAGAAGATCTCGATCCGCAACGTGTCGGGACCGTTGGGAGTGCGGGGGAGGAATTCGGACAACCGGCTCATCCGCGAGAAGCTAGGCTGGGCGCCGGGGCAGCCCTTGGAGAAGGGGATCGCACGCACCTACGCCTGGATCGCCGAGCAGGTGGCCAAGGATCGGGGAGACAAGGCGTCGGGCGCGTGAGGGGGAAGCGCCTTTTCGGTCTGGGACCGGGGACACATCGGATCGAGGAGGCCCGATGATCTCTTTCGAACCGCTGGAAAAGGCGATCGGGAAGCTCAAGGAAGGCTGGGAACGCTACCGGCGAGAGAGTAGCGATCTCCAGGTGCGCGACGGACTGATTCAGCGCTTCGAGTTCACCTACGAACTCTCCCACAAGACCCTCCGCCGGTACTTGGCGGAAACCGCTGCCAATCCGGCGGAGATCCAAACGATGTCCTTTGCCGACTTGATCCGAACGGCGGGCGAACAGGGGCTCTTGCGGGGGAACTGGCCGCTTTGGCGGACCTTCCGGGAGATGCGCGCAAGGACGAGCCACGTCTACGAAGAAGAGGCCGCACGGGGGGTTGTGGCCCGGATCCCCGATTTTCTCGAGGAAGCCGAGCATCTGCTCGGGAAGCTCAAGGAGCGGAGCGGGTGAACGAGGGGGAGAGCGCGCCGCCGATCGCCGTATCACCCGAAGAGTGGCGGATCATTCGCTCCCTTTTGCGTAGGTATCTGCCCGAGCGCGAGGTCTGGGCCTTCGGTTCGCGGGTAGCGGGCGAGCAGCGGGCCTATTCCGACCTTGACCTGGTGATCCTGGGGGAAGGGCCGATCGGGATCGACCGGCTCGCGGAGCTGGCCGAAGCGTTTTCGGAATCGGATCTGCCTTGGAAGGTCGATCTGCTGGACTGGGCCGAGCTGAGCGGGCCGTTCCGGGAGAGGATCCGGGAGAGAAAGGTCGTCCTCCAATTGGGGGAAAAGCCCAGCCTTGGGAAGTCAGGAGGCTAGCGGCTCGGCTTGGCCGCTCTTCTTCCAGGGCGGGCGAAGCTTCTCGGGCGGTAGGGCCGCTTGGAGTTGGCTTGCGCCTCCTCCTGGGAGGGAGGCGTGGGGGCGGCATGGTCGAAGCCCTCGGCCAGCTTCCGGGGGATGCCCCGTCCGAGGAAGCGTTCAAGGGAGCGGAGGGCGCCCCGATCCTCCGGGGTCACGAAGCTGATGGCATCGCCGATCGCATGCGCCCGGCCGGTCCGGCCGATTCGATGGACGTAATCCTCGGGATTCTGGGGAAGATCGAAGTTGATCACGTGGGAGATCCCATCGACGTCGATCCCCCGGGCCGCGATGTCGGTTGCCACGAGAACGCGGGCGGCCCCCGCCTTGAAATCCCGTAGGGCGCGCATCCGCTGGCTTTGGGAGCGGTTGGAGTGGAGGGTGGCCGTTTTGATCCCGGTCCGTTCGATCTGGTGGGCGAGACGATCGGCGCGATGCTTGGTCCGAGCAAAGACCAGGACGGTGTCGAACTGGGGATCCTTCAGGAGATGGGAGAGGAGGGCCGTTTTTAGGTGGGGAGCGACTTCGTAGACGAACTGGGTGACGGTTTCCGCGGGATTGGCTCGGCGTCCGATCTCGACGAGCTTGGGGGAACGCAGGAACTCGCGGGTAAGCGATTCGATTTCCGGGGAGAGGCTGGCCGAAAAGAGAAGAGTTTGGCGTTCCCGGGGAAGCTTTTTAACAATCTGCCGGATGGCGGGCAGAAATCCCATGTCGAGCATCCGGTCGGCCTCGTCGAGGACTAGGCAGCGGATCGCCGAAAGGTCTCCGTAGCCCTGGCCGTGGAGATCAATGAGGCGGCCCGGGCAGGCGACCAGGATGTCGAGGCTCGAACGGAGGGCTTGGATTTGCGGCTGCTCGCTCACGCCCCCGAAGACCGAAGCCGTGCGCAGGGAGAGGTGCTTGCCGTAGGCGCGGATGTTTTCCTGGATCTGGGCCGCCAGCTCTCGGGTCGGGGCGAGTACGAGCGCGCGCGGCGCGCACCGGGAGCCTGATTGGGGCTCCGCGGAAAGCTTGGTCAGGATGGGCCAGGCGAAAGCGGCCGTCTTGCCGGTACCGGTCTGCGCGATGCCGATCAGGTCCCGGCCCGCCAGGATCGGGGGGATCGCGGCCGATTGAATCGGGGTCGGCTCGGTGTATCCGGCTTCGCGGATGGCTTCGAGAACGGGAGAGCTGAGAGCGAGGTTGCGAAACGGCATAAAGATACCAACTCTATCCCGGCACAGGGCGAAGCGCACGTTCTGTTTTTCCGCATCGGCAGGGAACGCTCCTCTTCCGAGGCCGGCGGGAAGAGGCGCCGGCGGCCCGAAGAGAACTTTGGGGAGTCAATCGACCGTTTTCCGGGATCCGCCCCGGCTTTCGGGAGCGGATGCTGCCTTGCCCCCCTGGGGCGTCTGAGGCGGGCCGGGGGAGCCTTTCCGGCTCCGGAAGCGTTCCACGAAACCTGCAAGCAGGGCTCCCAGAAAGCCCCCGGCGACGTCCGCCGCCCAGTCGCGGGGATCGGGCGTTCGTCCGGGGATGAGCCGCTGGTAGTTCTCGTCGATCGCGCCGAGCAGGGCCACGGCGGCGGTAGCCCAGGGCGTGCTTCCGGCGGCCATCCGAGCAAGGAGACCGGCACCCGAGTAGGCGGTCGCGTGGAGGAGCTTGTCGTTCACGCGACCAAGTTCCTGCGGCAGGTTGGGTCCCGGGATGCTGGAGAGGGAGAGGAGGAGCAGGGCATAGGCGAAAAAGGGGAGCCAGCGGAGGCGCCGCTTCCCCCGTTCCGGGGGGCCGAGCTTCTGGACCCGGCTCACGAGGCGGGCTTCCCCTTTTTGGGAGCCGGGCTCCCGATGACGATCTTTCGCGGAGCCCGGGGATCGGGCAGGACGACGTCGGAAGAGGAGACTTCGGTCTCGATCTGGCGGCCGAGCCAATCGAAGAGGATTCGGACCCGCTCCTTGCCGGGAACGTACTCCCGGACGATCGCCGAGAGCCCGCAGAAGGGGCCTGTCCCGACCTTGACCTCCATGCCCGGCTCGAGGGTGTTTTGCAAGGTGATGAGCTGATCGGGACCCAGAAGTTGGCGAAGCTGGTCTGCGGCCGAGCAGGGGATCAACGGGTAGCGGCCGCCGAACTGGACGATCGTCGCAACTCCTTGCGCATAGCGGACGGCGTTGAGGCGCAAGAGCGGCTCGAAGCAGGCAAAGAGATATCCCGGAAAGAGCGGCTCCGTCGCCCAGACCCGTTTGCCTTTCCGCAGGCGGCTATAGCGGAGCAGGGGCAGGAGCGTCTCCACGCCGTCCAGCAGGAGAAGGGATTCGTAGGCGATGCGCTCGCGCTTCGGTTGCGCTCGCACACAGAACCACAACCGTACGCCCGGAGGAAACATTGTGCCGCTTTTAGTCAAGACCCCGCAGCCGGAAGACCAACGACCGACCCGGCTCCGCTTGGGAGACCCGAAGACTATCGTGGAAGGGGGGAAGAAGCAAGGGGATAGGGAATGTTCTCCATTTTCTCTATGGGCAACAAGGATGATCCTGCCGCAGGGCCTTTCCGGTCGTTTCTGCCCGTCGGACGCTTAGCGATGCGGAGGAGAGGGTTGTGCCTTCCTGTTCCTATAACGAAATGCGATCGCATCATAAAAACTTACTATTTTCACTATCGACGTTTAAGGCGTTAGTTTTTTGGACGACGCTTCCGGACGGGAGGCGGTCTAGTTTTGAGAATTGAGGAAGAGAGGGAAAAAGAAATGAAGATCCTTTGTGTTCTCTATGATGATCCTGTGAACGGCTATCCCCAATCGTATGCGCGGGAGACGATCCCGGCGATCTCGCGCTACTCGGACGGTCAGACGGCGCCCAGTCCGGAACGGGTCGACTTCCATCCGGGCGAGCTCTTGGGCAGCGTCTCCGGGGAGCTCGGCCTGCGCCGGTTTCTGGAGGAGCAGGGACACACTCTGGTGGTCACCTCGGACAAGGAGGGCCCGAACTCGCGTTTCGAGCGGGAGCTGCCGGATAGCGATGTTGTCATCTCGCAGCCCTTCTGGCCCGCCTACCTGACCAAGGAGAGGATCGCCCGGGCGCCCAAGCTCAAGTTGGCGATCACCGCCGGCATCGGCTCGGACCATGTCGATCTGCGAGCCGCCGCGGAGCGGAACATCACGGTGGCGGAGGTGACCTTCTCCAACAGCATCAGCGTGGCCGAGCATGTAGTGATGATGATCCTCTCGCTTGTCCGCAACTACCTGCCCTCCCACGACTGGGTGCGGAAGGGCGGCTGGAATATCGCCGACTGCGTGGAGCGAGCCTACGATCTGGAGGGCATGCAGGTCGGAACCGTGGCGGCGGGCCGCATCGGGCTCGCGGTCCTGCGGCGGCTCAAGCCGTTCGACGTCGGCCTCCATTACACCGACCGCCGTCGCCTGAATCCGGAGATCGAGGCCGAGTTGGGCCTGACCTTCCATCCCGACGCGGCGGCGATGGTTCCCCACTGCGACGTCGTCACGATCAACTGCCCCCTCCATCCGGAGACCGAGAATCTCTTCAACGATGCGCTCTTGGGCAGGATGAAGCGGGGCACTTATCTAGTTAATACGGCCCGCGCCAAGATCTGTGACCGGGATGCGATCGTCCGGGCGCTCGAGAGCGGCCAACTGGCCGGCTATGCGGGGGACGTCTGGTATCCGCAGCCCGCCCCCAAGGACCATCCGTGGAGGACCATGCCCCACGAGGGGATGACTCCGCACATCTCGGGCTCGACCCTTTCCGCCCAGGCTCGGTACGCGGCGGGAGTCCGGGAGATCCTGGAATGCTGGTTTGCCGGCCGGCCGATCCGCAAGGAGTATCTCATCGTCGAGGGGGGGAAGCTGGCGGGGGTGGGCGCCAAGTCCTACAGCGTCTAAGGAGCCTTCGGAACCCCTGCGCCGCCGCATGCCGTAGGGTCGGAGCTTCGCCCAAGCAGATCCAGGAATGCGGCGGCAGCCGGAGAACGCTGTCCCGAAGGGGGTGCGACGATCCCGAGGCTCCACCAGAGGCCGTGAGGAGGGTTGATGCGCAGGGCGGCAAGCTCGGCATCGCCCTCCGGCAGGACCCGGGCGGCCACGAAGCCGATCCCCAGGCCCGCACGGGCGGCCTCGGTCACTCCATGGGCGCTCGGCACCTCGAGATGGACGGGGGTCTCGATCCCCAGCTCGGCAAAGGCCTTCTCGACGGCGCGACGGACTCCCGATTCGGCCTCCCGCCAGACCACCTTCTCCTCCCGCAGCAAGCGCAGCGCCACTCCATCGGGAAAGGTCCGCGCCAGCTTGCTCTCCCGACGGGCGACCACCAGGATCTCTTCCATGATCCAAGGTTCACGGACGAAACCGGGAGGGGCTCGCCCTTCCAATGGGTCTTCGACGAAGACCAGGTCAAAATCCTCGGAGCGCCGGAAGATCTCCCGGGACGATCCGACCTCCGTCTCCACTCGGACGCCCGGATAGCGGTTTTGGAAGGCGACCAAGGGGCAGGAAAGGTAATAGCTCCCGATCGTGACGGTCAGGGCGATGCGCAGCCGTCCTTCCGCGAGCCTCTTCCGCTGCCGGCCGAACTCCCGAGCCGCCGCGACCCCCTCGGCCACCCGGCTGGCATGCTTGTGCAGTTCTTCCCCTGCGGGAGTGAGACGGATACGCCCCTGCTCAAAGCGACACAATGGATCGCCGATCGCTTCCCGCAGCCTCCGGAGCTGCGCAGAGGCTGCGGCCTGTACGATGTGGAGGCGCCGCGCGGCGAGGCTCACGCTGCCGAGCTCGGCAATCAGAGCGAAGGTCACCAGGTGGCTGGGGTTGAGATCAACGGGGGCGGTCTCTTCCAGCGATGCGCTCCACCGGCCTATGCCGTGCTCTCGGCAGCGCCCGGAATCGGAGTTCGTGTCCACTGCAGAGGGAATGGTACGCATCCGGTCTTTTCCGATGCAACCGAAAGCCTCGCGCGATTCTCCGCTTGAGGTCCGCTTCGTTGAGGAGTGAAAAAGAAAAAGTGATCGGTCGGTGAAAACGACCGGACGGATTCAAAGGAGATCTTGGATGGCTCCAGGAAGTACGGGGTCCGGCTGGGACGGCGGACGCTTGTGAGAAATGGTCGTCAAGTTCCCGTCTTCGCCTTTTCTGTGCCGACCGGTTTTGGTTTGCCGATTTGCACCGTGCGAGCCTGCAGCTTTTCCCCCGCCTTGCGGGCATGGATCACGACGCGCTCCCCCGGAACAAGATCCGTGACGGTGGCCGGCTCCTTCGCTTTACCCTTGGAAATTTCCGAGCGGTCCGTTAGCTCGACCGAGACCGACTTCCCCTCCCGCGTCTGGACGGTCAGGACCTTCCCTTCAAGAGAAGAGACCTCCCCGATCACATGGATCTCGTTGCCGTGGGCGAATGCCGAAAGCCCGCCGAGACCGAGAATCATCCAAGAGAGCAGAACTCCGACCACGCTACGCATATCGCATCCTCCTTTTTTGGCAGCCTTGCGTCCCGATTGCGCACGCATGCGCGCCGAGAAAATACCCAGGTGTTTGGGAGTCTATCCTCTCCGCGAGGTGCGTTCAAGGAGAGCTTTTGTCGTCTCCCTCTAAGAAGTGCTCCTCCTCCTGCTCCTCCTCCCGCTCTTTCGGCCCCTTCGGGTTGAGCCTTTCCATCTGCTGTTCCTCCTCGCGCGTGAGCTTTGGCAGATGGCGCAGGAAAAGGACCAGCTTCCAGCTCTCCGCATCGTGGCCGCTTTCCCCCCAAGCCGGCATTCCGGTGAGCCGGATGCCGTTATGGATGATGTAGTAGAGCTCGCCGTCGGTGAGTCGCTGGGTCGCTTCCTTTCTCATGTCCGGAGGTCTTGGATAGAGGTTCTTGCCGATCTCGGTCTCCCCGCTTCCATTGTTCGCGTGGCATTGGGCGCAATGGTCGGCGTAGTGCTCCATCCCTTGCTTGAGCCAGTCGGGGGTGGGCGGAAATGGATTTTCTTCCCGCCGTGCTTCCTCGGGGATCGAAAGCCGGTAGATCCTCTTGGCCAGGACCGCTTCCCAGGCAGGTGGAGCTTCGCGGGAGCCGAAGCCTTGGCGGACGGCCAGAAAGGTTCCCAGGAGGACGAACGCCCCGAGGATGGCAAGCCCCCCTATCGCCAGAAAGCCCAGACGGCGGAACAACCTAATCATCCGTTCTACGCCGGGAAGAGTACGGCGGCCGCAAGTGCTTCGTCGAGCTTCCTTCCGGCATCATCCGCTGGGGAGCATGGAGGGAAGGCATCCCCTCGGTCGAGACAAGAACGGTCGCAATACCAGTTGGAATGATGAGCCGGTTCCCGTCGCCGATGCCCGCCCGGGGCGCCGTTGCTCTTTCGGGTAGCGGAGGCTAAACTCAAGCCGTGAGCATCTCCATTCAGACCAGCGATGAGCTGCTTGCCGCTCTCCGGAGACACCCGGAATGGAGGGAGGCCATCCAGCGGGAAATTCTCACCGAGGAGCTGCTTGCGCTTCCGGCAAGGTTTGAGAGGGCGGAGATCGAACGGAAGGAGGATTCCAGGAAGGTCTGGGAGGCGATCGGCGAGCTGACCGACAGGGTAAGCAGGCTCGGCGAAGCGCAGGAGCGCACCGAAGCTTCTTTCAGAGCCTTTCTGGAGGCGACCGAGAGGCGAGCCGCCGAGATCGACGGTCGGCTGGACAGCCTGGAGTCAACGCTCAGGTCGTTCATGGAGGCGACCGAGAGGCGAGCCGCCGAGGTCGACGGTCGGCTGGACAGCCTGGAGTCGACGCTCAGGTCGTTCATGGAGGCGACCGAGAGGCGGGCTGCCGAGGTCGATGGTCGGCTGGACAGCCTGGAGTCAACACTCAGGTCATTCATGGAGGCGACCGAGAGGCGAGCCGCCGAAGTCGACGGTCGACTGGACAGCCTGGAGTCGACGCTCAGGTCGTTCATGGAGGCTACGGAGAGGCGGGCTGCCGAGGTCGATCGACAGATCGATCAAATCGTGAACAAATTAAACGAGCTCGATGGAGGAAGGATCGAAGTCAAGGCGATGCGCAGCCTCGGTTCTTATCTCTCGGACTATCTGTCGCGAGTCAGAGAACTCAGCCACGACGAGATGAACTTAACCGCCGATATCGCGAGAGATGCCGGGGCGATTACTCGGGAGGAACGCGTGCAACTCAGCGCTTCGGATGCGCTACTGGTCGGAAGGGATCGAAGAACCCGAGAACCGGTATGTGTGGCGGTCGAGGTCTCACGGACTGTAGATCGGCATGACGTGGATCGGGCGGAGAAGCGAGCCGAACTATTTCTGAAAGCGTCACGGGCTGCGGTAAGAGCCGAGCCCTCAGAAATGAGGACGCTCTTTTCCGCCGAACCGGCCAAGGCCATTTCTCTTGTGGTCGGCAAGGTTATTCCAGACCAGATCCGGCAGGAAGCCGAAAGGAGAGGCGTTCTCTTAGCCAAGTTTCACAACGGGTATGAGCTGGATCTCTCATGAGCGTTCCTGTGTCGTTCATCGGCGATCCGTGCGTCGTTCTTCGAGAGCGGCGCTAGCGGAATTGGAGCCGTTTTGTCTGGGAAGGCCGTCTGCTTGCGCTTCCGCCTAGTGGTCTGGCGCCTGCGCGGGAGAAGGGGTCGTTCCTCCTCCGGGCATCCGGTTCGCTTCGATGATCCGCCGGATCGCCTCGGATGCCCCGCGCAGTTCGACCTCCTCGTCGTAGACCGAGGTCTGATAGTCGGTGCGGTAGGCACTCGGCGGAATCTCGGTGAGCGGCTCCAGGACCGACTGGCCGCGCCGCCAGGTATCGATCCGGGTGACGCAGGAGAGCCCAGGCCGCAGCGGATGGTCCCGGAGCTCCTTCGGGTCGATTCGGATGCGGACCGGGACCCGCTCGACGATGTGAATGTAGTTGCCGGTGGCGTTTTCCGGGGGCAGCAGCCCGAGGTTGTTGCCAGCGCTCGGGATGATTCCTTCGACGACGCCGTGGTAGAGGATCTTGCGTGGGTAGAGGTCGACCGTGATCCGCACCGGCTGCGCCGGGCGGACGTGGGTCAGCTCGACCTCCCGGTAGTTAGCCTCGACCCAGAGGTAATCGAGAGGAATGATCAGCAGGAGGGGCTTTTCCGGAAAGACCTCGTCGCCAGGCTGGACGCTCCGCTTGGCGACGTAGCCGGAGACCGGCGCGACGACGTTGCGGCGGATATGGTCGAGGTAGGCATTGCGGTAGAGCGCGGCCGCCTGCAAGACCTCGGGATTGGTTGAAACGGTCGTCCCGCGGATGCGGGCCTCTACGCTGGCGATCTGGTCTTGCAGGTCCCGGAGAGTGGCCTCGGCTTCTCGGAGCTGCCATTCGGTATCCTCCACGAGCTGGAAGGAGACCGCTCCCTCGCGGACCACGCTCCGGTAGCGGGCAAGGTCGGAAGCGATCCGGGAGACGACCGCTTTTTGGGCTGCGACTCGGCTCCGGAGCGTCGCCGCCTGTCGGAAGAGGGTTTCGACCCGCCGGACCGCTTGACCGAGCTCCGCCTCGGCCCGCTCGAGCGCGACCTTGGTTTTGACCCCGTCGAGCCGGACGAGGATCTCGCCCTTTCGGACGCGCCGGGTCGAATCGGTCCGCACCTCGGTGACCGTGCCCGCGACCTGAGCCTTAAGGGGGATCAGGTTTCCACTCACATAGGCATCGTTTGTGACTACCCAGAAGCGTCCCCAGAAGAGCCAGTAGAGGAAGAGGGCCGCCGCCGCCGCCGCGAAGCTCCCGGTGAGAAGGCGCAACCTGCGGCGGCGCGCTTCCTCGAGGGAGGGGAGCCTGCGTCTGCGTTCCATCCCCTCCCGGCTCGGTACGAATCGTCTCCAGAGAAGCACGAGCCGTTCGAAGAGGGAGAGTTGGGGCATGGGTCGAAGCCGGGTACTACGGGGCTGCCTGGGACTGGTAACCCCCTCCGAGAGCTTCGTGAAGGGCCACCACCGACTCGAGATGGGAAGCCGTCAGGCTCGAGAGGCGGAGCTCCTGCTCCCGGGCCGTCAAGGTGGCCTCGATCTGATCGATCCGGGTGGCGATACCCGCCTTGTATCGGGAGTCGGTCAGCCGGGCGAACCGGTCGGCGGCGGAGAGCGCCCTGTCCTGGGCGCTAAGGGTTTCCACGCTCTCCTTCCAGTGGGCGAGCGCGTCGGCTACGGAGCGGGCCGCGCCGAGCACCGCGTCGTTGTACCGTTCCACCGCGATATTGTACTCCTCCTGCTCGGCGACCAGCCGAGCGGTGAGCTGCCCCCGCTCGAAGAGCGGAAGGGTGATCGCCGGGCCGGCCATGTACATGAACGCCTGAGCGGGGGCGAGCAGGATGGTCGCCATGTTCAAGGTTTGGAAGCCGGCGAAGCCGACAAGGTCGATGTTCGGATAGAACGCGGTCTTGGCGACCCGGACACGCTGGGCCGCCGACTCAACGCGCCAGAGGGTGACCGCGACATCCGGGCGGTGGCTCAGCAGTTCCAGCGGCACGGAGGAGGGGAGGGGGAAGCGTTTCGGGAAGCTCGCAACGGTAATCGGGATCGTCCGTCCCCAGTCCGGTCCTTTGCCCGCCAGCGCGGCGATCTCGTCCCGCAGCAGGGCGTTCTCCCGTTCGAGGATCCTCTCCCGCTGGCGCGTAGCCTCGAGCCGCTGCTCCAAGGCGTAGACCGGCAGCAGGGTGTCGATCCCGGCCCTGCGGTGGCGGGAGCGCACCAGGGCGAGATCCTGCTCGAGCTCGGAAGCCATCTTCCGCACGATTTCTTCCTCCTCCGTACGAGACACGAGTTCGATGTAGCGTCGGGCCAGCGTCGCGGAGAGAGTCAGCTGGGCGAGGGCGAACTCGGCCATGGCCGCCCGCGCCTCTCCGACCGCGGCGCGGATGCGGGACCGGTCTTGGCCCCAGAGGTCGACATGGTAGGTGAGGAAGGCGGGAGAATAGTCGGCGAAGGCGAAGGAGCGGCCGCCGAAGGGTCCGAAGAAGCTCGATCCGGGCACCTGCCAGACGCCCAGACTGTCGTTGAGCAGCCAGGGACGCCCTTCGAGGGAGGGGAGGAGCCGGCCCCGCTCGTGCACGGCCATCGCCCAGGAGAGCCGGATCCGGTCGGCGGCCGCCCGGAGCCCCGGGTTTCCCGAGAGCGCCTCATCGACGATCCGATCGAGCTCGGAGCAGCGGAGCTCCTTCCACCAGAGGGGCCGCGTCCACTCCGGTGCCGCCTGCAGATGGCTCCCGGCCGCCAGGGTCTTCTCCATCGGGGGGAGAGGCGTTTTCTCGGCGGTCGGAATCCCCTTGGGAAGCATCGCGCATCCGGCAAGGCCAAGGGCTCCGGCCAGGAGCGGAACAGCCCGGAGGAGAAGGATAGATTGGTTCATGCGGTCTCGCGTCCCAGGAGCCATCGGCGGCCCCAGCGAAAGAGCGGGACCAGCGCCACGGCCCCGGCCAGGGCTAGGAAGGCCCATGCCGCGAAGCGGAAGGCATCCTCTAGGCTCAGGATGTTGGCATGAAGATTGAGCCGCCGAGTCAGCCATGCCAGCGCCTCTGCATCGCTCATGCCCGACTCGGTGAGCCGCTGACCGGTCTCCTCGGTCAGCGAGCCGAAGGGAGGGAAAGTCTCGGCGAGGCGGGATTGGGCAAAGGCGCTCCTCTGGTAGAGCAGCGAGCCGATCCCGTCGATGCCGAGACCGCAGGCGAGCGTGCGGAAGGCCGTGCCAAGTTCGAGCGCGTAGAGCTGCTTGCGCGGGGAGAGCCCCGCCACCATCAGTCCGTTCATTGGCCTGAGGAAGGTTCCCAGGCACAATCCTTCGAGAAGCTGTGTTCCGAGCAGCGGGAAGAACCAGGAGCGCCGCTGGAAGAAGTCGTATGAGCTGCTCAGCCAGGAAAAGAGGGAGAAGAGGAGAAAGGTGGCGCAGGCGATTAGCCTTAGCTGGATCCAGGGCGGCGCCTGGGCGAGAAGACCGGCGGCGGGCTTGGAGAAGACAAAGAGCGGGAGGAAAATCTCGGCGGCGAGCAGAGAGGTGAATCCCCCGAAGCCGGGGAGCTGAAGGCGGACTAAGAGGGTGGTCCAGAGGCCGAAAAAGAAGAAGAAGCCGATGCTCAGGGTAAAGATCCCGAGGGAGAAGCCGCTCCGGAGGAAGAGGCGCAGGTCGATGAGCGGATGGAGCTCCCCTAGCTCCCAGACCACGAAATAGGCGAGGCCGACGAGGCCCCCGGCGAGCAGGCCGACGACCAGAGGGGAGTTGTACCAGTCATAGTCGTCTCCAAGGTTGAGCGCGGATTGGAACGAGAGGATCGCTCCGGTGAGAAGGAGGGCGCCGACCCAGTCCCAGCGGTGGGTTTTGGCTGCCGGTGGGTGGGGAGCGAGCAGCGCGCAGGCCTCGCCCACGAAGAGCAGAAGCGGCCCATTGACCAGAAACCAGCTCCTCCAGCCCCACTGGGCCTCCATCCAGGCGCCGACCAGCGGACTCAGCGAGTAGGGGGCGAGTCCCGCCATGCTCCAGAAGGAGGCGACGATGGGCCTGCGCTCCGTCGGATGGCTCGCCAGGAGAAGGGTCTGGGCGAGCGGGACGGCGACGCCCGATCCGATCCCTTGCAGGATCCGTCCGACGAGAAAGGGCAAAAAGGAGGGAGCGGCGGCGCAGAGAAGGCTTCCCGCGACGATCGTCCGGATCGCCCAGCGGAAGCCCCGGAGAGGACCAAGCCGTTCCGCAAGAGAGGGGCCAAGGATCAGACCGAGGGCCTGCGCCGCGAAAAAGTCCGCCATCGTCCACGGACCGTGACTCGGGCTTACGCCAAAGGCTCCCATCGCGTGGGGATTGACCGCATTGTAGGCTCCCGCGTTGAAGAGCGCGAGGAAGTAGCCCGTGATCAAGGCGATCGAGAGAGGGATGCGGATCTGCGGTGAAAGTTCGTCTCCGTTCATGAATCCAGCTTCCCGGATATCGGTTCGAGAGGCATCGAGCTGCGAGCAAATTGGATGCCAAATTCGCATCCCTGGAAGGAGTGGGGAAGAATTGTGAAAGAGATCAAGAATTGGTGATTTGCACCAATTCTCGTCATTTCGACGCTATGGGAAAGCGATCTTGGAGTAATCCGAATTTTTTCATTCGGAAGCGGAGGGTATTGGGATGGAGTCCGAGACGGATGGCCGCTCCACGGGGTCCGGAGATGCGCCAGTGACTCTGCTCGAGAGCTTCGAGGATCTGGCGGGCTTCGATCTCTTGCAGCTGGACAGGCAGCCGGGCGGGAGCGGTGACGGCGGTCGGGTGAGGGGCATCCGCAAGGCGGTCGATCTCCACCAGCGGCCCTCGGGAGAGAATGACCGCTCGCTCGATCACGTTCTGCAGCTCCCGGACATTTCCCGGCCACGGATAGGAAGAGAGCCGTTCGATCGATCCGGGGGCGAAGGCGATCGCCGGCTTGCCCATCTTGGAGGCGAAACGGTGTAGGAAGAAATCGGCTAGGAGCGGAATGTCGCGCGGCCGCTCCCGCAGGGGGGGAATCTGGATCGGAAAGACGTGGATCCGGTAGAAGAGATCGGAGCGGAAGCGGCCGCTGCGAACATCCTCTTCGAGACGACGATTGGTCGCGGCGATCAAGCGGACGTTGGTTCGTAGCGTCCGGCTGCCTCCGACCCGTTCGAACTCGCCTCCTTGGAGCACGCGCAGCAGCTTGGCCTGAGCCGAGGGGGGGAGCTCCCCGATCTCGTCCAGGAAGAGAGTGCCCTGGTCGGCGAGCTCGAACCGCCCCTTGCGCTCTTGGACCGCCCCGGTGAAAGCACCCCTCTCGTGGCCGAAGAGCTCGCTCTCCACCAGTTCCGGGGGGAGCGCCGCGCAGTTGACGCTCACAAGGATCGACTCGTTCCTCCGGCTCCTCCGGTGGATCGCGCGTGCCAGAAGCTCCTTTCCCGTGCCGGTCTCTCCTTGGAGCAGGACGGTCGCGTCGGTCGGAGCGACCTGTTCCACCTGACGGAGGAGCGCCCGGAGGTTGGGTGAGTCGGTGAGGAATTCGCCGAGATCCTCTTCCTGGCAGAGCCTCTCCTCAAGATAGTCCTTCTCGAGCCCGAGCCGGACGATCGCGCGCTGGGCGTGGCGGAGCGCACCCGCGTCCCGGACGCTCAGGGTAAAGAGAGGAGAGCCGCCGACGCGGCTCGCCGTCAGGGTGGCTTCAATCGGAAACTCTTGCCCCGGGCCGCGGAAGCCGTTCAAACCCTCGGGGATCCAGACGGGTTCCGCATCGGGTTCCGGGCGGCAGAGGGAGAGATAGCGGGCGAAGGGCCGGCGGCTCCGGGGAGAGAGGAAGGAATCGACGCGTCGACCGAGGGCTTCGGCGTGCGCCACAGCGAAGAGGCGTTCGGCGGCGGCGTTGAAGAGCTCGACGCGAAGATCTCTCCGGAAGGAGAGGAGGGCGTCCATCGAAGAACCGAGGATGGCGGCCAGGCGAGCCTCGCTCTCGGCCAGCTGCTCCTCCGCGAGGCGGGGAGCGGTCCGGTCCCGGTGGGTCTGGACGGCGGCGAGAATCGTTCCCGAGGGATCGGAGAGGAGAGTAGCTTGGGTGGCCAGGTAGCGGTGCTCGCCCGAGGAGAACGAGCACCAGTGGTCGATCCGAACGTTGTCCGGAGAAAAGCGGGTCGGGACGGCCGCCGGGTAGATCTCGGGAAGGCGTTCGATCTTGCGGTCGAGAAGGAGGTCCGCCAGGGTTGGAAGCCTCTGGGGGGAGAAGGCTTCGCGGTGGCGATCGGTCTGCAGCACCGCTTCGGAATCGAGGCCGGTGAGCCTGGCGCAGGCCCGGTTCCAGAAAACGACGCGATGCTGGGGATCGAGGATGAAGAGGGCTTCGGGAAGCTGGTCGAGGAGAAGGTCGGTCCAGGGAGGAGCATGGATCCTGCCAGGAAGCGGCCGATCGGGGGTGCTCACGCCCTTCATTCAGGGAAAAAGAGGCTATCAGATGGGAGACCGGAGCGTCAAATCTGGTGCAGGCGGGCGGCCAGGACATCGAAGCAAAGCCCGTTTTTTGCTTGCGCCTTCCGCCGGGAAGACGTTGGAAAAGCGGTGGAGAGAAAAAAGAATCGGCTGCCGTCCTGGGGTGGCGGACAGGGGATCAGCCGCGGAGCGAAGCGCCCCTCCCGGCTTTTGGAGAAGGGCCGTGAAAAAGAAGGAGGAACAGGCAGCATGCCTGCTATAAGAATGGCCGTGCGGAGTGTAAGGAAGCATTCATGGAAGCGGATGGGACCCCGGAGCTGAGCGGACCCCTTCCGCCGAATGCCTTCCTGCGCCTCTGCGCGCGGGAGCCCTACCGGGTCCTTTTCCCGTTAGGCACGGTCCTCGGGCTCCTGGGAGTCGCGGTCTGGCCGCTTGCCGCCCTGGGCTGGGCCCCTTCTCCGCCGGCTCAAAATCACCCCCGGCTCATGATCGAGGGCTTCGTCGGCTCCTTTGTCATCGGCTTCCTGGCGACCTCGCTCCCGCGCCTTCTCGTGGTCGAGCCGCTGAGCGGAAACCTGCTGCTCGTCTTGGCGGTCACCCTCTTAACGTCAAGCATCCTGCATCTCTTGGGCGGGCAGTGGGCGGGCGACATGCTCTTCGCCTTCGCGCTCCTGCTGCCCTTGATCGCCTTCGCCCTGCGCTTTCGGGGCCGCAAGGACAACCCGCCTCCGAGCTTTGTCCTGGTGTTCCTGGGAGTCCTGGGAGCGGCGGCGGGCGCCTTCCTCCAAGCCGAGAAGACGGCCGGGATGCAGACCGGCGCAGTCGTTCAGCGGGTCAGCCAACTCCTGCTTTTCGAAGGGCTGCCCCTCCTTCCCATCCTCGGAGTGGGCGCGTTCTATCTTCCGCAGGTCTACGGCGCGGAGAGCCGAGAGCTCTTCCCTCCGTCACGCCGCCCCTCCCGCCAATGGATCCAGCGCGCCCTCCTAGCGGCGGCGGCGGGGCTTTTGGTCTTCGCCAGCTTCCTGCTCGAATCGGAGGGCAAGAGGCTCGCAGGCGGGCTGCTGCGGGTATCGACTGCCGCCGGCTATCTCGCGCTCACCCTTCCACTTTCCCGGGAGCTTCTGGACAAGGGAAGCGTCGCGGCGGCTTCCCGGCTCGCCCTGGCTCTCTCCCTTCTAGGCTTGCTGCTCGCCGGCTTCCTCGGACCCGGACGGGCCGGCTCTCTTCATCTCTTTTTCCTCGGAGGAGCCGGACTGATGATCCTGGCGGTAGAGGCTCGGGTCGTCTACGGTTTGAGCGGGCGGGGATTCCTGCTCCGCCACCGCTTTATTCCCTTCGAGCTTGCGGTCGGAGGGGTGCTTGCGGCGCTCGTCGCGAGGATCGGGGCCGACCATATCCCATCCTGGAGTTCTCCGCTGCTGTCTCTGGCGGCCCTCCTCTGGATGGGATCTCTCGGCCTCTGGGCGTTCGTGGTTCTCCCCTTTATCCTTTGCCCGGATCGCACGCCGGAGACCGCCGGCGAGGGATCCCAGGCAGGATAGGAGAACGAGAGGACTCGCTTCTCGCAGGAAGGGAAGTGCCATTCCGGACGGCGCCTCCGTTCCCGGATTGCGTCTGCGCTTGGGAAGTCTATGCTGGGAAGGATAAGGAGGCGGGCGGGGGAGCAAAGAGGCGAAATGAGGCGGCGCAGGCGACCCATTCTCGGGTTAGTCATCCTCATTTGCGTTCTGGCCGGCTTTGTCGGAGGGGCCTTTGCGGGAGGCGTCCGCTGGGAGGCCGAAAAGAAGCCGATCCCGGGACCGGTCATTGCTCTGGGTCCGATGGCCGCGCCCTTCGAACGGCATGAGGGAGTCTCCTTCTATGCTGCCGCGCCGCCCTTTCGATGGAAGATTCTTGGGAAGCTTTTCTATCGGGGAACGACCGAGGTTTGGGCTTCTCCCTTGGGACGGGGCCGGCTCTGCGCGGTGGCCAAAGAGCATGGGTGCGATCTCCTGGTCCTGATCAACCGAAACCTTACCTACCTAGGAAGTTCCGGCAATCCTAGGGACGTGCCGATCGCCTCGGGAATGAGAGGCTGGCGGCCGATGGAGGAGTTCGGTCCGAAAAAGCCGCATTACCGGGTCGACGCCTTCTTTCTTGCCGGGCAACGGCAGCGGTAGCCTCCCCCTTGCCGCTCGAAGGAGCGCAATGGTTGCAACTTTTTCTTCGCCGGAAGGAACTTTGTGTTAAGCTTGAAAATAAGTCCTTCCTTTCCAATTGGAAGGAAGCGACGCAACCGTCAAGCGGAAGGAGAACGGATGAAAAGAATGGCTCTACTCTTGGCTTCGATTGCGTTCCTCGGGATCGGGTCCGGCGTTCGTTCCGTCGATGCTCAGGAGCACCATCGCGAAGGTTCGATGCAGCTCCATCACATGCATGATCTTATCAATCATGCCGTCGAGATGGCGGCCGAAGGCTCCAATCTCGTTATGCTCGGCGAGATGAACATGGCCTCCGGGACCGACGAACTGGCGGTCGAGCATGGGAAGGCAACGATTCGCGAAGCGAAGGCGCTGGTGAAGAAGGTGATCGATAGCAAGGCGATGACGGAGCTCCACGAAAAGGGAGCGGGGCAAAGCTCGGAAATGACTTACACCCACAAGCTGGCTGAAGCGGCCACCGCCTACATCGATCTGCTCGCCGAGATGCATTCGGTGAAGTGACCGAGATCGGCGAAGAGAAACAAGAGAAGGGCTCAAGCGCCGGGGCGACTCCGGCTGGCGCTTGAGCCTTTCTGTTCCCATCGCACTTGGAAAGCAGGCGCAGGGTCGCGCGGCAGGTTCGCGGCTGCCGCTGCTTCCACGCCGCCCTCAATGCCGTGTCGGTTTCGCCGACAACGTCGAGAGTTCCTCCTCCGCCGCCTGCAAGGTATCCCGGTCGAGTGCATCCATCTGGTGGCGGCAATAGAGCATGCACCGGAGCACGACGACCTGTCGCATCAGGCTCCGCGTCAGCGCGAGCTTCTTCCGCCAGGTCTCAAATTCGGGCGCAGAATCGGCTTTCGGGGAGAGTGCTGTTCCGAGAGCGGGAAAGTGCGCTTCACCGGGCAAAAGTTGGTAAAGGATGATCGTTGGGGGATGAAAGAGGGGATGAAAGTGTCTGCCGTCATCGACGAGGTGCGCCTCCCACCGCGCCACGATCCTGGACTGCTCCGGCTCCGGGACGACCGTCAGCCGCTCGATCTTCTCGCCTGGATAGAGGTCTTTCCCGATCAGAGCCCGGATCCCCGCCTCTGCCGTAGCGCCATCCGGCACCGAGGAGGGAGCGGCGGGCCCCGCCCCGGACGTGCCGGGCGCGTTTTCCGCGCGGAAAGCCGACAGGGCTAGCCCGAGGACGAAAAGCCCGCCCGCCGCTCCCAGCCGGAAGCTCTTCCCGCGACTCGCAGCCCAGCCGGCCATTGCACTTCCCTCCTTCGGACGTTGCAATTGCTACATTTAACCAAATATAGGCCTTCTTGGCGGGAACTCAACCGGAGGAGATGCTTTCGCTGCCTTCCGGATGAGGGTAGGGGCGCGTTAATGGCCGTGAATGTTGACTGTATCGTGATTGAGGACCGAATAGAAGAGATAGAGGAAGAAGAGAGCAGCCAGCGCAATCACCCAATAGAAGTTCTTATTGGCGAACTTCTCTTTCTGGTCGGCTCTGTCTCCCTCCCTTTCCTTCGGTTCTTCGGAGAACTCGCCGCTACTCATGGCGCGAATATCGAACCGAGACCTTCTCTCGGCAACTGATTTTGGGCGCCGACGCGGGATGCCGAGAGCGAGTGAAAGCCGCGCTATCGCTCTGCACGAACGAAGAAGATGGGAACCACGCCCCGGACGCCGGCGGCACTCTCTGCCTGGCAGACCTCGCCCAGAGGGCCCTCCTCCACCGAGGAGAATCCCGCTTCACGGAAGAGGGTCGCCACATCCCCGGGCTCGAAGCCCGGCCAACGATCGTAAAACTCGCTTAGGAAGAAGTCAAAGCCGTGGCGTTCAAAGTCGGTGACCACCGCTCGGCCCCCGGGCTTCAGAATCCGAAAGAGCTCCTCGACCATCTTCTCTGGGCGTTCGACGTGGTGGAGGACCATGTTGGCAAAGGAACAGTCGATCGTTCCGGTCTCGATCGGCAACGCATCGGTCTCTCCGCCAACGGTCCGGAAGCTGGGTCGCCCGCCGAACTTCCGTTCCAGCTCGGCAAGCATGGCGGATGAGCGATCGACCGCAACCACCTCGAGTCCGCGGGCCAAGAGGGCTTCGCTCAGGAAGCCCGTTCCCGCCCCGATGTCCGCTGCTCGTTCCCCGGCCTGGACGCGTGCCAAATCGAGCGCCTTTACCCGAACCTCGTCCCGAAAAAAGCCCTTCCGAAGCGTATCCCATTCCGCCGCCACCTCTTCAAAGTAGCGCACGGACGACGTTGTCCCATTCATGGTCATAATTGCAACAACGGCAAATCCCCTTGTCCAGAATTTTTCAGGGTGGGTTGGCTCCTTCTCCGCCGGCTCTCCCGCCCGGCGTATCGAGAGCGACTTCCTTCGCAGGTCGAGGTCCTGATGTCCCGCGACGGCAGGATAGGGAGAGCGGAATGGCCCACCTCCTCGGAGAGGAGAGACGCTTCCGGCATGCGAGAAGAGGTGAAAGGGATAAGTCATACGCTGTAAGCATGAGCCGTGAATAGCTGGTTAGCGGAATAGGGGAAAAAGAGCTTCAATGGTCTAAGTGATTCCTCGGTATAGCTGGGGAATAAAAACCGTCAGCCCGCGGCTAAATCCTTCCGAGCCGTGGCGTCAGTCGCCAGTAACCAGAGGTTAAGCGGCAGAGACGGCTGCCATAGGAAAGAACACCAATGAGATAGGGGAAAGCACTAAAAAAAAGGAGAAAATCTCCTTGCCAATGGAGACTCTTGCGTTACGGTTGCTGCAGGAAGGCCGATTGGCGAAAGCCGGGGTTTTCCGCCGTCATCCCGGGAGGATGACGGCCGCGTCTCGGGAGGTGCATCCGGGGCGCAGGGAAGCAAAGTGGCAGAAATGGAGAAATAAAGAGATATGGCACAGACACAAACGACGGCAACGGCTGTCGCGCGACCGCCGATCACCGCCTTTTCTTGGAAAAGCGCGGGGATCGCGATCGGCGCGCTGATAGTCTTTGACGTGCTGATCAACGTGTACGAGAGGCTCTACGCCTTCTCGAAGGGTCTCGACTACACGTCGGCCGATTATGAGACCTACTGGATGGGCATGCTCTTCGCGGAGCTTGTTCTGGAAGCGGTCACGGCGGGGGCGCTGTGGGGCTGGCTCTGGATGACGCGGGACCGGGCGCTCGATCGCCTCGCTCCGGGAGAGGAGCTCAAGCGGTATTGGGCGTTGGGACTCTTCGTTCTGACGTA
>JBFXFN010000016.1:0-44742 GCA_050179015.1 Methylacidiphilaceae bacterium | reverse complement strand
TTCCTCGGTTTCCAATATCCGCTCGCCGCGCAGGCGCTAGACGGCAGCGGGAATCCGGTCCCGGCCGGGGAGTGGGATTTCGGCTCGATTGCCCAGACCGGCGCCGGAGCCCAACTCCAGCTCCAGTGGGAGAAGCGCTTCGCCGGCATGGAAAACTATGCCGTGGCGGGGGCAAGCTTCGACTGGGCGCAATGTTTTTTCAGCTCCGGATTTTACCAGGCCGCGATGGGACCCAATTACAACAATATCACGATTCCAGGCTACCCATTCCAGGACCAGTTTTCCGTGCCAACTTTCAACCAGTATATCGGCCTCTACCTGACCGACACCTTTTCACCCACTCCCTGGTTCCACCTGACGGGCGCCCTCCGGGACAACTATGCTCAGATGAACATCGGAGGCACGGGGGTCGATAGCAGTGGGGAGACAGTTTCGCTGGCAGCGTCCGAGCGCTTTCAACAGGTGACCCCCGCAGCCGGCTTTACCCTCCAACCTCTCGCGGCCTTCGGCATCACCGATCCCACAATCAAGGATCTGACCTTCTTTTTCAACTACAGCGAAAGCTTCCGGCCGCCGATGGTGGGCGAGATCACCGGAGCCAATCCGGCGATCCCGGTCATCCTGCCGGTCGCCCAACTCGGAGACCCGGCCCTCTCGCCGGTGCTCGTCCAGACCTACGAAAGCGGCTTCCGAGGCAACCTCGCGCCGGGCAACCTGGCCTGGGCCTTCTCTTTTTACCAGAGCAATCTCTCCAACAACATCCAGTTCCAGCAGACCGGCCATTCGAGCTCCGGTTTCTTTCAGAACATCGGCTCGGAGCAAAATCAGGGCGTCGAAGTTACTCTACAAGGCAGCTACAAGAAGCTCACCTGGTTCGCCAACTGGTCCTTCCTCGAGGCAACCTTTCAAAGCCCGATTGTGTTACAGAACGCCGTGAGCCCTGCGGTACCCGTCCAGCCGGGCAACCGGCTGCCGAACCTGCCCCAGCAGATGGTCAAAGCGGGGATCACCTATCAGATCCTGCCCCAGTGGCAGGTCTCGATGGACTTCCAATATTACTCGAGCCGCGTCCTCTACGGAGACTGGGCCAATGTCTACCCGATGCTGACGGGCTTCGCCCTGCTCAATGTTCAGACCTACTATACGATCAACAAGCACTGCCAGATCTTCGCGTTCGCAACGAATATCTATGATGAACGCTACTCGAGCGCGGGGCTCATCAGCCAAAACGTCTTTACGGGAGCCCCGAACGGAGGAACCATCATTCCGTTTGCCACGCCGGGGTCGCCCTTCGGGGTCTGGGGCGGGGTTCGCCTCCAGTTCTGATCATGGAAGCGTTGCGTCCGGCGGATGGGAGAAAGACTCCGGGCTCGACTCCGGCAAGAGAGTAGAAGCGTGAAGATCTCGACGCGGATCCGCCTCGCTTCCGGGCTCTTCTTCCTACTGGTGAGCGCTCTCTCGCTTGAAGCAGCCTGGATCGCGCTGCGCGGGCAGAAACGGGTCGAGCAGGTCGGGGAGGAGCTCGCTCAACTTTCGCTCCTTGCGGATCTCGAGTTCTTCGCCCAACGCGAGGTCGCCGAGATATCCCAGGCCCTCGAAGGCAAGGATCCAAACGCCCGCGCCCAGTTCTTCTCTTTCGCCGGCAGGATGCGCAAGCTCCTGAGCCGCTGCCGCACCCTTCCTCGGGGGAAGGAGGAAGAAGAGGCGCTTGCGGCCGTCGAGCAGAATGCGCTTCTGCTCGAAAAGCGAGGCCGGGAGCTTCTCGACCGGCCCGATTCTCTTGAGAATCATCCTCCCTCCACCCAAACGGAAGCTATGGAAGCCTTTCTCGACGGCCCGTTCCGCCGGTCCGTCCGCACCCTCGTCCACCGGTTCTACGAAGGAGCGATTGAGCGCGCTCGGGAAAAGGCCCGCCTCCTCAAGGAGACCGCAACACTCGTGCTCGTACTCTCCTTGATCGCAGGACTCGGGTTGGCCGCTCTCGTCTCCCTCTGGCTTGCTCAAGGGATCGGGCGCCCACTGCGCAACTTGATCGAAGCCGCTCGAAACATCGGCGGCGGGAACCTCAAGGCGGTTCCGGAGATCCCTCCCTCCAAGGATCTCCGCGACCTCGCCCTGGCCTTCCGTCAGATGGCAAGCGAGCTCGAAACGGCGCAGCGGAAGCTTGTCCAAGCCGAGAGGATGGCTTCCATCGGCGTCACCGCCGCCGCCGTTGCCCATGGGATTCGCAACCCTCTGGCCAGCATCCGGGCTCTGGCGCAGGTCGCTCTCCTGCAGCCCAACCCCCCGGCCGACGCGGGAAACACCCTCCGGGAGATCATCGCCGAAACCGACCGACTCGACCATCGGATCGGCCACCTTTTAACCTTCACCAAGCCGCTCTCCCCGAGACCGGTTGTGGGCAGCCTCAACGGCCTCGTCCAGGCGATCGTTCCTTCCCTGGAGAAAGGAGAAGGCAAGGAGATCGCCGTCGAGCTCTCTCTGGATCCCGATCTCCCGTCCGTCCGCTTCGACCCCGCTCAGATGGAGCAGGTCCTCCTCGAGCTTCTCACCAACGGACTCGCCGCAATCGGACAACGAGGCCGCATTCGCGTCTGCACCGGAGTAAGGCCCGACCAGCGCATCTATCTCGAAGTCGAAGACGATGGCGAGGGGATTGCCGAAGATCATCTAACCCGCGTGACCGAACCCTTTTATACGACGCGGCCCGAAGGATCGGGCTTGGGACTGGCCATCGTGCAGAGGTACGTTACGCAGAACGGAGGCGAGGTTGCGATGAGCAGCCGACCTGGCGAAGGGACGCGGGTCAGCCTGCTCTTCCCCGCCGCGAAAGAAGGGAACGATGGGGCTTAACATCTTGTTGGTGGAAGACGAACGGAACCTCGCCCGGTCCATCGCCGAGCTTCTCTCCGCGCACGGCCACGAGGTGGTCCTGGCGTTCGACGGCAACGAGGGTCTCCGGCAAGCAGAGCTCGCCGCTCCCGATCTGCTGCTTCTTGATGCGCGACTTCCGGGTCTTTGCGGACCTGAGCTCCTTCGCCGGGCGCGATCCCTCCATCCATCCGTGGCGGCTCTCGTCTTCACCGCCTACGCCTCCGTTGAGGACGCGGTCGCCGTCATGAAGCTCGGCGCCTTCGACTACCTGCAGAAGCCCCTCGACCTCGATCGGCTTCGGGTGATTGTCGATCGAGTCGAGGAAACCGTCCGTCTCAAGCAAGAGCTCGCCTACTACCGGAGCCTCGATGACCCGGTCCTGATCGGCGAGTCCCAGGCGATCCGCTCCCTGCGGGAAAAGATCGGCCAGTTGACCGGACTCGAGGGAAACCAAGGACTCCCCACGGTTCTGATCTCCGGAGAAACGGGCACCGGGAAGGACGTCGTCGCCCGGCTCCTCCACCAGCGAAGCACTCGACGGGATGGTGCTTTCTTGGCGATCAACTGCGTGGCTCTTCCCGAGAGCTTGGTGGAAACCGAGCTTTTCGGCTACGAGCGGGGAGCCTTCACCGGAGCCCAAGGAGCGAAGCTAGGACTCATGGAAGCCGCCGACAAGGGCACTCTCTTCCTCGACGAGATCGGCGACCTCCCCTTACCTTTGCAAGGAAAGCTCCTTACGGCGATCGAGCGCAAGACGGTACGGCGCCTGGGCAGCGTCCGGGATCGCAAGGTCGATCCGTGGATCCTCGCCGCAACGAATCGGGACCTGGAAGCCCTGACCCGCGACGGCGCCTTTCGGGCCGACCTCTATTACCGGCTGCGCGTCGTGCATCTCGAACTACCCCCTCTTCGCGAGCGGGCCGACGACATCCCGCTTCTGGCGGATCATTTTCTTCGCCTCCATGCCACCCGCTACGGAAAACCCGGCAAGAAGCTGGCGCCGGATGCCCTCGCGGCTCTGCGGGCGTACCCGTGGCCGGGAAATGTCCGCGAGATCTCCCACGCGATCGAGCAGGCTGTTCTCTGGTCAAAGGAAGAAACACTTGCGGCGGCCGACTTTGCTTGGCCGAGACAACCGGTCCCGCGTTCCCGGGAAACGCTAGACAACCCGGATGAAGCGATTGGAACGCTCCTGCGCGAGGGTCTTTCCGCGATCGAGGTGGAAAGACGGCTCCTGCAACAGGCGCTGGCCGCTTCGGGCCAAAACATCTCCCAGGCCGCACGTCTTCTCGGCATGACCCGAGACATCCTCCGCTACCGGATGGAGAAGCACGGGATTGCCACGGGATAGCCGCCGTTGGCCGGCCGGCGTTTTTGCTTCCTTTGATTTACTCAGCAGTGCCATTTTTGCGCTTGACCATCCTCGGGAAAGCAGCTATCGCGTCCCTTGCAGCTTGAGGAGAAATGCCCTTAAGGCAAGACTCCCGCAACCCAAACGGAGGAGGTTACCAAATGAGGTTCCCAAAAAGCAGGAAGAAGCTCTCTGCCGGGATGCTCCTGGCTCTGGCGGTCGGCACCGCGGCGGTGCTCCCGTCAGCTTATTCCAACGATGATGTGCTGAAATTGACGGAGAATCCCAAGAACTGGGCGGCTCCCGGAAAAGATTATGCCAATACCCGTCACAGCTCCCTGAAGCAAATCAACGCGCAGAACATCAAGAGCCTGCACATGGCTTGGTCGTTCTCGACCGGGGCGCTTCGGGGTCATGAAGGCCAGCCGCTCGTCATCGGCGATCGGATGTATATCGTGAGTGCCTATCCCAACATCGTCTGGGCGCTCGATCTCTCCAAGGGCTCCTATGAGGTCCTCTGGAAGTATGTCCCCAGGCAGGATGACAAGGCGGTTTCCGTCGCCTGCTGCGACACCGTGAACCGAGGGGCCTCCTACGCCGACGGAAAGATCGTCTTCAACACCCTGGACGGTTCTGTCGTCTGCTTGGACGCGAACACGGGCAAGGAGCTTTGGAAGACAAAGTTCGCGGATGTCAACAAGGGAGAGACCAGCACGCCCGCTCCCATCATCGTCAAGGACAAGGTCTTCACCGGGTATGGCGGGGATGAGTTCGGGGCTCGCGGGCGCTTCGCCGCTTTCGACCTCAACTCGGGCAAGATGGTTTGGCAGGCATACAGCACCGGGACCGATTCGGAAGTGCTCCTCGGTTCCGGCTTCAACGAAAAGCATCCCGAGTATGGTCAGGCCGGCCAGGATCTTGGCGTAAAGACCTTCCCCGACGAGGAGTGGAAGCGAGGCGGAGGCTGCGCCTGGGGTTGGTACAGCTACGACCCGAAGCTCGACTTGGTCTACTACAACACGGGCAATCCCGGCCTCTGGAGCCCCAGCTACCGGACCGAGGCCAAGACCCACGAGGAAGCCAACGAGCCCTGGAAGTGGGACAACAAGTGGTCGATGACCGTCTTCGCCCGCAAGCCCGAAACCGGCGAAGCGGTGTGGGGCTATCAGATGACCCCGTTCGACCAGTGGGACTATGACGGCATCAATGAAGATGTTCTCGTGGACATCAACGTCGACGGAGCCAAGAAGCCCTGCCTGGTCCATTTCGACCGAAACGGGTTCTGCTATGTGCTCAATCGCGTCGACGGCACGATCCTTCGGGCCAACAAGTTCGTGACGGCCACCTGGGCCGAGAAGATCGATATGAAGACAGGCCGTCCGATCAAGATCAAGGAGCACTCTCCGTTCGAGGTTGGCAAGGCTGTACAGTTCTACCCCTCTTCCCAGGGTGGCAAGGACCAGCAGCCCGTCGCGGTCGATCCGAAGGAAGCCAACGTATTCTATGCTCCCACGAACAACTGGGGCGAGACGCTGGAGCCGATGGAGCGCGCCCATACCAATCAGGGAAGCGTCTATGTCTTCGCTAACGTCTTGATGAAGGCGGAAAAGCCGGGCGTCCTCGGGCGCTTCAAGGCATTCGACGTCATCACGGGCAAGGAGCGCTGGGGCATTTCGGAGCGCTTCCCGACCTGGAGCGGCGCCCTCGTCACCGACGGAGGCCTGGCCTTCTACGGCACCCTGGACGGATGGTTCAGGGCTGTCGATCGGAAGACCGGGAAGGTTCTCTGGCAGCAGAAGCTCGGCTCCGGCATCATCGGCAACCCGATCACCTACGAGGTCAACGGCAAGCAGTATGTGTCGATCCTCACCGGCATCGGCGGATGGATTGGACTACCGGTGACCGCCGGACTCGACCCGGCCGATCCCTACGGCGCACTCGGTGCGGCCGGCCTCGCCTTCGACAATGGGTTCGACAAAGTGCCGATGGGCGGCGCGGTCTATACCTTCTGCGTGCAGTAAGGCGATTATCGCTTAGATCCATGCATCTGACGGGAAAGGGCGGACTGTTCCAAGGGGGTCGGTCCGCCCTCTTCCTATTCCTTTTGTCCTGCTCGCTTGTCTCGGCCCAGCCGGCTGATCTCCCCCTCCGGGTCTGTGCCGACCCGGGAAACATGCCGCTCTCCAATAGTCGAGGAGAGGGCTTCCAGAACCGGATCGCCGATCTCTTGGCCCGCTCCATGGGTAGGAGCCTCGACTATTTCTGGTACACCTATTACGAACGAGGCCTCGTTAGAGCCACCCTGAACGCGAACCATTGCGACCTCCTCTTCGACATGCCTCCCGATTTTGAGTTGGCGCTCCCGACCAAGCCTTACTACAAGTCGACCTTTGTTCTCGTGACCCGGAAGGATCGCAATCTCCACATCCAGTCCCTGGACGATCCCATTCTCAAGAACCTTCGGATCGGCGTCTTCCAGGCCTCGGCGGCGCGCGATGCGCTCCGCAACCATGGCGTTCAACACAATACGGTCGTCCACTATATTTTCTACGATTCGCGGGTACATCCGGAGCAGCATCCTGCCGAGCAGGTCGAGCAGGTGATCCAGGGTACGCTCGATGCCTGCGCGGTCTGGGGGCCGCTAGCAGGCTACTATGTCGCCAAGCAAAAGGCGCCTCTGGATCTCCTCCCCCTCAACACGATGGAGGAGACCGTTCCGCTCGAATATGCCATGGCGCTCGCCGTCCCCAAGGGATCCAAGGCTCTCCGCGACTCCCTCAACCGAGCCATGGAGGAGCAGAAATCCGAAATCAAGGAGATCCTGACCAGCTATGGAGTGCCCCTGGTCCAGTGTCCCGAATGCATCGTGGATGGCGATCTCCCCGCCCATTCGGGAGCCTACAAGCCCCTGCCACCCCCTCCCCCCGCTCCCCAGACGGCGGCAGAGGAACACGACTCCCTTCAAGGGTACGTCGCCGCGGGCGACCTTCGGGCGGTCGACAACTTTTTAGCCAAAGATCCCCGGGCACTCAATCAGCCCGACAACCTCGGCTATCCCCCTCTGGTCAACGCCATCCGCCTGGAGGAGTGGCCGGTCGCCCGGCTTCTCATAGAAAAGGGAGCGGATACGAATCTTCCCGATGCCGAGGGCTGGACCCCACTTCTCTTCGCGGTTTCGAAGGGCAATCGGGATTTGACTCGAAACCTCCTGGAACACGGAGCGGATGCATCCGCAACCGCTAAGGATGGCTGGTCTGCTCTCTCCCTCGCGGCGAGCGCGTCGGATCCGGAGCTTGTCCTGCTCCTGCTCGCTCACGGAGCGGCGGTGAATGGGAAGATCGGCCGGGGTGGCTACACTCCTCTCATGTTTGCCGCGACCTCCGGCTCCGAAGCGGTTGTCAGCGCCCTGCTCGACAAGGGGGCCGATCCCAATGCCTCCAACCCCGCGGGCATCACTCCGCTGATGCTCGCCGTTTCCCGGAACCGAATGCCGATCGTCGAACTTCTTCTGCGCACCGGAGCCCGGACAGACCAGCGAAACCGTGAAGGGAAGACGGCGCTTGTCCTTGCGCAGGAAAAGGGCTATCAAACGCTCGCTTCTCTCCTGGAAAAGGCGAGCAGCCCCTCAAAGAAGCCTCTTCCTCCCGCCCGGTAGCCTGGGCGGAATCGGAGGAGCGACAACCATCGGAGATCATGAAGAGAGGAAAACTAACGACATCTTGGACACGCTATTTTCTCCCGGGCTTGGCCGGCCTCTGGCTGACCGCCGCGGGAGCGCAGCAGCCGACACCAGCACCCCAAACGGCCCCAGCGCCTTCCGCCCAACAGCCTGCGCCCGCCGCCGGGGGTGAGTTAAAAAATCCATACACCGGCAAGCCCGAGGCCATTGCCGAAGGAAGAAAGCTCTGGTTTAGCCGAAGCTGCAATGGCTGCCATGGAGGAATGGGCGGCGGGGGCATGTGTCCTCCGGTCATCAACGATACCTGGGTCTACGGCAGCGACGATAAGACCCTTTTTCAGTTGATCAAGTACGGGAGCGTCGAGTTGCAAAAGAAGGGCTACACGCGAGTCGGCCGAGAAAACATCGTGGCCCCAATGCCGCCCTTCGGCAGCGTCATGAGCGATGATGAAATCTGGAAGGTGCTCGCCTTTGTTCGCTCGATCTACCGCGGAGACCCGAAACGCATTAACTGGTAGCCGCACCCGGCCGCGGCGACTCGTAGGAATGCAGACAGAGAGCTTGACTCCGAAACGGTTCCCCGGGTCGCATGACTGCCGCTTCGCCAAGCTTGCTTGGGCATCCTAAAAGGACGCGCCGCCGCTCCTGCCTCCGAGACGGTGGCGCGATCCTCGTTTTCGCTCTGGCGTTTCTCTACGCGGTAGAGCCCTGCCGCTCCCAATTCATCCAGCTCATTTCCGCCCGAAAGTACTACACCCTCTTTCTCTCCTCGGGGCAGAACGGCGGACGCGAACCGCTCTTGCGGGAGATCTTCCTCCTGCGCTTTCATAACTTTGGCCCGGCTTTTGTGAATTCTGTCTACCATGACGAAATTCCCCAGCAGCCGTATCTTGAATTCCGGGGTTCGATCGACGGTCGGCCGATCCCGGTCCGGAAGTTCGGAAACCGGTATTGGGACGACATCGCGTTTCCGAGCGGCAAAGGCATCGAGCTCCGCACCGATGCTCTGCAACGGGTGCTTCCCCGCGATCCGAGCCGGAAGATCGATTTTTTTGAGGACTCGATCGAATGGGGCGGCTGGCGGCCACCCATCGAGGATTACTGGATCGTCGTCGACCTGGGCAAGATGTTCGCTTCCTTTCGCCAGACCCCAGCGTTCGGGATGGGGGGAGGACCCCCTCCTACCTTCCAGGAATTTCTCACCAACCAGGTGATTCGTGTCCTGCCCGCGGGGTACCGAGTCCAGGGGAGCAGGGTCTGGTGGCACTTCCGCAACATCCAAGCCCCGCAGGGACAGACGACACTCCATGTGGAGTGGAAAGCCTGGTATCGATAGGGATGGAGCGGTTTCTCGGCCAACCTGCTCTACGGGAGATCGAGGCTCCCGTAGGAGCGGGGATAGGTCACCACTCCCCAAGGTAGCGGAATGCCGGCGAGCACCTTGAGTAGCCGATAGCTCTTGGCGTCGAAAACCAGCACCTCATTGGAACGTCCGCACGCGGCCAGAATCCGATCGCCTTCGGGGGTGAAAGTGAAGTGCCAACAGCGCTGCCCGACGGTCATCTCTTTGACCAGCTTCCGGCTCTCTCTATCGAAAACCTGCAGCTTCTTGTCACGGGAAGCGGCGACCAAGAAGCGCTTGCCTTCCGGGTCGAACGAGATCCCGTAAGGCCCCGCCCCGGTAGGCACGGAAGCGACGAAGTTCAGATCCTTGTCCAGCACGATCACGTTGCCCGAGTTCTCGAGCGAGACTAGGTACTCGTTCCCTTCGGGAGATCGCTTGACTCCTCGCGGCCGACTACCGTACGCGCGAAGATCGATACGCCGAACCTCGGCGTTGGCTTCCAAGTCGTAGACCAGTAACGAATCTTCTGATTCGCTGGCGCAGAGAAGCTTCTTTCCGTCGGCGGAAAGTTCGATTCCCTCGGTATCCACGCTCGCCGGAAAGATCCGGACAACCCGCCAGCTCCCAACCTCGATCTCCACGATCCGAGCGGGTGACTTTTTCGCGGCATCCTCCCGGGTCTTCTTCTCCGCCTCCCTCTGCGGTCCCTTCGAAGGCGGCCCCTCCGATGCGGGCTCGTGGGCGACGAAGAAACGGCGACCGTCGAGGCTGAACTTGAGAAATTCAGGTTTGGGACCGATCGGGATCCGTCGAACGAGATGACCTCTCTTCCGATCGATCACGGCGACGTCTTGGCTGGTCTTATTCGCGGTCACGACATAACGGCCGTCCCGCGTCACCCCGATTCCACGAGGCCCTCCCTTGGGGAGGGGAAAGCGCCGCACCACCGCCATCTTTTCCAAGTCGATCGTCACGACCCCGACGGGCTCCGCGCTCACAAAGGCGGTAGAGGCCTCCGCTTGCCTGCCCGCAATCAGCCATGCGCCGACCAGTAGAATTAGAACGGCCATGCCCGATCCGGCCCATCGCGCCAAGCCGGAAGCCGCAATCCCCCTCTTACTCATGGGGCTTCTCTTACCAAGGGCTTCGGAACATGACAAGGAGCTGCTGCGCACACGGCCCAATTTTCCGGAAATCCAGGGCTTTTTGATTGCGCAGGGGTTTGTGCAGAAAGTAGGCTACCCCTTGCGTCGGAAGCATGCGCTCGTGGCGGAACCGGCAGACGCGCAAGCTTGAGGTGCTTGTGGGGAAACCCGTGGAGGTTCGAGTCCTCTCGAGCGCAGATTCCGGAGCCTCCCGTGGTTTTAGCCGCACCGCAGGAGGGAGAGAAAAACGCTCTTTTGACGCTGGACGAAGATCGTGACAAGAGCAGAAGTCACCCAGCTCATCCTCGCAGCCAAGCTCCGAAAGGGCCTGAAATGGGAGGATCTCGCCCGCATCGTCGGAAGGAGCAAGGAGTGGGTTGCGGCCGCTTGCCTGGGCCAAATGGCGCTCACCGCCGAAGAGGCTCATGCGTTGTCCCTCCGGCTGGATCTACCGAAAGAAGCCGAACTCCTTCTTTCGGTCGTGCCCTATAAGGGCTCGCTGCCGACCCTTCCTCCCACCGACCCGCTCCTCTATCGCTTCTACGAGATTCTCTTGATTTATGGAACGGCCCTCAAGGAACTCATCCAGGAGGAGTTCGGCGATGGCATCATGAGCGCGGTCGACTTCCGCATGCAGATCGCCCGGGAGCCCGACCCTCAAGGGGATCGGGTCAAGATCGAGATGAGCGGGAAATTTCTCCCGTACAAGGCGTTCTGATCCTCGATCGGACGACGCGCTTGGGCAGCCGGCTCTATTCGTCCAGCCGGAAACCGATCCGCACTTCCACCTGGAAGTGGGGTTCCCCATTTTGAATCGCCCCTCGGATCTCTTTTACTTCAAACCAGTGCAAATTGTGGACTGTCTTGGATGCCCGGCGGATCGCGTGGCGGACCGCCTCCTGAATGCTCGCGTCCGAGGTGCCTACGACTTCGATGACTTTATAAACCGGATCCGACATGACTTGCCCTCCCTTTTGCCCATTACGATCGCCTATGGTCCAAGAATATAAGCTTCTAGCCAATGTCGTTCGGAGGCAAGCACGAAAACGGCTTCGCGCCCGTGGTCAGGGAAAGGATCAAGGGCTCTTTTCTCTCGCGATCCCTTCGGATACTCTTCTTCCATGATCGTCTATCTGCTCCGCCATGCCACGGCTTCGCGCGAGGCGTCGACCGACGCGGAGCGCAAGCTCACGAAGAGAGGCCGCCACGAAGCCCAGGTTGCCGGAAAAGCGCTCCATCGCCTGGGAGTGGAGCCCGACTTTATCTGGTCGAGTCCTCTTCTTCGCGCCCGTCAGACGGCCGAGATCGTCGCCGAAGCCTTCGGCGCCTCATCCGTTCTCGAAATCAAGGAAGAGCTCGAGAATGACAACTCCACCCAGAAGATCCTGGCCCTGCTCAAGCCGCTGCCGAACGATTCCCAGGTAATCCTGGTTGGGCATATGCCCAGCCTATCCGAGCATCTGGCCGCGCTTCTTGGAGCGGCTACGCCGGAGAACCTTCCCCTGGACAAGGGCGGGGTCGCCTGCGTTCACCTCGACGAGTTGCGTCCCGGCAAGGGGGTGCTCCGCTTTCGGCTCCGGAACGAACAGCTCGAGGGCCTCGCCTGAGCGGGCCCGGTTTACCCTGGACTGGAGAGCGAAAAGAGGGAAAAGGGTTGACCGTTGAGCCCCGGCCTGCTCTTCCATGAGCCGTCCTGCATGAAAACAAGGGACTCTACCTCCAGGACGCCCTACTGGGCCGTGATCTTTGACTGGGATGGGGTGCTGGTCGACTCTTCCCGGCAGCATGAAAAGAGTTGGCGCCGCCTCGCCCGCGACGAGGGGCTCCCGCTCTTCCCCGACTTTTTCCTCCAGACGTTCGGCATGAAGAACGAATGGATCATTCCCCATATCCTCCACTGGACGGAGGATCCGAAGGAGATCGTCCGGCTCAGCTTGCGCAAGGAGGCCCTTTTTCGGGAGATCGTCGGAGAAGAAGGGATCGCTCTCTGTCCCGGTGCCCTAGCCTGGTGCCGCGATCTGGCCGCCCTTTCGGTTCCTGCGGCGATCGGCTCTTCGACACAGCGCGCGAACATCGAACTCGTGCTCGAGAAGCTCGCGCTGCGCCCCTTCTTTCGGACGATCGTCGCCGCCGAAGATGTCAGCCTGGGCAAGCCCGATCCGGAAGTCTTCCTTCTGGCGGCCAGCCTCTTGAGGGTTCCTCCGGACCGCTGTGTCGTCTTCGAGGATGCGCCTGCCGGGGTAGAAGCCGCGAAACGCGCCGGCATGAGGGTGGTCGCCCTGACAACCACCCGCCCTCCCGAAGCTCTTCGGGAGGCGGACCGCATCCTCTCCGACCTGAGCGCGTCATCCCCTTGCGAGATCGAACGAGGGCTCTTCCCATAATCGTCTAAGGGTTTCTCCGAGCTGCTCGACCCCCCCTTGCAGTTCCTCTTCGGCAATGGTTAGCGGAGGAGCGATGATCAGAACGTTATGCTTGCAAAAAGCACAGACGCCTCGAGAGAGCAGCTGCTGTTGCAGCCAGCGGAGTTCCTCTGAAGGCGGCTTGTGCCAGAGAGAAAGTGGTTCGCGTGTTTTCCGATTCCGGACCAACTCGACTCCAAAAAGGGCCCCTATTCCACGGACCTCTCCGACTAGCGGACTCTCTTTTTCTAGTTCGCGCAATCTCCGGCGCAGCCACTCCTCGATCAAGCGCGCGCGCTCGAAGAGCGCTTCGTCCCGGTAGGCGGCCAGCGCTCCCAGCCCGGCAGCCATCGCGAGCGGGTGGCCGGAATAGGTATGGCCGCACCAGAGTTGCCGCTCGTCGAAGGTCGCCGCAAGCCCTTCCCGCACCATCACCCCTCCGAGGGGCACATAGGCGGAGCTCACCCCTTTGGCGAAGGTAATCATGTCGGGGACAACCTCGAAACGCTCCGCTCCGAAGGCGGCTCCCAACCGGCCGAACCCCGTCATCACCTCGTCAAAGATCAGCAAGATGCCGTGGCGGCTGCACAGATCCCGCAGCCCGGAGAGATAACCCCTCGGGGGAACCAAGACCCCGTTGGAGCCGACGACCGGCTCAAGAAGAATCGCGGCTACCTCCCCTGGGTCTTCGTGCAGGAGCACATGCTCCAGATGGCGCAGCGCCCGCTCGCCCTCTTCGGCTTCATTCGCCGAGAAAAATGGGCTGCGGTAAAGATAAGGACCCCAAAAATGGACGACTCCGGGAATCCCCGGTTCTCCTGCAAAACGCCGATACTCCCCGGTCAATGTGCCCGCCCCCAGGGTAGAACCGTGGAAGGATCGATAAGCCGAAAGAACCTTCTGCCGCCCGGTGATCATCCGGGCCATCTTGACCGCATCCTCGTTGGCTTCGGCCCCCCCTGTCGTGAAGAACGTCCGGGCGCCCTCCGGCCACGGCGCGCATTGGCTCAAGCCCTGCGCAAGGAGAGCCCGCTGGTCGTGGAAAAAGGCCGGCGAGGCATAGCAGAGGCGGGCCGCCTGCTGCTGGATCGCCTGAACCACCTGCGCCTTCCCGTGGCCAAGGTTGACGGCCACAAGACCCGCGCTCAAGTCGAGATAGCGGTTCCCGTCCGAATCGTACAAAAAACTGCCTTCGCCTCGGACGATCATCGGGCCGGAAGCCCGCTTCTGGATCGACCACGGCGTCAATACATGCCTGGCATGAACTTCCGCCAACTCTTTTGTTGCCCAGCTTCCCATCCCGCTCACTTTCTCCTGCCCACCACCACGATCTCGGCATCCTCCGCGAACGAGTAGGCCGCCGTTTTCCATCCCGCCTCCTCGACCCCCGCGATGAGTTCCGCCGAAGAGAGGAGCCGCGCCCCTTGGGCATACTCGTGGAGGTTCTGAAAAGCGAGGCTGCGTCGGGCGGGCTCGCGCAAGGATGCCCGCTCTTCCGGCCAGCACGGCTCCCAGAGGAATATCGCGCCATCCGTCCGCACGAGCCGCTCCACATGGGCGAAGAACGCTTTTCGCTCCGGCCAAAGATGGTGGAGGAGCCGGCTCGCGACAACGAGGCGGGCCGGCTCGCGAGCGTGCCAGGAGAGAAGATCGGCTTCGACCAGATCCATCCGTTCGGAAAGACCGGCCGCTTCGACCGCGCGTCTTCCCTGGGCGATTCGTTCCGCCTCCCGGTCCACGCCGACTCCGTGCCACCGAGGCAAGCGGAGAAGCAGGCGGCGGAGAAGCCAGCCGTTCCCGCATCCCAAGTCGATCACGACCCCTTCCTGCTCCGCAAGTTCCGCAAAGAGCGGCACACGGGGAAAGATCTCCTTCTCGAAGAGGGAATGGTGCTTTTCTTCCAAGAATCTCCCGAACCAAGGAAGAATCTCGGGATCAATCAGGGCTGCCGGCCCCGGTCGACGCCCCGACCGAAAGAGAGGAAGCAAGCGCAAGGCGACCGAAGGAGCAAGAACCGCCTCGACCGCGGCTGCCAGAAAGGAGCCTTCCTGTGCGTCCCCACACCGGCCCGACTCCGGTGCGAGGCCAAACCGACCCTCCCGTTCTTCGAGGAAACCGAAGGCAAAGCCGGCTTCGCAAAACCCTCTCACATAGCCGGCGTCCAAAGCCATCCGGGACGCCATCTCCTCCGGCTCGAGCGCGCCCGACCGACGCAGGAATTCGAAGATTCCGGTGGCCACCCCGAGAAATCCGACGAGAGCCCAAAAATCCCGCTCCTGTCCTGCGACAATCGGCTCGCCTTCCCCCATGAAAGAAAAGCCTAGCGGAACCGGCACTTCCGAACAAGCCGGACCCAGAATCGACCGCCGAAACTATCCCTTTCTGCGCAGAAGAAGCCAGTTTTGCCCGCCGCCCCGTTTCAGGCGGACGAGAGCGAACTCCCCCGAGATCCTGCTGCCCCGCAACGCAAAGGTGATCTTGTCCGGGCCCCACTCCTCGACACGGTAGGTTCCTCGATCCCAGACATGAACCTCGCCTGCGCCATAATGGCCGGGAGGAATAGTTCCGGAAAAGTCCGCATAGGAGAGCGGATGATCCTCGACTTCCACGGCCAGCCGCCGCACGCCCGCCTCCCCAGGCACTCCTTTGGGCAAAGCCCAGCTTTTGAGCACTCCGTCCCGTTCCAGGCGAAAGTCGAAGTGATGGGTGCGCGCGAAATGCTCCTGGATGACGAAGATTCCTCTTTCGGAAGAAGGGCGCCCCATAACGATGCCGGCAGTTTCCTCCGTTTTTCCCATCATTCACGATGGGAAAAGCATGGTCAGTTCGGTAAAAGATAAGCTCGGGCAAGCCCGATGGCTATACTCCGGTTAGGGTATGGACGCGATCGCTACCTGGATCCGAGCAAAGGATGAGCCGCTTTTTGCGCGCATCTTCGAACCCGAAGGGCTCCTGCTCCGCAACGCCCGCGTGGAAGAGGTCCCGGCGGAGGGTTGGCGGGGACTCCTCCTGACCGGAGGCTCCGACATCTCGGCCCCCTTCCTTCATCAAGAGTCGGATGCGCCAGGGAAGATCCGCTCGCCGGACCCGAAGCGGGACCAGTGGGAGTTTGCCGCTCTCCGATCGGCCTTGGCTCGCGGGCTGCCGGTCCTGGCGATCTGCCGCGGCGCGCAGCTCCTCAACGTCGCCTTGGGGGGGACCCTCCATCTCGACATTCCGGGACACGAGAATCTTGAGGATTCCCACACCCAGCCGCTCGTCTACGCCGAGGGGATCAAGTATCAATTCCCGTTCGTGAACAGCTCTCACCACCAGGCGATCGACCGGTTGGGGACCGGGGTGGTTCCCGAGGCTTGGTGCCGGCTCGATGGGGTCGTAGAGCAGGTCCGCGTGGAGGGCTACCGCTTCGCCCGGGCCGTGCAGTTCCATCCCGAGCGGGAGCCCTCCCGCTATCGCCCGCTCTTCGCCGCGTATTTTGAAGCGGTCCGAGAAACCGGCTAAGGGGCCCCGCCGGGAGAGGGCCGACCCCATCCTCCCCCGCCCGGGGTCCGAATGGAGAGGATTTGCCCCCGCCTGCCCCGGAAGCTGATCTTTCCGGGAAGGGTGGACGCGCCCCCCGCGTCGATCAACACATTCTCACCCCGCTGCCCGTTGGCTCCTCCGTGCAGCCCGTAAGGAGGAAAACGCCTGCGCTCGGACAAAAGGGTGACATCCATATCGGCCAGGAATTCGATTTCACGAAGGATGCCCTCCCCGCCTCGATGCCTTCCACATCCTCCGGAACCCTGCCGCAGCCGATAGGTGACGACGCGGACCGGCAGGGCATGCTCCAACGCCTCCACCGGAGTGTTCCACGAGTTGGTCATATGCGTGTGAACTCCGCTGTCTCCGTCTCCTGCCGGTCCACCGCCCATGCCGCCGGCGATCGTCTCATAATAGGCAAAGGAACAGCCGGATTCCGGATCGATCCCTCCGAGAGTCAGATTGTTCATCGTTCCTCCTCCTGCGGCGGGAATCACCTCGGGCAGAGCTTGGCTGAGCGCCCGCAAGAGCACGTCGACCAGCCGTTGGGAGGTCTCCACGTTTCCGGCGGCGACCGCTGCGGGAAAAAGAGCGTTTACCACCGTCCCCGGCGGAGCCACGACCTGTATGGGCTCGAGCAGGCCCGCGTTCGCCGGGACGTCCTCCCGCAGCAGGGCGCGCACGACGTAGGAGACGGCGGAGAGCGCGATCGCAAGCACCGCATTGACGTTTCCCTGTACCTGGGGCGACGATCCGGTGAAATCGACGAGCGCCTCCTCGCCCTTTTTTCGGATCGCCACGCGAATCGGGATCGGCTCATCGGAAAATCCATCGTCATCCAGATAGTCCAGAGCCTCGTAGGTGCCGTCCGGAATTTCGGCCAACCGCTTCCGAACCATCCGCTCGGTGTAGTCGATGAGCGACTCGGCCGCCGTCTGCATCTGCTGCTTCCCATACCGGTCAAGCATCTGCTGGAGGCGGATCTCGCCGGTTCGGTTCGCTGCGAGCTGGGCGGCCAGGTCTCCCTCTCGTTCTCCCGGAGTGCGCACGTTGGCCAAGATCAACTGGAGCAGCGTCTGATTCCACTTCCCCCCCTCGACAAGCTTGACGGCGGGGATGCGCAGCCCTTCCTGGAAGATATCGGAGGACGGGGGCATCGAGCCCGCCGTCATCCCTCCGATATCCGCGTGATGGGCACGGTTGGCGACGTAGAAGAGCGGAGTCCCGCCCGCTTCTCCCGCCTTCCCGTAAACGGGACTGACCATGGTCAGGTCGGGAAGATGGGTCCCGCCCTCGTAAGGGTCGTTGAGAATCACGACATCCCCCGGGCCCATCGACACCGTCTGAATCGCCCTCCGAACGGCGACCGGCATGGACCCCAGATGCACGGGCATGTGGTCTCCTTGCGCGGCGAGCCGCCCGCTCGCCTCGTAAACGGCGCAGGAGAAGTCGCACCGCTCCCGGATGTTCGGAGAAAAGGCCGTTCGCCGGAGGGCATACCCCATCTCCTCCGCTACGGAGACAAAGAGTGCCCGAAAGATCTCGAGTTGGATCGGGTTCACCCCGCTACCTTCCAAAGAAGATGCTTCGCCGTCCTGTTCTTCCGATTGACCGCCCTTATCACCCTTCATCCGGATCGACCCTGGTCGGCGACGCTCGCCGACGCGGACGCCACCTCCTCCTCGGAGGCGAGATAGCGGCGGCCAATCGGCCGCAGCTCCGAGTCGAGCTCGTAGACCAGGGGAATGCCCGTGGGAATGTTGAGCTGGACCACCTCCTCGCTCGACAGCCCGTCCAAGTATTTCACCAGCGCCCTCAGGCTGTTCCCATGCGCAACCACGATGAGCCGCCTGCCCGCTTGGATGCGGGGAACGAGATCCGCCTTCCAGTAAGGGACCACCCGCTCCAGGGTGTCTTTCAGGCTTTCCCCGGCAGGCAGGGCCGCAGGCGAGACCGAAGCATAGCGGGGGTCGTAGCGCGGATGGCTCGGATCGTCCGGCGAGAGTAGCGGCGGGCGAACGTCATAGGAACGCCTCCAGCGAAGCACCTGCTCCTCCCCATACTTTTTCGCAGTCTCCTTCTTGTTGAGGCCTTGAAGGGCTCCATAGTGGCGTTCGTTGAGCTGCCAGGCACAGACCGTCGGCAGCCACATCTGGTCCAGAAGATCGAGAACGATCCAGAGGGTACGGATCGACCGTTTCAAGACCGACGTGTAAGCTTCCTCGAACCGAAAGCCCGCCTCCCGCAGCCGCTCACCCGACCGGATCGCTTCCTCCTTCCCCCGCTGGGAAAGGTCGACATCGATCCAGCCGGTAAAAAGGTTCTCTCGATTCCAAGCACTCTCGCCGTGCCGCAATAAAACCAGGTGGAAGCTCACCATTCCCTTGTAGCCGCCGCAAAGAGCCGAGGTCAAGCAGCCGCCGGAACGGCGGCTTTGGCGGCCGACGGCGAGAAGAAAAGAGCCTTTCCCGCGCTTTGCCTAATCTCTAGATTCTAGGATTCATTTGAGAGAACACGTCCTTCATGAACGCCCAGAGAGCCTTTTATCCACCACTCGCAGCTTCTCTGGCGCTCGGCTCCCTTTTGGTTCTCGCGCCGGCTCCCTTTTCCGGAGCGGCGCCGAGACGGGAGGATGTCCTTCATACCCTCGTGGCGGAGGCTCGCGCGGAGAATCCCGATTACCGTTCGTACGAGGTGGCGATCCAGGCCGCCGAGGGGCAGTTCGATCAGATCGGAATCTTTCCCAAGCCTCAGCTCATCGCCTTTGTCGGGCCCTACCTGAGCAGCGGAGGATCGGGCCAGACGGCGCTGGGATACCAGCAGGAGTTCGAGCTCCTTCAGCCTTTCTACTTTCCGGGAAAGGTCTCACTCCGCAAAGCGGTGGCTCGCCGGGACATCGTCCTCGCGCAGCTCTTGCTCCAGGAGTTCGGCCTTTCGCTTGAAGTGGCGGTGCGCTCTCTCGCTCAACGGATCGCGGTCACGGTCGCCAGCGCAGAAGCCGCCCGGGAGATCGAGGAGAGGACCGCCGCCGTGGTCGATTTCTTGAAGAAGCGACCTAAGGCGGGCATTCAGGGCTACCTGGATGCGCGCATCCTGGAGGGAAGCCTCATCGGGCTCCAACAGGAGGTCCGCTGGCTGGAAGAGAGCCGATGGACGCTGATCGCCCAACTCAATGCCTACCTGGGACGGACGGCGGATACCCCTGTGCCGGAATTTCTGCTTCCTTGGGAATCTTTCCCGCCGCTCGCCCTCAACCCCCTCTTGGCGCAGGCTCAGCGCCACAACGTTCTCCTGCAAATCCACCGAGTCTTGATCGATCGCGCCCGCCGGCAGCGGAAGGCGACGCAAATCGCCGGCTATCCCGACTTCGCCATGGGGCCGTTCTGGATGGCCTACCAAGGAGTAAACTACAACGCGGGACCCGGCTTCACGATTACGGTCGGCTTGCCGGTCGGAAAACCGCAGGTCCCTGGAATCGAAGGCGTGGCCTGGGCCAACCAGCAAGGCAACCTGGCAACCGCCAAGGCGCAGGAGGAGCAGGCGATGGCGCTCTTCCCGGCTGCCGAGCGAACCGTAGAGAGCTTCGTTTTTGCTCGCCTCTCCGCCTACGAGGCCACGCGCAATCAACTCGCGCTTCAGCCTCCCAGTCTGATCGACTCCCTTCGAGAGGCGGCCGCGCTCGCTGAGCGCCAATATCGGATTGGCGCCATCGACGTCCATCGCTTCCTCGCGTCGCAGCAGCAGTATCTTTCGGCGTTCCGCACCGAGCTGACGGCTCGGATGGATGCGGCGCTCGCCTGGCTCGACCTCTTCTTCTTGACGGGAGGAGAGTTGCCGGCCAAGGGTTTCCCTGAATGAAGGGAGCGCGCGTTTTCTCCTCTTTCCTGCTCTTCGTTGCCGCGGGTGGATTTGCTCTGGCTGCCGATCCGCAAAACGCGCTCGAAGCTCTCGTAGCCGAGGCCCTGGCGCGTAACCCGGAAATCGCTTATTACGAGGGAGCCATCGGAGCCGCCAAGGGGCAGGTGGTCCAGGCGAGGATCCTTCCCTATCCCCAGATCGAGGGATTCGCCGGCCCTTGGTATAGCACGCCCACCCGAGGCGGGACGACCACCGGCTGGATGCAGGAGTATGCGATCTACCAGCCCGTTTTGTTTCCGGGAAAGATGTCTCTTGCGAAGGCGATCGCGGAGAGAGACGTACGAGTCGCCGAGCTCGGGCTCGAGCAATTTCGCCTGAGCCTCGCCATGCAGGTGCGGACGCTGGCCTACCGGCTCGGAGTCGGCACGGCGAACGCGAGAATCGCTCGGGAGATCTCCGAGCGGGCCGCTGGCCTGATCGACTTCCTGCGCCGGCGTCCCGCGGCGGGCGTACAGGGATATCTCGATCTGCGCATCCTGGAAGGGAGCCTCGTAGATCTCCAGCGGCTGGCCCGAGAACTGGAGCAAAACCGAAGAGCACTCCAATCCCAGATCAATGCGCTCCGTGCCCGCCCCTCGACGACGCCCGTCCCCGATACGGTCTTCCCGCCGGCCGAAGCCCCCGACCTTCTGCTCGCGACTCTCCAAGATCAGGCAAAAAATCGCAACTATGCGCTTCTCATGCGGCTGACGGAGATCGACCGAGCCGCCAAGTCGCTCGACGCGGCCAAGCTTGCGGCGCTTCCGGACTTCTCCGTCGGCCCGTTCTGGATCGGAGAAAAAGGGACCAATTTCGATCAAGGGCCCGGCATCGTCTTCACGAGCGGCCTTCCATTCTGGAACGACAACCGAGGCAACATCCTGACCGCCGAGGCGCAGCGGCGGCAAGCCGAAGCGCTGCATGGCTCGGCCCTCTGGAGCGTCCAGAGCGCCGTCGCCGCCTCCTTTGCGACCTACCGGACGGCGCGACAGCAGCTCGCGCAGCAATCGCACGATGTCATTTCCCGGCTCCGGCGCGCCGCCGAGCTCGCCGACCGTCAATATCGGCTCGGTGCGATCCCGGTGCAGACATTCCTAGAGATGCAGCGCCAGTATCTCTCCTCCGCCCAGGCGCTCTACACGGCCGCCCTCGATCTGCAAACAGCCCTGCTCAATCTCGAAAACTTGACTGCGGGAGCCACCCCCGCTCCTCGTTGATCCAGTCGGCATGTCTCCCAAGCTTTCTCCTGCGGCTGGCAAAACGGGCGCGCCGCTACCATGATCTTCTTTCACTTTCTTCCGACGGAAACGCTCCTCGCCGCGCAGGCTCGACGAGGGTGACGGGGCCAAACGTTGTCTGGACCATGACGACCGCCATCTTCCCCCGCCCGCACCGCCTCGGCTGTGCCCTCTGCGCATGGTTGGCGTTCCTGTCTCCTCCGAGCAAGGCGGCGCAAAACACGAGTGCGCCCGATCCCTCCGCAGTGCGGGAGCCGAAGATCGTCGCGGAGGACTCCCGCCCGAAGAAGGGGGCGGAAGAGCCGCCGCAACTTGTTCCCGACAAGGGACTTCTTCTTGGTGACGTTACCCGCAAGGCCTTGCGGCTCGAGACGACGCCGGTGATCCCCCATGATCTAGCTCCCCAACTCAGCGCCAGCGCGCAGGTCTATCGCGCAGCTGCGGAACGGGCTCAGCCGAGCAGCTCGACCCGTTCGGGCGCCGCTTACGCCACGGTCTTCATCGATCCTCGAACGGCGGAAAAGCTCAAGGTCGGCAATCGCGTCCTGCTGCGCCGCAAGGGCCAGACGGCGCAGGAGGAGCCCGAGAAGACCGGGAAGATCTTTCAAATTGACCGCGAGCTTGTCTCGGTGACCGGCCAAGCGGAGCTCCTGATCGAGTTCTCCGATCCGACCAACGCCTTCCCGGTCGGCACATGGATTGAATTCACGACCCCGCTCGGGAGCGATGCCTCTCATCTTGCCGTTCCCCGGAGCGCTCTTCTGGCCACAGCCGAGGGGAACTTCGTCTATGTCCAGGATGGCGAGTTCTACCGCCGGACGGCGATCACCGTCTCTTTCACGACCGAGGGACTCGTCGCTTTCGTGGGAAACCCGCCCGCCGGCACTCTCGTGGTCTCGCACGGGGCGGAAGATCTCTGGCTCCTGGAGCTCTCGCTCCGTCAGGGGCTCAACCGGGGTTCCGAATGAGAAGCGATTACGCTAATCTGGGGAGCCTTTCTCGTTGCGGGAGCAAACGATGATCCAGCGACTCTTGGCCTTTTCCCTCCGCCGGAGGGAACTGGTCCTCTTCGCCGTCGTCGGGCTCCTCTCTGCCGGCCTCTGGTCCGGCTCCCAAATCCCGATCGACGCGGTCCCCGATATCACGAGCCCGATGGTGCAGGTGAACACCGCCGTTCCGGGCCTGGCCCCGGAGGAAATCGAGAAGCTGGTGACCTTCCCCTTGGAGATCGAGCTCTCCGGGATCCCCGGGATGGAGACCATGCGATCCCTCTCCAAGTTCGGGCTTTCCCAAATTACGATGATCTTTCGCGACGGAACCGACATCTACCGGAGCCGCCAGCTCGTCAGCGAGCGGCTTCTGACGGCTTCGGCCAAGCTTCCCCGGGATCTCACGCCTACGCTCGCCCCGATGGCCACCGGGCTCGGCGAGATTCTCTATTACACTCTCGGCTACCGGCCGGACGCGAAGGAGAAGCCTCCCACGGAGATGCTCCAGCTTATGGAGCTGCGCCTGATTCAGGAGTACACGGTCAAGCCTCTCCTCCGCATGGTGCCGGGAGTGGCCGACGTGAACACGAGCGGAGGCTACCAGAAGCTGGTCCTGATCGAGCCGGACCCGGAGAGCCTCTTCCATGCCGGCATCACCGCCTCGGAGCTCGCATCCCTGGTTGGGAAGAACGTGGAAAACGTGGGCGGAGCGGTCATCGATCAGGCGGGACAGCAGCTCTTCGTCCGCTCGCTCGGCCGGGTGGAGGATTTACCGCAAATCGAACGGCTGCCGGTGAAGTATGGAGGCTCGGCGAAGCCGATCCTCGTCGGCGATCTCGCGCGCGTGAGCGTCGGTCCGAATATCCGTACCGGGGCTGCCACCTACAACGGCGAGGAGACGGTGCTGGGAACCGTCCTCATGCTCGTTGGAGAGAACGCTTCGAAGGTCGCCGAGCGAGCGAAGGCGAAGATGGCGGAGATCCAAGCACGCCTTCCCCCCGGCGTCGAGCTTCGGATCGTCTACGATCAATCCGATCTCGTGAACCGGACGATCCACACCGTCATCCGGAACCTCTCGGAAGGAGCGCTGCTGGTCACAGGAGTCCTCTTTTTCCTGATCGCCAACGTTCGGGCCAGCCTGCTCGTCGCTTCCGTGATTCCGCTCTCCTTTCTCTTCGCCATCACTCTCATGCGGCCCTTCCACGTTTCCGCTAATCTCATGAGTCTGGGAGCCATCGACTTTGGCTTGCTCGTCGATGGCGCGGTCGTAATCGTGGAAAATACGATCCGCGAGATCGCCCGCCGCCAGACGCAACTGGGTAGGCCCCTCACCTCCGCCGAGCGCCACTCGGCTTTCCTAGCTTCCGCCGAGCAGGTCGGACCTTCGGTCTTCTTTGGAGTGCTGGTCATCGGGGTCGTCTACTTTCCGATTCTGGCTCTCGGCGGCATCGAAGGAAAGATGTTCCGGCCGATGGCGCTGACCGTCATCTTGGCCCTTTCCGGCTCCCTTCTGCTCGCGCTGAGCTATGTGCCAGCGATGGGTTTGCTCTGGCTGGGAAAAGGGCTCCAGGATCGGGAAAGCCATCTGATCCGATGGGTGCGGGCGCTCTATACCCCCGCTCTGCGATGGAGCCTCGGCCGGGGAGGCCCCATCGTGGTGCTACTCTCCTTTAGCCTTTTCGCTTATTCCCTTTACTCCTTGAGCCGTATGGGGGCGGTCTTCGTTCCCCGGCTGAACGAAGGGTCCTTCACCGTGATGGTCTACAAAGCCTGGTCGATGGGGCTCCCCGCTTCGATGGCGCTCGAAAAGGAGACCGAGAAGATGCTCCTCTCCCGCGTGCCGGAGATCTCCCTAGTCTTCTCGCGTGCGGGCACGCCGGACATCGCCACCGATCCGATGCCCCAAAACGAGAATGATACCTACTTGATCCTCCGCCCGCCGGAGGAGTGGCGCGAAGAGGGGGGACGGCCGATCAGCCGAGATCGGCTGATCGAGATCATTCAATCCGAAATCGCCATGCGTGTACCCGGCCAGGGAACCCTCTTCGGGCAGCCGATCGAGATGCGCTTCAACGAGATGCTGGAAGGAGAAAAGGCCGACCTGTCCGCAAAGTGGTATGGCCCCGACTTCGACGTGCTCGAACCCCTGGCGGAGAAGACCAGCGAGGTCTTGCGGAAGATTCCCGGAGCGATCGACGTCCAGATGCAGTCTGCGGGCCGATCTCCGTCGCTCGAGTTTGTCCCGGATCGGGCCGCGATGGACCGCTACACGGTGGAGGCGGGCGAGATCAATGCCGCGGTGGCGACCTCGATGGCGGGGCAGACCGTGGGAACGATGATCGATGGCGAACGGCGCTATCCGGTCGTAGTCCGCCTTCCCGAAACCTTGAGATCCGATCCCAACGCGATCCTTCACCTGCCCGTGCGAAGCGAATCGGGAGGGCTCTTACCGCTCGGAGAGGTGGGGAGATCGAGCGTGGAGAATCGGGTGCGCATCATTCACCGATCGGGAGGGATTCGCTACCAGCCGGTCCAAGTGACCCTCGGCAGCCGAGATGTGGCGGGCTTTGTTCGCGAAGCGCAAAATCGGATTTCCCGGTCGATCCAGATCCCTCCGGGGTACTACCTGGAATTCGGAGGTCAATACCAGAACCTGCTGCGAGCGCAGGCCCGGTTGGCGCTGATCGTTCCCGCGGCGCTGATCCTGATCTTCTTCCTGATCTATACGGCGCTGGGCAAGTTCCGGCAGACCTTTCTTGTGCTCCTGAGCGTTCCGGTCGCGATCACCGGCGGGGTCTTCGCGCTTCAAATCGCCGGCCTGCCCTTCAGCTTATCCGCGGCGGTCGGATTCATCGCGCTTTCGGGCATCGCGGTCCTGGCGGCCCTCGTCTTGGTCTCCTTTCTCAATCAGCTTCGGGAAGAAGGGCGCGGAGTCGGCGAAGCGGTCTGGGAAGGCTGCCAGATCCGCCTCCGGCCCATTTTCATGACGGCCACGGTCGCCAGTCTTGGCTTTCTGCCGATGGTGCTTGCTCGGGGCGCCGGCGCAGAAGTCCAGCGACCCCTGGCGACCGTCGTCATCGGCGGGATCCTCTCCTCCACCCTCCTCTCCCTGCTCCTCTTGCCCACCCTCTACTCCTGGATGGAACAATGGCACGAGAGATCCGAAGCGGGAAAGAGCCGTCTAGCGGGCCGTGCACCGCAATCCCATCGCGGGGCAAAGACCCCCCGCTCGCCCGAAGGATGAAGCCGAAGGACCCGCCTCGCTTCCGCCATCCCCGCATGGAAAGCTTCGGAATGAGATTCGGGCCGCTCGCTCCGCCGATCCGCGGTAGCCGGCCGAAAAGGCCGCGGTTCAGAGCCGATCATGATTAACGCCCTCCTCCATTTCGCCGTTCGGCGCCGGGAGTGGATCTTCTTTGCCTGCGCGATGCTTTTGGGACTCGGCATCTGGGCGGCTCTACGCCTGCCCATCGACGCGGTTCCCGACATCACGAGCCCAATGGTGCAGGTCAACACCGCCGTGCCGTCCCTTGCCCCGGAAGAGATCGAAAAGCTCGTTACCTTCCCGCTGGAGGTCGAACTCGCCGGCATTCCCGGGCTCGACGTGATGCGCTCGCTCTCCAAGTTCGGCCTCTCCCAGGTGACCTTGATCTTTCGGGACGGGACGGACATCTACCGGAGCCGGCAGCTCGTCGGCGAACGGCTGCTCTCCGCGCAGGCCAAAATTCCTCGGGACCTGAGCCCTACGCTCGCTCCGATGTCTACCGGCTTGGGAGAGATCCTCTACTACTCTCTCGAATACCGTCCGGAAGGGGCGGAGGTGCCGCTCGGCGAGATGCGGCAGCTCATGGAGTTGCGACTTCTCCAGGAATACACCGTCAAGCCCCTCCTCCGGAAGATCCCCGGAGTTGCCGACGTCAACACCACGGGCGGCTACGAAAAGCTGATCGTCATCTCCCCCACCACCGAAAGCCTCTTTCACGCCGGCTTGACCGCTTCCGAGCTCGGCGCTCTCGTCGGAAAGAACGTGCAAAATGCGGGAGGCGCGGTCATCGACCAGACGGGCCAGCAGCTCTTCGTCCGCTCGCTTGGGCGGGTAGAGAGCGCGGAGCAGATCGAGCGGCTGCCGATCAAATATGCCGGAGGCAGCCGCCCGCTGCTGGTTGGCGACCTGGCGCAAGTCGCGGTCGGACCCAACATTCGAACGGGAGCCGCGACCGTGAACGGCAAGGAGGCTGTGATCGGCACGGTGCTCATGCTGATCGGAGAGAACGCGCGGGCGGTCGCAGGCCGCGTGAAAGCAGAGATGGCCGAAATCCGAAAGCGGCTTCCGCCCTCCGTCGACCTCCATATTCTCTATGATCAGTCGGAGCTGGTCGGACGGACGATCCGGACCGTCGTAAAGAATCTCGCGGAAGGCGCCCTGCTCGTGATCGGCGTCCTCTTTCTATTGGTCGGCGACGTGCGGGCGAGCCTCTTGGTCACCTCGGTGATCCCTCTCTCCTTTCTTTTTGCGCTCCTGGCCATGGGTCCGCTGCATATCTCCGCCAACTTGATGAGCCTCGGCGCCATCGACTTTGGGCTGCTGGTCGACGGCGCGGTCGTGCTTGTCGACAACGCGCTGCGCGAGCTGGCAAGGCGCTCCGGCAGCTTAGGGAGACCTCTGACTCCGTCCGAGAGACTTTCGGCGGTCCTTTCTGCCGCCGAGCAGGTTGGGCCTTCGGTCTTCTTCGGCATCCTGGTGATCACCGTGGTCTACGTCCCCATTCTCTCCCTGGGCGGAATCGAAGGGAAGATGTTTCGCCCCATGGCCTTCGCGGTAATCCTCGCCCTTTCGGGTTCTCTGCTCCTGGCACTTACCTATGTGCCCGCGGCAGCCACGCTCTGGATCCGGGGAAACGCCTCCGGTCGGGAAACGTGGCTCGTCGGGCTCGCGAGGCGAACCTATCTCCCGCTGCTCCGCTGGACCCTCGACCGGGGCGGGCTTCTTGTGGTAGCGGGCTCCTTTGCCGCCTTCGCTCTCGCGTTCTGGACCCTTCGCCATATGGGAGCCGTTTTTGTCCCGCGCCTGGATGAGGGAGCTTTTACCATCGAATTCTACAAGGCGCCGTCGATCAGCCTGGAAAGATCGGTCGCCATCGAAAAGTCGACGGAGAAGATGCTGCTCTCCCAAATTCCCGAGGCCGAGATGCTCTTCTCGCGGACAGGCACCTCCGAGATTGCCACCGATCCGATGCCTCCGAACGAAAACGACCTCTACATGATGCTCCGCCCCCGCTCGCAGTGGCGCAAGGAACGGGGCCGCCCGATCGACCGGGAGAGGCTGATCGAGATCATCTCCCGGGAGGTGCAGACGCGCGTTCCCGGGCAGACCATGCTCTTCGTGCAGCCGATCGAGATGCGGTTCAACGACATGCTGGAAGGCCAGCGCGCGGAGCTCGCCGTGAAATGGTTCGGGCCGGATTACGATGTCCTCGAGGAGCTGGCCTCGCGCACCCAGGAGATCCTTCGCACGATTCCCGGCGCCCTCGAGGTCGAATTTCAGTCGGCCGGACGCTCTCCTTCCCTGGAATTCACTCCCGATCGAAACGCCATGGAGCGATACATCGTCCAGTCGGCGGAAATCAACGGCGCGGTCTCTACGGGCGTGGGCGGAGAGCCGGTCGGGACGATGATCGACGGAGAGCGCCGCTACCCGATCGTGATTCGGCTCCCGGAAGTGGAGAGAAGCGATCCCAATCGGGTTCTCCAGCTCCCCGTGCGCAGCGAGAATGGAGGACTGCTTCCCCTTGGGGCGGCGGCCGGCTACACCGTGCGGGACCGGGTCCGCATGATCCACCGCGGCAATGGAATCCGTTACCAGGTATTGGAAGTGACCCTCGGCAGTCGCGATCTCGAGGGCTTCGTCCATGAAGCGCGCGCCCGGATTCTCCGGGCTCTGCATCCCCCGCCGGACTACTTTCTCGAGTTCGGCGGCCAATACCAGAACCTCGTTCGTGCGCAAGCCCGCCTCGCCTTCATCATTCCCGCAGGGCTTTTGCTCATCTTTTTCCTCCTCTACACCGCCCTCGGCAGTCTGCGACAGACCATTCTTGTGCTGGTCAGCGTTCCCGTTGCGGCAACAGGCGGTATCTTTTCCCTCCGGCTCATGAGCCTTCCCTTCAGCCTCTCCGCTGCCGTGGGCTTCATCGCTCTTTCCGGCATCGCCACTCTCGCTTCCCTCGTGCTTATCTCCTTCTTCAACCAACTGCGTAGCGAAGGAAGGTCGGTCCGGGACTCTGTCTGGGAAGGCTGCAAGATCCGCCTGCGGCCCGTACTGATGACCGCCGCCGTGGCGAGCCTCGGCTTTCTTCCGATGGCTCTCGCGCAGGGCGCGGGCGCAGAAGTCCAGCGGCCGCTCGCTCTCGTCGTGATTGGAGGCATCCTCTCTTCCACCGTGCTTTCCCTGCTCCTCCTGCCCACGCTCTACACATGGGTGGAGCGAGACCGCGAAAAGCGCGAGCCTTCGGGAAGCCCGACTCCCGCTTCCGGTGGAGAGATCCCCGATCGGCGACGGCGGCGGATCGCTTCGCAGGGAGAGTCTTGGTGAAGCTGCGCCTCTCCTTGGATCGCTTGGATCGTGCGAAATCACTCCCGGTAGCGTCCTGGCTTCTCCGCCATCAAAAGGGGATGATCGCCCTCTCGACGCTTGCTGCGATCGCCCTTCACCTGCTCCTCCGGTTTGCCCTTGGAGCGCGGCCCGGCCTCTCCAATGCCCCTCTCTTGCTCGCGCTCGCGCTGGGGGGCATTCCCCTCGTCTACGAGCTGGGAACCAAGCTCTTTCGAGGGGAGTTCGGAGCGGATCTGCTCGCAGGAGTTTCGATCCTCGCCTCTCTCTTCCTCGGGGAATACCTCGCCGGCTCGATCATCGTGCTCATGCTCACCGGGGGAGAGTTCCTGGAAAGCTTTGCCATGGGGCGGGCTTCTTCGGTCTTGCGCGCGCTGGCCAAGCGGATGCCTTCGATCGTCCACCGCAAGGGGCCGTCCGGGTTGGAGGACATCCTCCTCTCCGACGTTCGCATCGGCGACCTGCTCGCCGTCTATCCACACGAGACCTGTCCGGTCGACGGCCTAGTCGTCGAAGGCCATGGCCAGATGGACGAGGCCTACTTGACGGGCGAGCCCTTCCGGATAAGGAAGACCCGGGGGGCTGCGGTCATCTCGGGAGCACTCAATGGGGAGTCGGCGCTCACGGTGCGGACCACCCGTCTCCCGTCGGACTCCCGCTACGCAAAGATCATGGCCGTGATGGCGCGGGCCGAACAGGAGCGCCCTCGGCTTCGCCGTCTCGCGGACACCCTCGCTGTCTACTACACGCCGCTCGCGCTCGTCCTGGCCGGAGCCACCTGGCTTTTCACCGGCCAGCCGATCCGCTTTCTCGCCGTACTAGTGATCGCTACGCCCTGCCCGCTCATCCTCGCCATTCCCGTCGCCATCCTGGGTGCCATTTCTCTCTGCGCGCGCAGATCGCTCATCGTGAGAACCCCGGCGGCCCTGGAGCAAGCGACCGAGTGCCGAACCGCTTTTTTCGACAAGACCGGCACCCTCACTTATGGGGAGCCTCGTCTTACCGACCTGACCGTCGGAATCGGCTTCACCCGCCGGGAGGTGCTCGCGGCTGCAGCCGGCATCGAACGCTATTCGAAGCATCCGCTCGCCCGCGCCATTCTCGCCGCCGCCCAAAAGGAAGAGATCGCCATCCCCGATGCCTCGGAGGTAAGCGAGCCGCCCGGTCAAGGGCTGACCGGCCTTGTCGATGGAAGGTCGATCCGGATCACCGGCCGCTCCCCGATCACGGCGGAGATCGGCCAGGCAAATCCACTCCATTCCACGGAAGGCCTCGGGTGCGTAGTTTGGATTGAAGGCCAATGTGCCGCTACTCTCCGCTTCAGGGATGCTCCGCGCAGCGAAAGCCGTTCTTTTGTGGCTCATTTGGGACCGCAACACCAGTTCCGCCGGACGATTCTCGTATCGGGGGACCGCGAATCCGAAGTCCGCTATCTTGCCGAAGAGGTCGGAATCGGGGAGATTCACGCGAGCCAGACGCCGGAAGAAAAGCTCTCCCTGGTGCGGGCGGAGACGGCCAGGAACAAGACCCTCTACGTGGGCGACGGCATCAATGACGCTCCGGCCATGATGGCAGCCACCGTCGGGATGGCGATCGGCCAACATGCCGACGTCACGGCGGAAGCTGCCGACGTCGTCTCCTTGGAGAACTCCCTTCGCAAGGTCGACGAGTTCCTCCATATCAGCCGCCGCATGCGCAGGATCGCGCTGCAAAGCGCCGTGGGCGGCATGTTGCTCAGCCTCGGCGGGATGGTCATCGCCGCAGGCGGCGGGCTGACCCCGGTGGAGGGGGCGATCGCGCAGGAATTGATCGATGTCCTCGCCATCGGAAATGCCCTTCGAGCCGCCCGTCCGCCGCGAGTGCTCCACGATTTGTGAACAAGCACGACACCCGTTCAATCGAGCGGTTCCCAGGGATCGATCCCGCCCAGAACCCCCGCCAAAGCGCTTGCTCTTTGGCACAAATGCAGCACCAATCTGAGAACGATCGACCGCGATTCCCCAGAAGAGATAGTATTTTGCCTGTATGGAAAGTAGACTGGCCCTCCCCTCTCCACCCCGAAGGCGCAAGCGCCGTGGAATCCTGGCCGCCCCTCTCGTCGAGCCTCCTCCACTCTGGTGGATGGATGCCATTCTCTACGAGGTTCATGTCAAAGCCTTTGCCGACGGGAACGGGGATGGGATCGGCGACTTCGTCGGCCTCGTCGACCGACTCGATTACCTGAAAAAACTCGGCATCACGGCAATCTGGCTTTTGCCCTTCTATCCCTCGCCGCTGCGCGACGACGGCTACGACATCGCCGACTACTGCGGCGTTCATCCGAACTATGGAACACTGCGGGATTTCGTGCGCTTCTTGGAAGAAGCCCATCGCCGGGAAATCCGGGTGATCACCGAGCTTGTCCTCAACCACACGTCCGACCAGCACCCCTGGTTCCAACGGGCACGCCGGGCTCCCGCCAAGAGCCGCTGGCGGAACTACTACGTTTGGAGCGAGACCCCGAATCGCTACAAGGATGCTCGAATCATCTTTCAGGATTTCGAGAGCTCGAACTGGTCCTGGGATCCGGCGGCTCGAGCCTACTTCTGGCACCGCTTTTATTCCCATCAACCCGATCTGAACTACGACAACCCCGAGGTCCGAAAGGAAATCTTGGCGGTGCTCGACTTCTGGTTGGGCCTGGGGGTCGACGGGCTCCGCCTCGATGCCGTTCCCTACCTCTTCGAACGAGAGGGAACCAGCTGCGAAAACCTCCCGGAGAGCCACGCCTTCCTTAAGGAGCTTCGCCGCTACATCGACAGCCGCTATGCCAACCGGATGCTGCTGGCGGAGGCCAACCAGTGGCCCGACGATGCGGCGGCCTACTTCGGCAATGGCGACGAGTGCCATATGGCTTTCCATTTCCCGGTCATGCCCCGGCTCTTCATGGCGATGCACATGGAGGAGCGGTATCCGATCGTTGACATCCTGGAGCAGACCCCGCAGATCCCGGCGGGCTGTCGCTGGGCTACCTTTCTCCGCAACCACGACGAGCTTACGCTCGAGATGGTCACGGACGAAGAGCGGGACTACATGTTCCGGGTTTATGCCAAAGAACGGCGCGCCCGCTTGAATCTCGGCATCCGCCGCCGCCTGGCTCCTCTGCTGCAAAACAACCGGAGGAAGATCGAGCTTCTCATGATCCTCCTCTTCTCCTTGCCCGGCACACCGATCCTCTATTACGGCGATGAGCTCGGCATGGGCGACAATATCTACCTTGGGGATCGCGACGGCGTGCGGACCCCGATGCAGTGGAGCGCCGATAAGAACGCCGGCTTTTCCCGCGCCAATCCCCAGAAGCTCTACCTCCCGGTGATCATCGATCCGGAATACCATTACGAGACCATCAATGCGGAGCTCGAGGAGAACAATCTCTCTTCCCTTCTCTGGTGGACGCGCCGGGTCATTGCGATGCGCCAGCGCTTCGCGGCCTTTCGCCGGGGAACCCTGCAGTTTGTTCACTCCCAAAACCCGAAGGTGCTCTCGTTCCTCCGCTCCGATGGGGAGCAGAAGATTCTCGTGGTCATCAACCTCTCCCGTTTCAGCCAGGTGGCGCAGCTTCCGCTCTCAACCTTCCTGGGGTCGGTTCCCGAAGAGGTTTTCGGGCGCACGCGCTTTCCGGAAATCACCGACCGGCCGTATGCCTTCACCTTGGGACCCTACGGTCACTTCTGGCTCGAGCTCCATCCCCCCACCGCGACGCCTTCGACCTCGCGGGAAAGGATCGCGATGCTGCCGGAGCCGCCGACTCCCGAGTTTTGGCTCTCCGAACGGGGACGAGCCTTTGCCGGGGATGCTCTCTCCGACGCCCTCCTCCACGAGCGCTGGTCTGCCCGTTCTCCCCGGAAACTCACCCAGGCCGTCGCGGAGGACGCGGTCGAGCTCGAGGCTCTCCGCTCCTTGGGGGAACCCGTGCAAGCCGTTCTCTTTCGTCTCTCCTACTCCGAAGGAGAAGCCGGACTCACCTTCTGCGGATGGCTTCCCATCGAAGGTGCAGAGGCCGATCGCCTTCTCCAGAAGGAGCCGCAGAAGGTCTTCGCCCAGTATGATCGGGACGGAAAGACCGGCGTTCTGATCGACGCATTCCTCGATCCGGCCTTCCGTGCCTGGGTGCTCGATTGGCTGGCTTCCCGCCGACGACTCTCGTTAAAGACCGCAGTCATCCAGGCACGGCCCGCCGGTTACCTAGAGGATCTCCGCCGGAAGGGAGAGCTGCCCAGCGAGTCCGAGATCCTTCCCGATGCCAGGAAGAGCCGGACGGTACTCTACGAGAAGCGGTTCGCCCTTAGATGCTATTTGGAGCTTGAGGAGGGCCCCAATCCGGACGTCGAGATGGCCCGCTACTTGGGGGAATACCGGCCTTCGCCGTTCGTCCCCCGATACGCGGGCACCCTGGATCTTCATCGGCGGCAGGGGGGAGTCATTGCGCTTGCGCTCCTTCAAGAATTTCCTCCCATCGAAACCGACGGCTGGAGCCTCGCCCTCGACGCCGGGAACAGATTCTTCGAGAGAGCATTGGGCCAAGGGTCCACTTCAGTCGACTTTTCGCACCTGCTGACCGTCCCCCCGGAAAGTTGGCCCTGCGAGCAGGCCCAGTTGGTGGAAGGGGTCTTCTGTGAGCAGGTACGCCTCCTGGGCAGGCGCACGGCGGAAATGCATCGATCCCTGGCCACCCCGACGACCGACCCCGCATTTTCCCCGGAAGCGTTCACCCCTTGGGCCCAACGCTCGCTATTCCAAGTGGCGTTAGAGAGCCACCGGCGCGTCAGCCGGATGTTCGTCCTCGGCCAGGACGAAGCCAAACGCCGGGAATGGCAGACTCTCGGCGACCCGGTGGAAAAAGCCCTCGCTTCCTTTCTCGGCCCAGCGATCCGAGCTACGAAAATTCGCGTTCACGGAGATTATCATCTCGGGCGGTTGCGCTTCACCGGCAAGGACTTCGTGCTCGCCGACTTCGAAGGCGAATTTTACCGGCCCCTCTCCGAGAGGCGGTTCAAGCGTCCCGCTCATCGGGATGTCGCCAGCCTCATCTCTTCCCTCTATGCCGCTGCGTTTGCGGCGCTCGTGCGTAACGGGAGCTTGGCCCAAGCCGATCTCCCGCGGATGCAGACCGCAGCGGAAAGCTGGTGGTTCTATTTGAGCCACGCCTTCTGGCGCAGCTACCGCGAAGCCATGGGAGACGCTGCCTGCTGCCCATCTTCCAAGGAAGAAGAATCGCGCCTCCTCGGTTTTTGCCTTGTGGAGCGCGGTCTTTCCGAGCTAGATTTCGCGCTGCGCTGGGAGCCGGCGGCCACGGAGACCCGGCTCCGGTTCCTCAAAGCAGCGCTACACTACCATTTCTATGTTTGATCGATTTTTACCGGGCAATCCCTATCCTCTGGGTGCTTCCTGGGACGGCCGTGGAGTGAACTTCGCCCTCTTTTCGGCGGGCGCGCAAAAAGTCGAACTCTGCCTGTTTTCCGAGGAGAGGCGGGAGACGCAACGGATTCCCGTCTCCGAACCGACCGACGAGGTCTGGCATATCTACATTCCCGGGATGCTGCCGGGACAGCTCTACGGCTACCGGATTCATGGACCCTACGAGCCCTCCCTCGGCCACCGTTTCAATCCCAACAAGGTGCTCCTCGACCCCTACGCCAAGGAAATCGGCGCGGATCTCCGATGGGACGACGCTCTTTTCGGATACCCGATCGGCCATCCGGAAGAGGATCTCGCCCTTGATTCAAGGGACGACGGCTCCTTTGTTCCGCTGGCGCGCGTCGTCGCGCACACCGCCTTTCCCTGGGGAAACGACCGCCTCCCACAGATTCCTTGGCATAAGACCATCATTTACGAGGCGCACGTGAAGGGCCTCACTAAGCTCCATCCCAAGATCCCACCGGAGCTCCGGGGCACCTTTCTGGGCCTGGCCCACGACGAGATGATCCGCTACTTCCTGGAGCTCGGTGTCACCGCGATCGAGCTCCTGCCCGTGCACCATCATGTCGACGAGCGGGCCCTGATCGAAGGGCACCTCACCAACTACTGGGGCTACAACACGATCGCTTTTTTTGCGCCCGACTCCCGCTTCGCCGTTCCCCACTGCAGCCTAAACCAGACCGAACAGTTCCAGTCGATGGTCCGCTCCCTTCACCTTCACGGCATCGAGGTGATCCTCGACGTCGTCTACAACCATACGGCCGAGGGAAATCACCTGGGGCCCACCCTCTCGTTCCGCGGCATCGACAATCTCTCCTATTACCGTCTCTCTTCGGAGGATCCACGATTCTATGTCGACTTCACCGGCACCGGGAACACCCTCAACATGCGCCATCCCCGCGTGCTGCAGCTCATCATGGACAGCCTCCGCTACTGGGTCACCGAAATGCACGTCGACGGCTTTCGCTTTGACTTAGCCAGCAGTCTGGCCCGCGAATTCTTCGAGGTAGACCGGCTTTCCGCTTTCTTCGATCTCATCCATCAGGACCCGATCCTTTCCCGCGTCAAGTTGATCGCGGAACCCTGGGATCTCGGCCCCGGAGGTTATCAGGTCGGGAACTTTCCCGTCGGCTGGGCGGAGTGGAACGGCCAGTACCGGGACAGCATTCGCAAATTTTGGAAGGGGGAAGGAGGGATGGTCTCCTCGGTCGCCACCCGGCTCGCCGGATCGAGCGACCTCTACGAAGCAAGCGGAAAGCGTCCCTACGCGAGCGTCAACTTCATCACATGCCATGACGGCTTCACCCTCTACGACCTGGTCTCCTACGAGCAGAAGCACAACGAGGCCAATGGGGAGGGAAACCGGGACGGCACCGATGCCAATTGGAGCTGGAATTGCGGCGTGGAGGGTCCCACCGACGATCCCAAGATCCTAGCCCTTCGAACGAAACAGAAGCTCAATTTCTGGTTGACGCTGCTCACTTCGCAAGGCGTTCCTATGGTGCAAGCGGGAGACGAGTTCTGTCGTACCCAAGCGGGAAACAATAATGCCTATTGCCAGGACAACGAACTTTCCTGGCTCAATTGGGATCTGACGAAGGAGAAGCTCTTTTTCGTCCAGCTCGTGCAAAAGCTCATCTGGCTTCGGCGCAAAGAGCCGGTCTTCCAACGGCGCCGCTTCTTTCAAGGGAGAGGCATCCGCGGCTCCGAGATCCGTGACGTCGTCTGGTTCGGCCCATCCGGAAATCCGATGACCGAATCCGAATGGACCAATCCTTCGGGTAAATGTCTCGGCGTGCGCCTCTCCGGCGACTTGACGGACGTCGTAGACGAGTTCGGCAGCCCGGTCGAGGGGAGCTCGATGCTGATTCTCTTCAACGCCGCGGAGGACCCGGTCCCCTTTGTGCTCCCCAAGAGGCGCGAGAGCCTGTCCTGGGAACGGATCCTTGACACCGACAAGCCCGACTCGCCCCCCGAGCGGTTGACCGGCGGGGAAACCTACGTCTTGGCGGGGCACACAAGCGCCCTCTTTCGAGGAGAGCGGCCCCCCGAGCCGCTGCCGCCCGGGGAGTTCCTCGAACCGATCATCGGGGATTTGGCCTGATCGGAAAGCTCCGCTCCCGAGTCGGAGCCATCCGAACCGGAAAACTATACGGACTCATGGATCAAGGAGCATTCCCCACCCCTGACGGATGCCGCTTTTGCGTCTGGGCTCCGCACCGTTCCCGCTGCGAGCTTTCCCTTGTAGAACCCGTCCAACGCTTCCATCCAATGGAGAAAGAGGGAGCCGGCTACTGGACCGCCTTCGTGCCCGGAGCCCGGCCGGGGTGGCTCTATCGCTACCGCCTGGACGGGGACCGGGAGTTTCCGGACCCGGCCTCCCGATGCCAACCCCGAGGGGTTCACGGGCCTTCCCAGATCGTCGACGATTCCTTCCCCTGGACAGATCATTCCTGGAAAGGCATCGCCCTGCCCGAATACGTTCTCTATGAGCTTCATGTGGGAACCTTTACCCCCGAAGGGAGCTTCGCCGCGGTTATTCCGAGGTTAGCCGAGCTCCGCGAGCTGGGGATTCGCGCCGTCGAGCTCATGCCCGTCGCCCAATTCCCGGGCAGGCGCAATTGGGGTTACGATGGCGCCTACCCCTTCGCCGTTCAAACGTCCTACGGCGGGATTTCCGGTCTCAAAACCCTGGTCAATGCCTGCCATGAGGCCGGGCTTGCGGTGGTCCTCGACGTGGTCTACAACCACCTCGGACCCGAGGGCAACTACCTCTCCCAGTTCGGCCCCTACTTTACCGACAACTATCGGACCCCTTGGGGAGCCGCGATCAACTTTGATGACGAGGAGTGCGACGAGGTCCGCGGCTACTTCTTCCAAAATGCACGGCGCTGGTTTACCGAGTTCCACATCGACGCCCTCCGCCTCGATGCGATCCACGCGATCCACGACGAGTCGGCCTTTCCCTTCCTCGAAGAGCTGGCCCTGCGGACTCGCGAATGGGAAGCCACGGCCGGCCGACCCTTTCTGCTTTTTGCGGAAACCGATCGCAATGACCCGCGCCTGGTGCGACCTAGGCCGAGCGGCCTCGGACTTCCCGCCCAGTGGTGCGACGACTTCCATCATGCCCTCCATGGACTGCTGACCGGCGAAAGGCACGCTTATTACCTCGATTTTCACGGCGCCGGGGACCTCGCTAAGGCTTTTGCTCAGGGATATGTCCTCGATGGCCGCTACTCCGCCTATCGGAGACGGCGCCACGGCGCCCCTCCGACCGGAATCCAGCGGCAACAGCTCGTGGTCTTCGCTCAGAATCATGATCAGGTCGGCAACCGCGCCCACGGAGACCGCATGGCCGACCTAGTCGATTTCCCCTCCCAGAAGCTGGCGGCCGCCTCGGTTCTCCTTTCGGGTTTTCTTCCTCTACTCTTCATGGGCGAGGAATATGGAGAGCGCCGGCCCTTCCCCTACTTCGTCGATCACGAAGACCCGGAGCTTATCGAAGCGGTGCGAAACGGCAGAAAGCGGGAGTTCGCCGCCTTCCACGATGTTGCGGGGGAGGAGATCCCCGACCCGGCGGCCGAGTCGACCTTTTCTTCCGCGGTTCTTCAGTGGGATCTCCGCCATTCAGGAAGCCACGGCGTCCTTTGGGAGCTCCACCGGGAGCTCCTCACCCTCCGCCGCCGCTTTCCCATCCTCCTGCCCCACCCGGCGATCGAAACCAGCTGCGATGCCGACGAAGGAACCGGGCTGGTCCGGCTTCGACGAAGCAGCGGGGAATCGTTCCTGGAAGGCTTCTTCAACTTCTCCCGGCAGCCCATTTCCGTCACCAAGACTCCCGACCGGCCCGCCGCAGAGAAGATCCTCGACACCGAAGAGCCTCGGTGGTTGGGAACGGGAGCGGTCGGCCCAAGCCGCCTGGAACCGGGAGAGCTCTTCCTCCTGGCCCCCCAAAGCGTGCTCGTCTATGCCGCCGGACCAGGCTCGGGAGCGGCGTAGCCGGCTCCGCCCTCCGCCCTGGCGGAATCTGCTGCGGCCATTCTTTCTCGCGACTTTCGCCGAAGCACCGAGGGATCAGCCTTCCGCGATCCAAAGAGCGACGGGAAGCTCGGCCATCGCTTCCTCTAACGGAACTCGTCCCTCCCATCGACGCTGGTTTCCGGTCAGTGCGCAGCGCCACGATCCGGCAAACGACTCGGGGAGTACGGCCGAGGTATCGCTCCATGCCGCCGAGCCGATCGGCGCATCCATCGGGGAGGAGAGCTCGGTGATGAACCGGGGAATGATCGTGATCAGGTGCTGCGTCCCCCAGGAGCGCAGAAAGCCGAAGGCGTGCTCCCGTTTCGCGCCCGAAAAGTCGACCGGTTCGTAACTGCCCGAGCGAAAGAGTTCGGGAAAAAGCCGCCGCGCCTGCAAGGACTTGTGGGCGAGGAAGAGCTTGATCCTTCCATCCTCCGGGTGCTCAAGAAGTTCCCTGCGGTACTCCTGCCGGCCTCCCTCCCGCCGGATCTCGTCGAGCATCTTGCGGCGCACCTCGAAATCGACGAGTCTGCGATTATCGGGATCGACGAAGGAGAGATCCCAAAGCTCCGTTCCCTGATAAAAGTCGGGAACTCCCGGCGCCGCTACCTTGAGGAGGAGTTGCGAAAGCGAGTGGTACGCCCCATAGCGGGCGATCTTCTGCTGAAAGGGGAGGAACTCCGCGAGGAACTCCTTTCCCTCGTCCCAATCGAGGATCCGGTCGAGAAAGGCGCAGCACCGCTCCTCGTAGGCGCGGTTCGGGTTCTGCCATCCGGAAAAGCTCCGCGCCTCCCGGCTTGCCTTGATGAAGTAGGCTTTGAACCTCTCGCGGAACTCGTCCACCTCCTCGCTCCTCCACGGCCAACCTCCCAGGAGAGCCTGGTAGATGGCGTACTCCGCATTGGTGTCCGGAACAAGAAGATCGCCGAGCTTGAACTTCTTTCCCGCATTGATCTTGCTCCATCTGGCGAGCAGAAGCGCCCATTCCTCGGGAAGCTCGGCCAGCACGCTCAATCGAGCGCGAGCATCCTCTCCCCGCTTCGCATCGTGGGTCATCGTGGCGTTGAGCGCGTGCGGCCAGCGGAGCCAGCGATCTCTCAGGAAGCGATGAAATTCCTCCGGGCCGATCCCGAAGCAGGAGGGATCGCTGCCGACCTCGTTGAGACAGAGCAGCCGGTTGTAAACGTAGAACTGGCAATCTTCCAATCCCTTGGCCATCAAGGGTCCGCTTAACTGTTGAAACCGGAGGACGAAGTCGAGCGCCTGGGCTCGATCCTCCTCGGTGAGAGCATGCGGCATGTCTCCAAGGAGAAAACGCCGGATGAACTCAAGTTCGGTCTTCAGCTGGGGCAGATTCTCCTCCGCCGTGTCAATCGCTTCATCAATCCATCTCCGATCCTCGGGACTCGGCCCTTCGGCGTCGACATAGGAACGATAGACCGGGAAGCAGGAGAGCGCTTCGACCAGGGCTCTGCGAATTGCGTAGATCGTCACGTCCGGTCCGAACCAGAGTCGGGCACAGAGCGAGTGCATCATCAGGGCGATGCGGTCGAGATCGCCTGCCAACCGTCGCCCGATGACAAAGCGCTTCTTTTCGCGCAAGAGCCTGCCATAACTCTGCTCCAGCCTGGTGAAATCCTCATAACAGCGTGTGAAGGCCCCGGCGTTCTTCTTGGGGCAGAAGAGCTGGGTCGTCATGGCGAGGAAATCGTACCCGGTCGTTCCTTCGACCGGCCAATCCTTCGGCAGATCTTCCCTTCCGAAGCGGAGGATCTTCTCCACGACGGTATAGGTGTTAGGAAGCGCCGCCCGCAAGGAGTCGAGATAGGCGCGCGGGCGGTAGAGTCCGTCAATGTGATCGACCCGAATCCCGGTGATCTTCCCCTCTTCAACCAGACGGCGGATCAGGCGATGGACGCGCTCGAAGACCTCTTCCCGCTCGATGCGCACCGAGATGAGGTCGTTGACTGTGAAAAATCTCCGGTAGTTGATTTCCTCCGAAGCCACCCGCCAGTGAGCTAGGCGGAAGTGCTGCTCGGACAAGAGCTGATCCAAGAGCGCCAGCGACTGCGCGTTGGGACTGGATGGAGAGAACATCTCCAGGCTCCGGTCCAGGGAGGTCCGAACGAAACCGTTCTTCTGATAGAGATCCTCCAGAACGCTCTTCACGAAGATCGTCTGCTCGATCCTCTCCTCGCGGCTCTCTGCGGCCGCCAGATTCCGAACGGTATAGATGACCCCGAGAAGCTTGAGATAGTCGGGATCCCGGCGCTCCAGCCGGCTGCGGATCTGCTGCAGCACCTGCGCGAGAACCGTTCCGTAGCTTTCGATGGAGAGCGGGAAGCGGTGATCGAAGTAGGAGACCCAGAAGGCGCCTTTTTCAAAGGAGAGGCGGATCTCGCCGTTTTGCAGCGCCTCGCCATAATGGGGGCCCAGGAAAGGCGCGAGCGCCCGTCCCCGAAGCGTCGGATAGGGATGGTTCCATTCGATGTCGAAGAATTCGTAAAACTCGGAATGGGGACCGTTTTCAAAGACGTCCATCAGGAACCGGTTTTCCTTGTCGTAAGCCATGTGGTTGGGGACCACGTCCTGGAGCCAGCCCATCTGCCGTTCCCGCACCTTCTCCGCAAGGCGGGCAAAGGCTTCGGGGGAGCCCAGCTCTGGATTCAGCTCGCATGGATCGACGACGTCGTATCCGTGGCTGCTCCCGATCCGCGCCCGCGTAATGGGCGAAGCGTAGATATCCCCGATTCCCAGTTCCTGGAGATAGTCGATCAGAGACTCCAAGGCTTCGAATCCGAACTCCTTCCGCAGTTGAACCCGATACGTGGATAGGGGAATGCGCATGTTCTATGACTCGTTCTCGCCACTCAGGCGCTCTTTTCGGCGGATCCGCCCTCTCTTGCCATTCCGGCCCAAGCTCCGCCCGGCGTCCACCACCATGAGGGGAGCGACGAGACGGCGAGAATCGCCTACCGGGATGCGGCCGGGGCGAGCCCAAAAAGCCGCCCCGTTCCTTGCCCAGCTACTGCGAGGAAGCATGGCAAAGCGCCCTGTCGAACGCAAGGCCGCTGCTTCCAGGAAAGCAGCTCACCTTTTCCCCTCACACGAAGCGGAATCGTCTTGCTTCGGGCGGCCTCGGCCTGCTACAGACTCGCCTGATCGGCACCTTTCCCGAATGGTTGGCGCCGAGGAGCTCGGTCCCAACCGGGCGATTCCACGAACCGGATAACCCCTGTTCGCATCCGACCAAACCATCCAAATCCCATGAGATCTCCTTCTTCCCTACCCGCCTGGCAGAAGCTTCAAGAGCACTACGCCAAGATCAGCCCGCTCCATCTGCGCGATCTCTTCCGGGAAGATCCGGAGCGCTCCGAACGGTTTTCCCTCTCCGTCGAGGAGATCGTCTTCGACTACTCGAAGAATCGAATCACGAGCGAAACCCTCGAACTCTTGCTGGAACTCGCCCGGCAGGCGGAGCTGCCGCTCTGGATCCAAAAGATGTTCGCGGGGGAAAAGATCAATGTGTCCGAGAGGCGTGCGGTCCTCCACACCGCCCTCCGCAGCCCTCGCGGCAGCTCCGTCGTTACCGATGGGAAAGACGTGATGCCCGAGGTGCACACCGTTCTCGATCAGATGAGGCAGTTCAGCGAAGCCGTCCGGGAGGGACGATGGCGCGGATTCACGGGCCAGCCGATACGCGACGTCGTGAACATCGGCATCGGCGGATCCGATCTCGGACCGGTGATGGTGACTCACGCGCTTCGCCCTTACCACGGCTCTCTTCGGCTCCACTTCGTTTCCAACATCGACGGCACTCACCTCATGGAAGCTCTGCGCGGCCTCGATCCGGCGACGACGCTTTTCCTGATCTCCTCCAAAAGCTTCGGCACCCTGGAAACGCTCACCAACGCCCGATCCGCCCGCGCGTGGCTCCTCGAAAAAGCGAACGATCCCGCGGCGGTGGCCAAGCATTTCGTGGCGATCTCGACCAATGAGAAGGCGGTGACCGCCTTTGGAATCGATAAGAAAAACATGTTCCCCTTCTGGGATTGGGTCGGCGGCCGCTACTCTCTCTGGTCGGCGATCGGCCTCTCGATCGTCCTGGCCATCGGCATGGATCATTTCGAGGAGCTGCTGGCCGGTGCGCACGCGGTGGACGAGCATTTCCGCACGACCCCTCTCGAGAAGAACATCCCGGTCCTCATGGGACTTCTCGGCATCTGGTACAACAACTTCTTCCAGGCCTCGACCCATGCGGTCTTTCCCTACGATCAGTACCTGGCCCTTCTCCCGGCCTATCTGCAGCAGGCGGACATGGAGAGCAACGGGAAACATGTCCAAAAGGATGGGACACCCGTCTCCGTGACTACGGGACCCATCCTCTGGGGCGCGCCGGGAACCAATGGGCAGCATGCCTTTTTCCAACTCCTCCATCAGGGTACCAAGCTGGTGCCTGCCGATTTCCTCGTGCCCGCCCAGAGCCACAATCCCTTGGGACCTTCGGACGAGCATCACCGGATGCTGCTGGCCAACTGCCTGGCGCAAACCGAAGCTCTGTTGCGAGGCAAGACCGCAGGCGAGGTGCGCGATGAGATGGAGGCGACCGGGTTGGCCGCGGACGAGATCGCCCGGCTCATCCCGCACCGGACTTTCGAAGGGAACCGTCCTTCCAACACCTTCCTCTTCCGCAAGCTCACGCCCCGCACCCTGGGCAGCCTGATTGCTCTCTACGAGCACAAGATCTTCGTCCAAGGGACCATCTGGAACATCGACTCCTTCGACCAGTGGGGAGTCGAGCTGGGCAAGCAGCTCGCACAGGTTCTCCTGCCCGAGCTAAGCGGCGAGCCCGCGCGCCATCCGCACGACTCCTCGACCGCGCGTCTGCTCCGCCTGGTGCGTTCCTGGCTCTGAGCGGCCGACCCACTCTAAGGAAATGGCGGACCCGCCGCCTCCCAGAGGCGGGCCGCTCCCCGGACCCCGCTCGAATCTCCATGACGGGGTGCTAGGAGCTTAGTGACGATCGACTCCGAAAAGATCCAGCGGCCCCAGAGGGAAGGGACGCTGCTATAGAGCCTTTCCAGGTTGGAAAGCCCTCCTCCAAGCACGATCGCGCCGGGATCGAACAGGTTGACCACGTGCGCAAGACCGCGGGCCAGACGATCCTCATACCGCCGGAGCGAGGCCTCGCAGGCGGAATCGTTGGAGGCGGCGCCCCGAACAATCTCCTCGGGTCTCAACCGCTTTCCCGTTACCCTCTCATGGTCCGAAGAAAGCCCGGGGCCGGAGAGGAAGGTTTCGATGCAGCCCCGCTTTCCACAGTAGCATCTCGGGCCGGGAAGCTCCTCCGGTCGAGGCCAAGGCAAGGGATTGTGGCCCCATTCTCCGGCGATCCCGTTGGCCCCGGAGAGAATCCTCCCATCGATCACCAGGCCGCCCCCTACCCCCGTTCCCAAGATCACGCCGAAAACCACCGCCTCTCCTTTGGCCGCGCCGTCGACCGCTTCCGAGAGCGCAAAGCAGTTTGCGTCATTGGCGATGCGGACGGGCCGGGACAACCTCTGCTCCAGGTCGGCCCGCAAGGCCCTGCCGCAAAGACAGACGGTATTGGAGTTCTTCAGCAATCCTCCGGGTTCCGATAAGGTCCCCGGGGACGCAACGCCGATGGGCAGCGGATCGAGGCCCAGTTCCGCCTCAACCTCCGTCACGAGCCGTCGCACCGCTTCGAGAATCGCGTCGTATCCCCCGGTTGGAGTGGAGAGGCGCCGCCGGGCAACCTCCCTTGCGTCCCCTTCCAGGACGAGCAGTTCGATCTTCGTTCCTCCCAGATCGACGCCGATGCGAATGGATGACCGCTTTGTCACGACCGAGACCGTGATGTTGCCGCATTCTCGGGTTCCTTCCAAGTTCGGACAGAGCGCTTCGTGCCCTCACCGGGATTTCGCTCTCCGCGGAGGGACCGCTTCCCATCGCTCCGGAGCCTCCGCGGGATCCCCGACCTTGCCCGCTCCGCCCAGCAAGTTTCGCTGTCTCTGGCACCGAAGCGGACCTCCACTTCCCGATCTCCAGGACTTATCGAGCGAAAAAGAACTGTCGAGAACATGTCAAACTGACCGCTTTGAGAACAAGTGATCTGACCACGAGGGGTAGGGCATTTTGTTTACTTTGGGGTTCTTGCCCTTGCCCCGGGGCAAGGGCAAAGCTCTTTTCCGTTTT